>CAXUBB010000218.1:8217-9119 GCA_964249105.1 uncultured Bryobacteraceae bacterium | reverse complement strand
ACTTTATATGTAAAAACTTTAAACAGAGTCGATTCAGAAGATAGTTTTAATAGATTTGAGACAGTCACCACAACCCCAAATTCGAAGATCGTGTAAGTTACGAGGGCCACTCAACGAGACATCCCGGCTGTGGCGTAATCGCGCAGGAAGCCCAGGCTTTCATAAAACTCTGGTAGTACTCCGGCCAACGTTGCTGCGGCAAGCGAACCAGAACAACCGCAAAGCTTGGATGAAGTCGCAAGGCGCGAGACGCCGATTCACCGAACAAGCGGTCACGAGTGAGGAGACAATCAAAGCCGCTGGCCACGGCAGCCGCCACGAGTTGACCGTTGGACAGCGCCTTCCATTCTTTGGAGGCGGCAGTTTCGCACGTAATGCCGAGTTCCTGCAGGACGTTGAGTAAATGAACATCCATGTTAGCGTCAAGCAGCCACATGGAACAATTCCGTCAACTCCGATGCTACCTGGAACACCTCTGACCAAGCTTCTGGAGGTAAGGCATAGTCATACGCTTCCTGAATGTCATCCAACGACATCCCATGAGCCAAGCACTCCAGCAGGAGAGCAACAGAAAGTCGAGTACCTCGAAGGGCCAGTTTCCCGCCGAGCAGATCAGGATCGGCGACAATCCATTGATAATTCTTGTAAGCTGCTGGTTGCCAGTCGGACATTTCCGTTTTCCTACTTCATTGTAGAAGCAAATGTTTTGCGGATCCGCTTGGCGGAGACGAAACGGAGCCCGTCAGCACATCCTTTGCATGGCTGCAAACAAAGACGCGTTGGGAGGTTCGGGGACAGGCTACGCAATTTCCAACTACAAATTTAGCGCCACAAGTTTCAGCAATCAGTAGTTATGTAGCCTGTTACTGAACTCCCAACCCGTGAAAACACCTCAACAGGAG
>CAXUBB010000218.1:4975-8207 GCA_964249105.1 uncultured Bryobacteraceae bacterium | reverse complement strand
CTACAAAGGCTTGCATAGTGTGCTCGGCTGACCGTGTCGGCTATCAAAAGCGTGTGCCTGCTTTCGCTGTTATCGCAGCCAGAATCTTACAAATCCCATAACCGGCACGTTCCCACAAACGGAAGCGGCGACTTCAAACGGTCCTATCGAATGTGCCCGACTAACGGCCTAACCACGACCTTCTTCGTCCTGCACTTCCGATAGGAACCTGTCGCTTGAACGAATTTTTAGTTCTTCTATAAGGACCAACCCGTCAACTCGGTTTTGGTCGTACCGGTGTCCGGACCAATGGTAAGCGTCACAGGTATGGGACTGGTGACAGTAAACGGTATCGGGCTCCCACTTGCTGTAAAGCTATAACTGTCGCCGACGGGCAAATTGATTGTCACCCTTAAGTTCGGCGCGTAACCGACGTAGCCACCAGAACCACTCTGCTGAAAGGAACCAGCCGGAAGCGTTACGCCATAGCTGCCTATCGTGAGCGTCACGGCTTCGGTCAGCGGGTTGATTCCCTTACTGCTGTCACCCAGGGTGAAGCGTCCGATGAGCAGGAAGTTAGGCGGTTCGATGATGATGCCGCCAACCTTCTGACCTGCTGACACACTCAGTCTCGCGCTGAAGTTGGAGAACGGGGCGGTTGCCGCCAGTTCAAAGGCGCCGATGTCGCACCCATCGCCTCGCGGACGCGAGATGCCGCGTTGATCGGTGGTAATGGCGGCTCCATCAGCGTCAGTACAATCCGCCACCGGAATGGCATCTACAGCAGGGCTGGCCGGAAGCAGCGCGATAGTGGGTGTGGACCCCGCATTATTCTGCAAGCCGTTCGGGTCGAGTCCTGCAGCAATATTGTTTTTGTCGCCAGCGGCCGTTAGCCACTTACCGCAACTGGTGTCATCCGATAAATTGTAGCCTTGCGAGGTAATCGAGTCATTGAAGTCGCAGTTCCCGCCTTTATTATTGACTAATAAGGTGTTTTTGATGCTTAGATAGGCTCCAAGAGACGAGATCCCACCACCTGTCGCTGCGGAGTTGCCTGAAACCGTACTGTTGTTGATGATGAGCGAACCGCGGCTAGCAATGCCGCCACCTGAAGGTGCGGAATTCCCTGAAATCGTACTGTTGGTGAGGGTGAGGGCGCCGACGCCAGAGGCGATGCCGCCACCCTCGGAACTTCCGAAGTTGCCTGAAACCGTACTATTGATCAGTGTGAGCGTGCCCTCGTTTAAGATGCCGCCCGCTAAAGGGCCGGCATTGCCTGAAACCATACTATTAATAAGTGTGAGCGTACCCTGAACACTGATGCCGAGCGGACTCCCATTCTCGACCGCGATGCCGGAGATGGTGTCCGTCGCCCCATTCTTAATGAGGAACGGCGGTACCTTATGATTGCCGCTGATAGCCAACTGGGCCGCACCCGGCCCGTTGATGGTTATGTTTGAGGAGAGTGTCAGCATGCTCATCAAGGTGATGGTGCTCGAAGCGGGCAGGCTGAAGCGGATGGTGTCGCCCGAAACGGCACTTGTGATAGCGGCCCGCAATGAGCCGGGACCACTATCGTTGATGCTGGTGACGGTTCGGGTAGCGGCCCAAGCGGGTAGCGTACCCGCCAAGGCCAGTGCGCAAACAAGCCATTTCCCCAAAGATCGGCAGATCCGACTAGGTTCATGGTGCGTTGGAGATGGCTCGTGTTGATAGCGATGAATTGACATAGGAGCGGACGGATCCTTTTCTAATTGGTTGCGTCCTCCTGAAACGGAGAACGAATTGCTTTCATCCCTACAGGGGCGAGCAGCCCTATCAATCTGATCAGCCCGAAAGCAAATTTTAGGAAAATTTTGTCTCGGCTATCTCGCGCACAAACTGCTGCAGGCTGAAATCTCTTGGACTGGAGAGGCTCTGTTCCCGGAGAACAATCATCGTGAAAAACAAGCACCTGCTCAGGCTCGCTGAGTCCACAGCCCAAATCGGAGGCGAGCAAGTCGCAAAGGGAATCAACTTGCCTCTCGGGGATCTCATGATTAATAGATTTAGGACAGCTTGAACCAGTACGAGTGAAGATTTGCTTTCCGGGACGGAGTGGAGTGAACCCTAGGCGTGAGACACGCGGTTAAAGGGACGGTTGCTGTTCTGACCCGCCCCCGGAGAATCCCCAGCAACAGCTACGGTGCGGTAACAGTCTTCGTTGAGGCAACACGGGCCGAACTTTGTAGTTGACGCTGATCAAGCGGCCAGCGAAAAAAGCAGTAGAGCAGAACTTCTCCTGCCATCCTTTCTGCTTTGCTTCATCATTTACCTCTGCGTTGTTTTCTGGACCTCATAGAGAAACACGGGAAGATCTTCCTTTATTCCATTCCAGTGTCAAAAAAGGGGAAAACTTTCAGCTACGAAGCGCCGATCGATAAAGCCGGCGCCGGAACTCGTTTCGTTGCGTTCACGCCCTCACGAAAAATCGAGTCTGAAGTCTAACACCTTTATGACCAAACCCTCCCTGACCGGGACCGGCTTCGCTTCTGCTGCTTCCGTCTGCGCTGACGGCCTCACTCCGGTAAGCTGGACACCTCTCGGACGCTTCGGCTTCCGATTGGCCTTCTGCTATTTGCTGCTTTTGGTGTGTACGGTTACCGGCATTTTCTCGTTACTTCCTTTCATCGGCGGTTCTATTGAATCCGGAATTGACTGGCTTTGGCAACAACCGGTCGAGTGGTTCGGGCAGCATCTGTTTCACCTTTCAGGAGTTGCAGCGCATTCTCATCCGGCTGATTCTCGTGACACTGCCCTGGATTGGATTGAGATGGGCACTGTCACCCTAATGGCTTTGCCGACGGCCGCCATTTGGACTATGCTTGATCACCGGCGTTTACAGTATCAAACGGCCGCTGCTTGGATGCGCTTTGTTCTGCGCCTCACGTTGGTGTTCCTGCTGTCTTACTACGCCTTGATGAAGGTTTATCCTTTGCAGATGCCCGCCCCGTCTTTAGCGGTGCTGAACGAACCGGTCGGCCAGACCTCGCCGTTAACATTGCTGTGGACTTTACTCGGGCTTCATCCCGCCTACGAAATCATTTGCGGAGCAGTTGAGGGACTCTGCGCTGTTCTGCTTTGTTTCCGCCGCACCGCGCTTCCGGGAGCTTTGCTCACCAGCTTCGTCATGACGAATGTGCTGTTGTATAACCTGTTTTTCGATGTTCCTGTGAAGCTGAGAGCAGCGTATATGCTTTTGTTCGCGCTTGCG
>CAXUBB010000218.1:733-4965 GCA_964249105.1 uncultured Bryobacteraceae bacterium | reverse complement strand
GACCTTCGCCCGCTTTATCAATTCTACTGGCGACATCAGCCAGCGGCGTTAACGAGTTTCTGGGTACCGCCGGGGAAAAGCCGCGCATCTATTCTGGGCACACGCGCTGTTGAAATTATCTTTGCGGTTCTGGTTCTTTTCCAGCTCGTTCCCAGGTTTTCGCAGGAGTGGTCGCGCGATCAGGCCGCTTTGCGTCATCCATCGCCTCTAACCGGAGAGTGGCGCGTCGACTCCGCTCTGCTGACAACGAACGGCCGGACCGTGAACCGACCGGCGCTTAACCGGGAAGGCGCACCCATGACTACCCTCTTCCTGGAGCCGAATGGGCACCTGATGATCCGGTCTGCCGACGGAAAACTCTGGCGCAGTTACGCGGCGATTCATCCTGCCGCTCACACTATGACGCTTGGCTCCATTTTCTTTAACAATGGGGAATTCGATGTTACTTATCAGATGAGGCAACCTGATGGGACGCATCTCGTTCTTACACCGACGGGAAAAGAAGCCGCGACGAACGGCACACTGTTTCTGACGCGTATCCCGCTGCCCTCGCGATATCCGCTCCTCGAACACAGCTTTCATTGGATTAATGAGTGGGGAGTGTGGAAATAAAGTAGAGCGGCACGAATTCTTAAACGTATATGCATTTCTTGTTTTCAGCTCGTTTCACAAAACGGACAGCAACGTTTTTTGTTGTTGGCAGGGACGGCTAGTGCTGGTGACATCGTTCCATCGAATCAGGCCAACCAAAGGGTGAGCTTGTTGCGCCTATAAGCTGTCCAATTTCTTGGAACCGACCGGAATCAGCTTTTACCAGAGAAGATTTTCACTCCGGCCAGACGACAACCTGATTCACAACCGGCGGCCTTCTTTGATCATGTCCTTAACGCTGATGTTGCCAAGCTTCACGCGTTTGCGCAGCGCCCGCATGCCCGCAACAATATTTTCATGGGATAGTTTTGTTTCTGATTCCGTCCAAGGCACCAGCACAGCGGCGGGAATGCCGTGGCGCGTGATGGTGATCTTCTCGCCTTTGGCGACCCGGTCCAGCAATACCGCCAGATGGATTTTGGCTTCGAATGCGCCTACTGTTTCCATGTGTATACCTTTTAACTAGTTTGAACCAGTTTATTAGTTAGCGTGAACGGTTATGTGACGTCAACACGCATTAGCAAGGCAGTATGAATTTCCTTTGTCCGGGATTGAAACGCAACCTGTTCGATTTACGCTATACGATCAATCATGCCTGCTACTCGCAGTTCGCTTAGCGCTGATCTGGCTCACCTGGGAGTGCAACAGGGAGATGTGCTGATGGTGCATGCGAGTCTTCGAGCGGTGGGCCCGGTTACCGGCGGGGCCAATGTGATTGCGCAGGCTTTGCTTGATGCGATTGGACCAATCGGCACACTGACGGCGTACGTCGATTTTGAACCTTTTTATGAGGAGGGTGACGAGGAAATTCCTTCCTTTGATAAGCGCATCGCACAAGCGGCGCGAGACCACGGTGTTCTCCACGAAACCATGCGCACCTGGCCGGGTGCACTACGGAGCGACCATCCCGATGCGGGCGTGGTCGCGATTGGAGCTTTGGCTTCCTGGATTGTGGCCGATCATCCGTTTCAATACGGCTATGGAGAAGGCTCTCCGTTTGAGAAAATCCTGCAGCAGCATGGGCGGGTGCTGATGATGGGCGCGCCGTTAGACACAATCACGCTTCTCCACTACGCTGAGCACAAAGCACAGATTCCCGGCAAACGCGTTCGCCGCTATCGCCGTCTTTTGCCAGGCGTGCATGGACCGGAATGGGTAGACTTTGAGGAATTTGAGACCGGCGAACCGGTACACGAAAAGCTTCCTTCAAACTGTTTTGAACTTATCGCAGCGGACTACCTGGCAGAGAACCGCGGCAGCAGAGGCACAATAGGCGCGGCTGAATCGTCGCTATTTGACGGACCGGATCTGGTGAAGTTTGCCATAGGCTGGCTGGAGCGTTTTGTTACCGGTGCACGGCAGGGTACAGGTTCAGGAGAGTTTTTGCCAAATTAAGCTTGCGTTTGACGATAATCTGGTTGATCTAAACAGCTGCCAGTTGTGGCTTTAGAACCCTGGCTGAAAACGTGCCAATAACGGTGCATTTTGAAAGTGAAGCTCCGTGGCGCAATCGAGCGGGCTATCTTGCTATTGCACGACGCAGGATGAAAGAAGTTACAGGATGAGCAAGCGGAGCCAATACATTGGATCGTCACTCGACGACTTTCTCCAGGAAGAGGGCATTCTGGAAGAAGCGCGCGCGGCGGCAATCAAGGAAGCGGTCGCCTACCAAGTGCAGCAAGCGATGCAAGAGGAAAACATCAGCAAAATTGAGATGGTCTGCCGGATGAAGACGAGCCGGGCAGCATTGGATCGATTTCTTATGCCCGGCAACGCCTCAGTTACGCTTCAAACCCTGACACGGGACGCGCGAGCGACTGGGCGCAACCTGCGGATCGAGTTGGTTTGATCCGGTTAGATGGCTTATCCTTCCGGCGGATTAAAATGCATAGGTTTTCTGAAAACAGTTCACGTCAACGGAACCGCCTAAGCGGTTTCCGGAGTTTTGCTTACCAGGAACACGAAGCCCGGCACTTAGACGATCCTGTTTACAGGTGTTTCCATAGTGTTGATTAACACTGCCAGCGCGAAGTTCACGATTCAGTGAGAAAGGGGAGGGAGGAAAATAGTTTCAGCGCGGGAAAGAGTTGAGTGAGAAGTGCCAGGTATCCATCAAGCAGAACAGCATAGATCAGCCATCCCAGGAATTCAGGCTACCACGCTCTTTTCAAACTGCCACTTTCCACGCCATTCACATGACCAGTTCGGCATTGGAGTTTTAGCTTATGGCGCACAGCGCTCCTGGAGCGGGATTGGACACGTTGATGCGTTCGCCGGCGATGTGATTATGGTGAACCCTGGCGAGATACACGATGGGGAATCTATAGACAGCAACGCGCGCAGGTGGCGAATGCTTTACTTTGCGCCAGTTCTGGTGTTTAACGAAGTCGAAGATGAGATTACAAAGCGAGTCGAAATTGTGCGCCCGGTCGCGCGTGATCCCATTTTGGCCGAACACTTCGCCCGGCTGTTTGCCAGCCTTACAGATTTGCAGACGGATTGTCTTGCTCGGGAGGAGAATCTGCTTCTCACGCTGAATTACGCTTTGCGGCAGCATGGAATGGCGCGGACTTTATCGAGTGGTTTCTCTCCCAGCGTCGCAAGAGCGGTTGAATGCATGGATTCCGCGCCTAATAGGCCAGTGTTTCTGGCCGATTTGGCTGCACTATCAGGCGTGAGCCGCTTTCAACTTCTGCGGGGCTTCGCGCGCGAAATGGGAACAACACCGCACAGCTACCTGATTCAGCGACGGGTACGCTTGGCACAACAGTTACTGGTAAACGGCGAAACACCTGTTCAAGCAGCGGTGCAATCCGGCTTCGCGGACCAGAGCCACATGACTCGCGCTTTCGTCCGTCAACTAGGCATTACGCCAAGCCGGTATCGAGCAGCTATCACCTGAGTCAGATACTTGCGCGCAATTTCATGCAAGACATAGTGTGCTTAGAGTGCGATTTCTGGAGTATGAACCGAACCACCATCCGTTGTTGTGACGATCACGACTTTGAACTCATTTGGGACATCATCAATGATGGCGCGCAAGCTTACCAAGGAATTATCCCGGCTGATTGCTGGACAGAGCCGTATATGTCGCGAGAAAAGTTGCGGCACGAAATTCACGATGGCGTGGTGTTCTGGGGTTACGAGGAGACCGGGATGCTGATAGCGGTGATGGGCATTCAAAGAGTGCAGGATGTTACCCTGATTCGCCATGCTTATGTTCGGGCCAGCAGCCAAAAGCTAGGCATTGGAGGGCGTTTGCTTTCTCATCTGCGGGAACTGGCGAGCGGCCCGGTGTTGATCGGCACATGGGCAGACGCGGTTTGGGCTATTCGCTTTTACCAAAAACACGGCTTTCATGTAGTTGGTTCCGCAGTGAAGGAACAACTGCTTCAGAAGTATTGGACGGTTCCCGAACGCCAGATTGAGACTTCCGTAGTTCTAGTGGACGAAACGTGGAACGACACTGCGCGATAGTGTCACCGACCGATCCGTTGATTAGCGTAATGCTTTCACTATGCCTTTGATGTGAGTCTTGACAGGATTCGTCGGATTGGAGCAGCGGCGATTGGTCCGGATTG
>CAXUBB010000218.1:0-723 GCA_964249105.1 uncultured Bryobacteraceae bacterium | reverse complement strand
CCTGACAATCGAAGCCATAAAATGGTTTATTGAGCCTTAATTTTTCAATGATTGTTCTGGCGCTGTTAGCCGCCCAGATGCCGGTGACACCGCCATCGCCTTCCGTGCCTTCCGCCGCCCAAGGTTGTTCATTAACGGTACATGTTGATGGTTTCCGCAACCACAAACGGGTGATCGGCTGCGCCGTGTTTCGTTCTTCGAACGGATGGCCGGAGAACGATGACGAAGCTTACACCCGCGCTGCCCTTCCGATTACCGGAAACAGCGCTGTGATTCAGTTCGCCCATGTGCCGCCGGGCCGTTATGGGATTGCGGTTCTGCACGATGAGAATTCCAACCATCGGATGGACCGGAATATATTTCGAGTGCCGAAGGAAGGGTTTGGTTTTGCCAACAACCCGCATGTGGCGCTTTCCGCGCCCAGCTGGCAAGACGCTTCGGTGCAGGTAACCTGCCCGGATACTCAGGTGAACATCCATTTGATTTATAAGTAGAAGGTCTATTTTGCGTTTCATTCAATACAACGCAAAACAATTTCCGATTATCTATAAGAAACGGTTTTCCGCAGATTCGTTGACTTTCGACAAACAATCACAAACTTAAATGCCTGAGCAGACCCAAACCCCTCAACCCTCAGCCACTACCTGGAAACCAAAGCATAACCAGTGGGCGATTGCGCTTACGGTGACGCTTGCAACTTTCATGGAAGTGCTGGATACTTCC
>CAXUBB010000217.1:0-9181 GCA_964249105.1 uncultured Bryobacteraceae bacterium | reverse complement strand
GAGCCCATCGGAGCGTCGCGGTTTCGGATGCGGAACGACAAATTCGAAATTCAGCATTTCTCTCTCCATCACGGCCTCCGTTCGAACGCCGTTTATTTTTTGGCCGCCAGCTTGCCTGATCAAGTATGGGTGGGAACGGACTCGGGGGTGGATCGCTTTGATGGGAAGCGCTGGATTCACTACGGGCAGGCGGAGGGATTGATTTGGAACGATTGCAATAATGCGTTTTTTCCCGATACCGACGGTTCGGTATGGATTGGCACGAGCCGCGGGCTATCGCATTTCCGGGCGGAAGCGCCCAGGGTGACGTCTCCGGCGCCTTCGGTTTCAATTACTGCCCTCCGACACGGCGAGAAGGCACAAGATCTTCAGAAAGCCATCGAGGTTCCTTACCGGGATCACCGGCTGCGGGTGCGCTTTACCTCGCCTACCTTTATCAATGAACGCAGTGTGCGCTTCCGCTACCGGCTCCGCGGCGCGCAAAATGATTGGACCGAGAGCACTCAGAGAGAAGCCGAGTATCCCAGCTTGCCGCCCGGGCAGTACGCCTTTGAGGTCAATGCCGGCAACGCGGAGGGAGTCTGGAGCGTAAAGCCGGCTCAGGCCGAGTTCCGAATTCTCGCTCCCTGGTGGCAGAGTTGGTGGTTCCGCCTTCTCGCTTTATCTTTTCTCGGGATAGCGGGACGGCAAATCTGGTCGTATCGCATTCGCCGCTTGCTGTATGAGCAGCAACGGCTGGAAGACGCCGTTCATACGAGAACCTCTGAATTAGCCACGGAGAAAGCGCGCGCCGAGAGCCTATTGCAGCAAGCGGAAGAAGCCACCAGAGCCAAGAGCGAGTTCCTGGCCAACATGAGCCACGAAATCCGGACGCCGATGAACGGGGTGATCGGGATGACCGGCCTGTTGCTTCATACGGGTCTGACTCCCGAGCAGAGGGAATTCGCCGAAACGGTGCGCGTCTCGGCGGAGGCGCTGCTAACCGTCATCAACGACATACTCGATTTCTCGAAGATTGAAGCAGGCAAGCTGGCGATTGAGTGCCTGCCGTTCGATTTACGGCTCCTGGCGGAAGATGTCGTGGAAATGCTGGCGCCCAAAGCGGACGAGAAGCATCTCGATTTGGTTCTCGACTATCCCTCGCTCTTGCCCAGCCGCTTCCTGGGCGACGCAACTCGGATTCGCCAAGTTCTGACCAACTTGATCGGCAATGCAGTGAAGTTTACCCCGAGCGGACAGGTCCTGATCCGAGTTGCTTGTGATCACCAGGAACTCTCGGCGGCGCGTGTGACCGTGAGCGTTCAGGATACCGGCGTCGGCATCCCAGCCGAGAAGATGAACTTGTTGTTTCAAAAATTCAGCCAGGTCGACGCTTCCTCCGCGCGTAAGTATGGCGGCACCGGATTGGGATTAGCGATTTCCAAGCAATTGATCGAGCTCATGGGAGGAATCATCGCGGCGGAAAGCTCTCCGGGCCAAGGTTCGACGTTCTCCTTCACTTTGCCTTTGGCGCATGATAGCCAACAGCCTGCAACTCCTCCTCCGGCAGCTCCTTTCGAAGGTTTGCAAGTCATGGTTGTGGATGATAACGAGGCGAATGGCCGCGTATTGGAGGAACAGATCGCCAGTTGGGGAGCCCGGAGCGCCGGTTTTTTCTCTGGCGAGGAGGCTTTCGAAGCGCTTCGCGCGACAAGCGAAGGCGGCAATCCCTTTCACGTCGTCGTCGCGGACCATCGCATGCCGGGTATGGATGGAAGGCAACTCGCGGCCGCTATCAAGGCTGATCCGACTTTGCGCCCTGTGGCCGTGATCCTGCTAACTTCGGTGAATGATTGGTGCGATGCGGCATACTTGCGAGCTCATGGCATGGAAGCATGCCTGTTAAAGCCGGCACGCAGATCGCAGTTGTACAGGACTCTCACGGCAGTCTGGGGGCGGAGATCAAAAACGCTCGACTTTCATCATGTGGATCTTGGAACGCGTGCCCTGCCCGTTTCCACCAAGGAGCGCAAGAGCGCTGGCCATTCTTCTCCACGCGTGCTGATCGTGGAGGACAATATCATCAACCAGAAGGTAGCGGCGCGGATGCTCGCAAATCTTGGAATACGCGCCGACATGGCCGGAAACGGGCGGGAAGCGCTCGACAGATTGGAGACGCTCTCGTATGACCTGATTCTCATGGACTGCCAAATGCCGGACATGGATGGATATGAAGCGACCAGGGAAATTCGGCGGCGAGAGAGCGGGAGCGAACATACCGTCATCATTGCGCTCACGGCGGATGCGATGGCCGGTTCTCGGGAAGGCTGCTTGGAGGCCGGAATGGATGATTACCTGAACAAGCCCCTTCGCTTCGAGGATTTGAGCGAGACCCTCTCCAAATGGGTTTTGAAGGGGACGCCCCAAGAAAGCGGCCCGGCCATGCAGGTTCCAGCGTAAAAAATCGAATTAGACTTCTTAAAAAATCAGCTTCACCGCGAGTTGAATGACGCGGGGATTGACGCTGGTGGATGTGATCCGTCCAAATGTGGGACTCGACACAAACGTGCCGAACGTTCCGCCGGGATTTCTGATAACTGTGCCGGCATTGTTGTTCGGATCGGAAAATTGCGGCGTATTGAAGGCGTTGAAAAATTCGCCACGCAATTGCAGATTCCATCGGCCGTTGCTCTCTCCCAAAGCAATGTGCTTCACGGCGGCCAGGTCGACGTTCTCTTGTCCAGGACCGATCACAAGGCCCGTGCCGCTGTTGCCGAAAGCCGTCGAGCCGTCCGAGGCAATAACGGGCGGTCCCGTGAAACACGAACTGTTGAAGTAGTTGTTCAACTTGTTTCGCACGGAACCGGCGGTCACTAACTGCGCTCCCGTGCAGCCGGGGGCGATTTCCGCGCGGTCCTGTTGGCTTCCGACAATGCCGAAAGCGTTGGCGGTGTTGCTGTCAACAATACTGAGATGATGACCCGCCTGGATCGTCACGACGCCCGAAAGCGACCAGTTTCCGAGCACGCGCCCGAGCAGCGAATTGGCATTATGCAGGCCCGGCAAATCATAAAGAGAACTGAAAACAAATCGATGAGGGCGGATGAACTGATCGTAACCGTAGCGTGACTGAGCATTATTTTGATCGCCCACCAAAACGCCTCCGTTCGCGCCCGAGCTGTATCCGTTATTGGCCGTCAAATCGCTAGCCCAAGTGTAGGAGGCAAGAAATTGCAATCCCTTGCTGAAGCGCTTGTTTAAGCTGACGTTGAGCGCGTTGTACCAGTTCGATCCTTCCGATTCGATGATATTAGCGCGCGCAGGGAGAAAACCCTGATAAGGAACGCGCAGTAAAAGTGTGCTGGCGCTGTTATCAGTCGCGCCTCGAATGGGAGCCGTCGGGCTGGCCGCGAGCGCCTGATTAAAGTACCGGTTCTGGAGCAAGTGCGTTCCCCGCGAGCCTTCATAGCCGACCTCCAGGACCAAGTTGTTTGCCAGTCGCGTCTGCACATTGAAGCTGTATTCCTGGACAATTGGTGAACGGAACGCGGGCGAAAACGTAGTGGGCGTCAATGCGGTTGTGGGCGAGTACGGCGGAAAAAACGGAATGGCGGCGGGAGCGGCGGAGAACGGATTGCTGAAGGGAACAAAAACTTGCGTTCGAATCAGGCCGTAGGGCGGGTTGGCGAGCAATTGCAGAAACGGCTGGCCCGTGGTTCGGGTGCGAAAGATTCCGTATCCGCCGCGCATGACGAAGCGATCCGCAGATGCGGGCTGCCAGGCGAAACCGACGCGCGGGCTCCAGGCATTCTGGCCGCTTTGGTAAAGGGCGGCATTGTTCGTGCCGCGCGTCACACCGGCAGGGACCGTTCCCTTGAAATTGGAAGCGACGGTATAGCCGGCGAGCGAACCCGCGGTTGGGGGATTAGGGTTCGCTAGGTCCAGGTTGAAGATGGAAGCCCGTCCCATGGCATCGCCGATGGCGCCTTGTCTTTCGTACCGCAGCCCGCCATTTAAGGTGAGCCGCGATGTAGCGCGAAAGTTATCTTGCAGGTAAACGTCACCGTTCCAAGCCCTCCAGGCGCGATCCGGGAGACCGACCAAGTCCAGGGACTCAAGCACATTTCCGAGCAGCAGGTCGGCAAAGCTTGGAAACAGCGTGATTCCCGTATAGTGAAACTTTTCAAAGTTGATCTGCTGATACGAAGCTCCTCCGCCCAAACGCAGCGCATGCTTACCGCGAAAATAAGAAAGGGAGTCCTCGGCGTTATAGGCGTTTTGAATGAGGCTCGTGCCCTGGCCGTTGCCGCCGATGCTAAGCGATCCCAGCACCGCAATGGATGGATATGTGTTGTCCGCCCCCGACGCATTGACTCCAATACTTGAATAGGTAAACGGAACGGAGCCGCTGCTGCCCGGCACTGTAACGGTGGGTTCGCCCTGCTGGAGAAGAGTGTTGGTGCGGTTGTATCCTAATACAAATTGATTCAGCAGATTGGGCGCGAACGCGTAAGTATTGGAGACCGAAGCATTGCGGAAGCCGGTGCTCGCCGGCTGCGGAAATCCGGGTAAAGTGGGTGCAACCCCGTTCGGCAGAGTGGCCACCCGGCTGTTGTCGTCAAAGAAGAAACGGCCCAGCCAAGTGCTTTTCGAGCTTTGAATATAGTCGAGATTCGTCACGAATTGGTCGTCGTTGAATGTGCAGTTCTGGGTAACGGAAGAAATGCCCGTGGCGGCGTTTTGGGGGCTTGGTATCAAATAATTTCCATTGAGCAGCTTCGTGTTCAGCAGCGCGACGGCTTGCGGCGAGATATTGGACCCGTTCGGCGCGATGGCCTCACCCGTCAACGCGCTGCTCTGTTTCGCAAAAGCGGCCCCGAGCGCCGCCGCCGAGCGATTTCCGCCGGTCTGGGCTAGTGCGGGCGGCGTCGAAAAGGAGCTCAGGCACGCGGCGCTCGTATCCAATCCGTTGACTTGGCGTGTCCCTTGATAAGACATAAAAAACAAAAGCTTGTCCTTCTTGATCGGACCGCCCAACGTGAACCCGAACTGATTCTGCTTGAGAGTTCCGCGCTTTTCGCCCTGCTGATTCAGGAAAAAGTCATTCGCATTGAAGATGTTATTGCGCACGAACTCGAACACGTCGCCGTGAAAGGCGTTGGTGCCGCTCTTGGTGACCACATCGACGTTGGCGCCCGCATTTCGCCCATATGAGGCGTCGTATTGGCCGGTTTGCACCTTAAATTCCTGAATGGCATCGGGATTCGGCACGGGAACTCCGCCGCTGAAGATGGCCGAGCCCATCAGGTCGTTGACTTGTATGCCATTCATCTGGAAATTGTTGTCGTTGGTTGCGCCGCCGTGGGCCGACACCCCGGACGTTCCCGCATTGAACGATGATCCACCCTGTCCGAGGTCGGTCGCGTTGTCCACGTTGCCGACCACGCCGGGAGAAAGGCCGAGAATCTGAGTGTAATTACGATTGACCAGCGGCAATCCTTCGACCGTCTGCTGATTGGTCACGTGTCCCAAGGCGGTGTCTTGTGTGTTCAGCAGTTCCCCTTGACCAGTGACAACAATAGTTTGCGTCACGTCGCCGATTTCCAATTGCACGGTGGCCCGCTCGGTATCGGTGACGTGTACGTTCAGCCCCGAACGAATGGCTGTCTTGAATCCCGATTTCGAAGCAGTCAGGTCGTACCTTCCGGGCTGCAGGAGCGGAAGAAGAAAGCCGCCGTCGCTCTGTGAAAGCGCTGATTGGGTGTCGGCGGTCGCCACGTTGGTGGCCTTTACGCTTGCTCCCGCCACTGCTGCTCCGCTGGGGTCCACGACAGTTCCCGCCAGCGCCCCGGTCGAGGCAGTCTGAGGGACGGCAACGCCCGCATATAAGATCATCACGACGATCAAAACAAAAGTTCGCCGACTGCCGACGCTATCTTTACAATGCGCAACACTCATTGCATTCCTCCAGCCTAGGGCGATTATCATGACTGTAAGGAATTCACGACGTTCTGTCAAGATACTTGTGATTGTTGGTTCTCTTTGCCGGCGGGCATAAGCAATAAATGTTGCATTTTGTGGTGGTTCGATGCATCATAGTGTGAGTTTATTGCCGGTATGAGAAAGCACCGATCGCCGTCCCCGCTGCGCCGGCCGTTGTCTACGCCGGAACTTCTGCAAACTCTCAGCCCCAAGCGCCGGGAACTCATCGGCCCTGTGCTGGAAAATCCGCGAGACTCCGTGCTCTTGAGCGCTCGAGCGCTGGCGGCGAAATTGAACGTGGATGCGGCTACCGTGGTGCGGGTGGCGTTGCGGATGGGATTCGGGAGCTATCGCGAGTTTCAGCGGTACCTTCACGATCTGGCGATGTCCCAGGCGACAGGGCTGGACATGATGCGGACCAGCCGCGCCAAGGACACGAGTCTGGCAGCCTACGTCCAGGAGGCGGTGGACAAGGCGGTCCAGAACACGCAGCAGCTTCGCAATACCCTGGAACCGAACCGCATTGCGGCTCTCGCCAAGCGCATTCGTGATGCGCAACGGGTTTTGATTTTCGCGGGCGACTTGGCGGCCCATCTGGCCGGATTCCTCGGTTATCACCTGCGTATTCTCGGTCTCACGGCGGTGGAGGGGCACGGTACCGGCGACACCATTCACCTGGCGCAGACAGCCGGAAAAAAAGATCTGATCATTGCTGTCAGTTTTCGTCGCGGTTTACGCGCGACCGTGGCTGCCCTGCAAGAGGCGAAGGCGAACGGCTGCTATTGCGTGGGTATCACCGACACCTATGTGTCGCCGATTGCCCGTTTTTCCGACGAATGCTTCATCACATCTGTCGAGACGCCTGCTTTCGGAAACTCCTATGCCGCGCCTATGTGCCTGATCGACGGCCTTGTGGCGGCTTGCAGCTACTATCAGCGCATCCGCCGCGAGAGCGTATTACAACGCGCCGCCGAGGAACAGCGCACCGGGTTCCGTTGGTATCGCGAGTAAATCTGGATAGTTCTGACTATGCCCCAACACTTCCCAACCCGCTCCCGCCTTCGATTGCTTCGCATTGCCGTCCATATCGCCGCGCTCGCGCTCTCATCTCCGTCTTGGGCTGAAGCGCAAGCGGACTCCCCGTCGCGGGAATACGATCTGCTCATTCGAAATGGCCGGATCATGGACGGGACGGGTAATCCGTGGTTTCGCGGCGATGTTGCAGTAGTGAATGGCCGCATCGCCGCGATCGGCAAGCTCGATGGCGCGCACGCGAAGCAAACGATTGATGCAGCGGGAAATGTGGTCGCTCCGGGATTTATCGATATGCTGGGGCAGTCCGAATGGGCGCTGCTGATCGACAATCGCTCCTTAAGCAAACTTTCGCAGGGCATCACCACCGAGATTACGGGCGAAGGCGGTTCGATCGCGCCGCAAAACAAGCTGACGCTCGCGAGCATGAAGCCCCAGTTGGACGCTTATCACCTGAAGGTGGATTGGACAACGCTGGACGGCTACTTTCGCCGGCTTGAGGCATCGGGAACGCCGCTGAATCTAGGCACTTATGTCGGCGCCGCGCAAGTCCGCGAAGCCGTGATCGGCAGTGAGAATCGCGCTCCATCAGCGTCTGAACTGGAGGAGATGAAAACGCTCGTGGCACAAGCGATGGCGGATGGTGCGATGGGTGTTTCCACTTCTCTCATCTATCCGCCCGGCCATTACGCGACAACGGAAGAGCTGATTGAGTTGGCGAAGGTTGCGTCCCGATATGGAGGCATCTACGCGTCGCACATGCGCAGCGAGGGGACATCCGAAACCGAAGCCATTGATGAGGCGATCCGCATCGGGCATGAAGCCAAGCTGCCTGTCGAGATCTTCCATCTCAAAGTGATCGGTAAGACTCGTTGGGGTTCGATGACGCAGGTGGTCGAGAAGATCAACGCGGCGCGCCGTTCGGGTATCGATGTGACCGCCGACCTGTATCCATATCCCGCCGGAGGCACTGCGCTCGCCTCGGCGTTGCCTCCCTCCATTGCCAGCGGCGGGACTCAAAAGCTGCTCGAACGTCTGCGTGATCCGGCCACTCGCGACAAGGTCCGGCAGGAACTGGCGTCCGAACATAAGGATTGGGAAAACCTTTATTTGGCCTGCGGCCCGTCCGGCGTGAAGATCGCCTCCGTCGGCAACCCCGACCTGCGCCGATATCTCGGCAAGTCCATTGCCGACATCGCGGCAGCCGAGGGCAAGGACCCGCTGGACGCGTTGTTCGATTTTGTCCTAAGCGACAAAGCTCAAACCGGCGCGATTTATTTCATGGCCAGCGAGGAGGATTCGCATGTCGCCCTCCGTCAGCCTTGGACCAGCGTAGGTTTGGACGCTGATGAAATGTCGTTGGATGGCCCGCTGTTTGAGCCTCACACGCATCCGCGAGCGTTCGGCTCCATGCCGCGAATACTCGGGCGCTATTGCCGCGACGACAGGCTGCTGCCCATGGAAGACTGCATTCGCAAGATCACGTCGCTGCCGGCGCAACGCGAGCACCTCGACGGCAGAGGTCTCCTGAAAGCAGGCTTTTTCGCCGATATCACGGTGTTCGATCCCGCCGCCATCATGGATGAAGCGACATTCGAGCACCCGACTGAGTTGTCCAAGGGCATCGATTACGTATTTGTCAATGGACGGTTGGAATATGACCATGGCCGGTTGACGGGTGAAAAAGCGGGCCGCCCGCTGCGCGGCCCTGGGTGGACGGAAAGGAGCATACATTAATGCGTCTGATGCTGACTGCTGTACTTCTCGGGTGTTTGGCGGTGCCGGCAGGAGCGCAAGTTCCGCGAGAGAATCGCCAAGTGCCGGTTACGCCGACGAAGCCTGTTCCCACGCACGAGATGACGGCCGCCGATATCGAAGCGTTCCTTGACGGATTCATGCCGCTACAGCTAGGTACAGATGACATTGCCGGCGCGGTGATCGTTATCGTGAAAGACGGAAATGTCGTGTTTCAGAAGGGCTACGGTTACGCGGATGTCGCCAAGAAGACGCCGGTCACCGGCGACGGCGCGCTGTTTCGTATTGGATCGGTTTCAAAACTTTTTACCTGGACCGCGATCATGCAACTGGTCGAACAGGGGAAAGTCAATCTCGACGAGGATGTAAACCGCTATCTCGATTTCAAAATTCCCCCGACGTATCCGAAGCCCATTACCGTGCGGAATCTGAT
>CAXUBB010000216.1:5254-9183 GCA_964249105.1 uncultured Bryobacteraceae bacterium | reverse complement strand
GGCCAACATCATAATCCTGATACTGCTTCAGATTGGGGTAGTAGATGCGAACGGTTTTGCCCTGTAAAGTCAGCGTCCGCGCCGACGCACCGGAGAATTCAATGACGGCGCGCGTATCATTTTTTTTGGCGCGCTGCATGATCACTGTCCCTGTTTCTGTTTCCTTATCGTCCAGAATTTTGGTATAGGTCACCATCTTCAGGTCAGCCGTCATCGCCTTGAACTTGGGCGCGGCCTGATCCATGCGCCGCAACACGCTTTGCGCATCCTGACTTTGCAACAAAACTGGACAGACCCACAGACACAAAAAAGGCAGAAGACGTCTCATAGCTCTCACATACTGACGCGAAAATTTACCGGGCTGTATACGCGATGAAACCTTTTATTTCCTTCTCGGCTTCGTCTTTGATCGGCTCAACACGGACAACATGCCACTTTTTGCCCGTACGTTCACGAACTAAGGCTTCCGCCCGATTCGTGCGCCGCGCCTCATCAACGCCTGAGAGAAGCTCACTGGCAATAAAGACCTGATTCGCGCCATGCACCGAAGACATCAGGACAACGCCGGACGCTTTCGGCTGATCATGAAACCACTCGCGAGGGGTAGCAAAGATGAAAAGGAGAATCAAGGCCACAACGAGGTCATACGGCCACGATGCCCGTGGAAAATCCCAAAAAACCAGCCGCCTCGCCAGGGACCCTCCGTCCACTCCTGCCATCAGGTCCAGTTTAGCACCGGAATCTAGTTAATATCTGCGCATGATGGCCAGCACACGGCCTTGAATCTGCAAATTGTCCGGGTTCACGAAAATCGGATGCATCGCCGCATTGGCAGGCTGCAACCGCACTCGTCCGTCCGACTCGGCATAGTAGCGCTTGAGGGTTGCTTCCGTGCCGTCCACCAGAGCCACAACAATATCACCGTTATGGACCGAGTTGGCCTTCTCGACAAGAACGAAGTCACCATTGCAGATATGATCATCGATCATGGATTCGCCCCGTACTTGCAGAGCATAAGTGCTTTCATTTCCAACAAAGTCGGAAAAATGAAGCGTCTCGTCATTCGCAATCGCTTCCACGGGCTGACCCGCCGCGATACGCCCCATCAAGGGAATGGCGACATTGTCCGGCTGAGGCCGCCTGGCCTGCTCTTCCGCAAAGAAGCGCTCCCCGATTTCCAGCGAACGGCTGTGATTATAGTTGCGGTGAAGGTATTGCTTCGCCTCCAACGCCTGAATATGCTTATGTACTGTGGCTAACGAAGCCAATCCCAACCCCGAAGCAACCTCTTCGTAGCTGGGGCTATATCCATGATTCTCAATAAAGCTTGACAGGAAGTCCATTACCTCTTTCTGTCTTCGAGTCAGCGCCACAGTATAATCCTCCGCACTTCCACTATAGGCGAATAAATAACGAATAGTCAATAGCGATAACACCGAATCGAAATCGCTTTATGCAGAACTGCCTTGATTGTAAATGTTGTGCATCTCTAGCTGCCGGTAAAAATTCTCCACAAAGAGGATGCATTTGTCGCCCTTTACCGGCCAGTAAACCTTTTATCCTGGCTTGCGCCCCGAATAAGCAAATCGGGAAAGACGGCGCTCCTGCGACACGCTGTTCACACATGCCAGAAACTTCTGCAAGCCGTAAAACGTGTTCTCGCCCTCGTACCGGAGCAAATCGTCGCGCCAGCGAACGCGGGCATCGTGCCATCGTTTTGCTATCGTAGCCGCGCTGGCGGTTAAATCCACTACGCGAAGCACGACTAGTCCTGCCTCTTGCAGAAATCGCTCATTTACACCGGTCGGCACAAAAAAGTACTTGCCGACCGCGCTGCGGGTGGCAATCTCCTCGTGGGAAAGGATGCCCGTCACAACCAAAGCGTCCGTAAACAGAAAGCGGCCATGCGGTTTCAGGACACGCCGCCACTCCTCCAGTATTTGGGGCCGGTGCGGAATATGGCAAAGGGCGTCATTGGAAAATACGGCGTCAAATGAGCCATCCGCAAACGGCAGAACTTTACTGGCATCTAAGCGCAAAAAGCGTACTCGTGACGCTAGATCATAGGATATGGCCAAGGTTTCAGCATTCGCCACACCATGCTCATTATTATCAATGCCAGTTACGTCGGCTCCTGTCTCACTCGCCAGGTAAACGGCACAACCACCCGCCCCGCAACCGACTTCCAATACCCGGGACGAGGCATCCAGGTCCAACCACCCGATAAATTCCCGGAGTTCGTCAGCGGTCATCCAGCCAGTCTGTCCCAGATCAAATCCGTAGGTTTCCTGCCGCACACTCTGATATACCCGCGCCGAATACCCGGCGTAAGCAGTGTCGTATAAGGCAAGAGAATCAGACATGTCGGTCACCTCCGTTCCATTATCGACCGATATTTTCACTACTTTACTGGACTTGTTACGCTAAAGGCGGCGGACCGTGTGACCCCGGCCCTTTCTACCTTCCAGTTACGATTTGAAGCAGGCACACTCTTGCTCGAAGGAGCCGATCACTCTGCCTCTGTTCCAGAAGCGTTTCAATGGGATGAACGCGTGCAGCGCTGGCGTGCTCCGGCTTGGGCTTACGCCGATGTTCTGACGGCCTGGACTCGCCAGCAAATCCCATACGAAGACAAAGCCCGAAACTATCACGAGTTTGACTTCAAACTGAAAATCACCAGCGAACCCCGGCCCTACCAACAGGAAGCAATTGCCGCCTGGCGTCGCGCCAAACGCCGGGGCGTGGTTGTTCTTCCTACCGGCGCGGGCAAGAGCCTGGTCGCACAGATGGCGATCTCGCTTTGTGGCCGCTCGACGCTGGTTGTCGTTCCCACGCTCGACCTCATGAACCAGTGGTATGATCTGTTGCTGTCGAGCTTTGCCGCCGAAGTGGGCCTGCTCGGGGGCGGCTACTTCGAAATCGGCGCTATCACGGTTACGACTTACGCTTCCGCTTTTCGCGTCATGGAAAGACTCGGTAACCGTTTCGGATTGCTGATTTTTGATGAGTGCCATCATCTCCCAAGCAGCATCTATCGCTATGCCGCCGAACTTTCGTTAGCGCCCTTCCGGCTCGGCCTGACCGCCACGCCCGAACGCGCCGACGGCGAGGATCAGGCTTTGGAACAACTCATCGGCCCGACCGTTTACCGACGCGAAGCCCAGGAACTCGCCGGTGAGTATCTGGCCGACTACCGCATCGAGCGCATCCGGGTAGACCTCACGCCTGACGAGCGCGCCCATTATCAGCAAGAGCGAGCGATCCTACGGCAGTTCCTGCAAGAACAGCGCATCAGCCTCGGAAGCTTGCAGGGCTGGGAACGTTTCGTGCAGGCGAGCGCCCGCTCGGAATCGGGCCGCCGCGCGATGGCCGCTTACCGGGAATCGAAGCGCACCGCTTTAGGAACAGAAGCGAAAATTTCAGTGCTGTCGGACCTGCTGCTCCGGCACCGCACGGATCGGACTCTGATCTTCACCGCCGAAAACGAAATGGTCTACCGGCTCTCCGAGCAGTTCTGCATTCCGGCCATTACCCACGAGACGGGAATCAAAGAGCGGCGGCAATGGCTGGAGGCTTTCAATCGCGGCGAAGTGCTCGCCCTCGCTACCTCGAAGGTACTGAATGAAGGCGTTAACATTCCCGAGGCAGCCGTGGCCATCATTCTCTCCGGCTCCGGTTCCACGCGGGAGCACATCCAGCGCCTAGGCCGCATTCTGCGCAAGCAGCCCGAGAAAGAAGCCGTGCTCTATGAAGTCGTGACCGCCGAAACGACCGAAGAGTTTATGAGCCAGCGCCGCAGCGAGCCGCAAGCCTTCCAGAGAGGGGAGGGGTAAAGCCGGTGTTAACCGCCGATCTGGCGATGAGTTGGCAGCGAGGCTCCCGCCTTGAGCCGCGCCTGATTAAGCCCGAAGACCCGCGCCTCCAACACC
>CAXUBB010000216.1:0-5244 GCA_964249105.1 uncultured Bryobacteraceae bacterium | reverse complement strand
CGCGAGCAGCGCGATGATGAGCGTGCCGGCGGCCTCGTGCGGCAGCACGGAGGATGCCGCCGCCAGGAGTTGGAAGACGCTCTCGAAGAATTCGTGGGCAGCGACCCCCATTACCGGCTCGTGCGCGGCTGGACCAAATTATTGCTCGACCGTTGTGAGTTTTCCGTTGTCGGCGCTGTTGAGCCGGCGCGCATTCGAGAAGTTGTTTTCCGGAAAGCTCGTGAATTTCATCCCGTTCGCGACGACGATACCCGCCATCGCCTGCATGCCGCCGTAGCCGAGGAACTGCGTTGCCGCCCCGAGGATGTTTCATCAGGCTTATACGCGGATCTGGCTCTCAATCAGGAACTGGTCTCCTTCGAAGAATTAACAGCGGAGGAGTTGCTCAATCGATACAATCTCGCGCAAGCGCAAGCTCTGCTGTATCGCTGCCAGCAGATGACGATCATCCTAACGCCTCAGGATGCCGCGGGGTACCGTCAACTGTTCGACGCCATCAAAGCCTATCACCTCATTCACACGATTTCCGGCGGCGCTCAAATCGGCTACACTATCACTCTCGACGGTCCCGTATCGCTTTTTCACCGCTCCCAAAAGTACGGCATTCAAATGGCGGTATTTCTGCCCGCTCTGCTGCTCTGTACCGGCTGGCGCATGAAAGCGGAACTGGCGGGCAAGGCTGGTCCCCTCTTTTATGAACTCACGAGCGAACAAAAGCAGCTTCGCTCGCATTATCAGGCAGGAGGTTCCGCTGGACGGCCAGACCTTGAGAAGCTGCTCACGAATTGGAACAAAGAGGAGCGGAACGCTATGCTCCAACGCTGTGAAGAAGTCATCGACGGAGGCGGTAGCGCCTGGGTACCCGATCTAGTCGCGCGATCAAGCACACAAAAATCCTGCTACATTGAGCTGCTCGGCTTCTGGACACCTAATTCTCTGGCTGCTCGTCTGAAACAAATTGCTCAAACCGGGGTGCCGCATTATTTGCTGGCCGTCTCAAACGAGTTGCGCTGCAGCCGCGACGAACTCACCGCCGTGCCGTCCCAGGTGCTTGTTTATAAAACCGCTCTCGACCTCAGCGAATTAGAAGAGCGGCTGGCCTAAACCATCGCCGCATAAAGCTCATCGAATTTCAGCGGTTTCGTCAAATACCCATCCATTCCGACTTCCAGGCATTTTTCGCGATCGCCGGACATGGCGTTTGCCGTCAGGGCCAAAATTTTCACGCGCCCGCCTCGGTCCTTCTCTTGGCTGCGGATCTGTGCGGTTGCTTCAAAGCCGCCCATGACTGGCATCTGCACGTCCATCAGGACGATGTCGAACTCTTCACGCCCCACCGCCTCAACAGCTTCTTGACCATTCTGGGCAACAACAACCGAGTGCCCTTGCTTCTCAAGCAGCTTGACGGCCAGCCGTTGATTCACGAGATTATCTTCCGCCAGCAGAACGCGTCGCCGAGTTTCCCGCAGCGAGTGACGCGTGACGAGGCGCGGAGTTTCTCCATTGCCCACCGCGCTTCCAAGCACTTCCGACAGGGCTCGCTGCAGATCGTCGCACGTCAGAGGCTTGCTGAGATAACCGCCGATGCCGAGTTCGGCGCAACGGGCAGCATCGCCGCGCAGGCCATGCGAAGCAAACAGAATCAATTTCGTCTGCTCCGGCCCGGCGATTTGCCGGATGCGTTCCGCAATCGAGAAGCCGTTATTGCCCGGCATTTCCATGTCCAGGATGACTAGAGGATAAGGACGCCCGGCGGCAGCCGCCTGCTCAAATGTAAGGAGAGCTGCTTCAGCGCTCTCAGTGACCGTCACCTGCGATCCCAAACCGGCGATTGCCTGCTGAATGACCTGCCGGTTGATCCCGTTATCGTCCACCAGAAGCAGCAGCATGTTTTTGATGTCCCCAAAGGGCGCGACCGTCGCGGGGGCTGCCGCCAAACCCAACTTCGCCGTGAAGTGGAAAGTGCTGCCCAGGCCCGGCGCGCTTTCCACCCAGATTTTGCCTCCAAAGAGATGCACCAGCCGGGCGCAAATGGTGAGGCCCAGGCCCGTTCCCCCGAATTGACGCGTGACGGAAGTGTCGGCTTGCGAAAACGCCTTGAAAATCTCTCCCTGTTGTTTGGCCGGAATGCCAATTCCCGTGTCTTTGACGCGAAAGTGCAACTCCACGCCGCTTTCCGTCAGGCCTTCGGTTTCGACTTGCAGGCTGATTTCTCCTTCCCTCGTAAACTTGAGAGCATTGCCAAGCAGATTGAGCAGAACCTGCCGCAAACGGCCCGGATCTCCCATGACGTAACGGGGCGCTTGCTTGTCGGTGCTCCAATACATTTTGAGTCCCTTGCCAGCGGCTTGCATGGCTAAAGGAGCGATGGCGTCGGACAGGGCGTCCTCCAAACAGAAGGGAATGGTTTCCAAAGTCAGTTTGCCCGCTTCCACTTTGGAGAAGTCCAGAATGTCATTGATAATCGTGAGTAGCGCGTCAGCCGAACTCTTCACCATGTTCAGGTTCTCGCGCTGCTCGGCATCCAGTTCGCTCTGTAGCACCAGTTCCGTCATTCCGAGAATGCCGTTCATCGGAGTTCGGATTTCATGGCTCATGTTGGCGAGAAACTCGCTTTTGGCCTGCGAAGCGGCTTGCGCCGCCGCCACCGCGCTGCTCAATTCTTCCTCGGAGCGCTTGCGCTCGGAAATATCTTCGCCGAGAGCAATGGCGGCGGTGCCGTTTCCGCTTGCATCGTGAATGACGGCATTAAACCAGGACACCAAGCGGCGCGAACCGTCCCGGCTGAGGATGTAATCTTCGTGCTTCGTGCGAAGCGTACCGCTGAAGCCGGCGTCCGCCAAGGGCGTATCGAGAGCGGGACATACTTCCGCGACAAAATGCTTCCGCCAATCGAGCCCAATCACTTCCCCAGCGGGCAGCCCCAGCAGGTTCAGCAGCAATTTATTGCACGCCGTCACGCATCCGTCGCGGTCAAGGCTGAGCGCCAGCAGCGGAACCTCATTCAAAGCCCGCTCGAACACCCGCGCCGAACTGATCAGCGCTTGTTTTTGACGCTCAATTCGTTTCCGCTGCCGGTAGATGAGCCGTAAAGCGGCCAGCGTCAACAGAACCGTTAAGCCCAGAACAAGAAGCGTGTGGCGCGTGTTCCACCAGGACGGTCGCGTTAATACCCGCAGATCAGCCGGAGACCGCGCCAGGATTTGAAACGACTCAGGATCGCCATTTTTGTTGGTATTGGCGGAGCAAATACCGGTCACCTGCACCAGGGAGCCGGGAAAGATCCGGGAGGAGTTATCATTTAACTCTTTGTGCAGTTTCACCGGAAAGACCGTGCCCGCGTCATTCAAGAGAATGGTCCGTTCATGACTCGCTTCCTCCAGTCCGACCACCTGCCCCCGCATGCGAACTAATTGGCCGTCATAGGGGATATACAGAGCAGAGTTTCTCGTTTCAATGATCTGACTGGCTTTAATCAGTAGCGGCTCGCCCACGGAACCCTTGCCGATGACCCGAAAGATCGCATTCTGAAGTTCGGGAGAGTAAGTGCCCTGCGCGGCGAAACCGGCGGCTTCGATCACCGCGCCTAACGGCACGCGGTTCGAAGTTTCAGCGTGGAGCAGGAGAGTGAGATTCCCCTGCTCTAAATACATCTCTCCTGCTGGACTCTGGTAAGTAACCGTGCCGCGCACCCGTATGCGGTGGTAAGGAACCGTATCCCGGCCAAACTGAAGCAGCCCGTCAAGAGGCCGCAGCGGACAATCAAAAGGATCATCCCGGCTTGGCTTTTCAATGGCAATCTCCCGCAGGCTGGGGATAAACATTCTGATCCCGACAAACTGGCGGTGACCGTTATAAACGGTCCCGCAAACGCCTCGGAGCAGCACCTCGGAATCCACCAAATGCCGATGGTCCCCCGAGTAATCGAGAACCCGCGCATTGATTAAACCCTCGCCTGTGTCCACCGTAAGAGAAAGCACTTGACGGCCCCAGATCTGTTTCACCTCCGCTGCTCTCACCACGCCCCGCAATGCAAGCCACTGGCTGTCCTGGGTGCCTCCCGTTAAGTCACTCAATCGGAAAAGGCGGGCTTTTGGCAGTTCGCTGCCGGCTATCACGCGTAGGCGTTGAGAAATCAGCGAGGGCGCAAACCAGCCCGGTTCACTGACGCCCTCCACTTCGATGACGTCCCCGGCCCGTAAGCGGGAGCCCTGTTCCAACCGGTTCACCGCAATTCCGGCTGTCCTGTCCTGTAGGAAGAAGCTGTCTTTATAACCCGAGAGCGTTGTCACCGTGCCGCGCACTCGAACCGGAAGCTTGCGGCCAGCCTGTTCCGGCGTCAGCGAACGAATGTCCTGTATTGCGGTCAGCTTGGAGATCTGCTGGGCTTGCGCGCAAACCCCCGAGGCCAAGGCCAAGGAGGTAATCACAATAACAAAGGCTGGTAAACGCGTTGATCGGCTTAATACCCGTAGTAACAGAAATAACCCTCTCCTGTCCGTATCGGCTAAGGGCGTCAGGTATTAGAGAACGGAATCAATCAAACTCTTCGATAAACGAGTTGATACTCAACAGGTTTAGGCAGCTCACGGCTGGTAATTCTGACATTCATGGTCAGCATCGTGTGATCCGGCGAAAGCGTAAAGCGATTCTCGCGGCGGCCCTCTTTGGCTTCAAAAATCTGGGTAAGCTCCGGCCCGGACATTAAGTGTACCCGGACAGTTTCGCCGTCGGGAGCCTTCCAGAGAACCGCCTCTCCCGATAAAGGCAGCGACAAAGGAGTTTCTCCTATCAGGTTGATATTCAAGGATTCGCCCTTCCTCCCCATAAAGAATGAAGAGCACACAATATTCTTTTGACGAAGTTGCCGACGCGCAATCGGACGCAACACGAAATTCATGGTTTCCGTGGCTTGGTTGATGGCCTCTCGAAGTTCCCGGCTTTGGTCTCTGACAAGCGCATAATTACCGGTGAACTGATCAATTTGGGAAGGCGCGAAAACGCCGCCGGCACCGATGCCGGTCAGTAAACCGAGGGCAACGAAAATCTGAACGCATCTCGAGCGTAGCATGCAATACAGATACAATTAGACAACATTATCAAGGCAAAAGCGCCGCTAAGGAGAAAACTAAGGGTGCATTCCAGTTGATAGCGACCTCATTGCAGGCGTAGGCGGCTTCCGCGTCTATGTACGCTTTGCCGGGAGGTGTGCCTGGCGTCACCAGCTTTTGCATCGTAGGGTCC
>CAXUBB010000215.1:3013-9184 GCA_964249105.1 uncultured Bryobacteraceae bacterium | reverse complement strand
GTTCCACTTCAAGTTTCATTCCGCTGATCGCCCGCACATCCGAGAACCGCACTACGTTCAGCAATGCCGCCACGCCGGTCAGTGCCCCAATTAAAACGAAGACCGCAAACACCACCTGGCGTGTCGAAATTCCCGCAAGGCGGGCTGCTTCGGCGTCAGATCCGGTCGCATAGATTTCCCGGAACACAGAAAGATTCCGCGATCCCCACCACAAGGCGGCAAACAGAACAGCCGTTGTTCCGAGAATGATCGCCTCTCCCGTTTCCTGACCCCACCCGAACCATTGAAAACTGGCGGGCAGGTCCTCGACCCAAGCTCCTCCCGTAATCCAGCGCAACGCTTCCCGCAAACTCACCATAGTCGCCAGGGTGACCACAATCGAAGGCGCTCTAACGAATGAGATCAGGACGCCATTGATCGATCCCAGCATCGATCCAATCACCAGCGCGGCAAAGGGCAGCAGCACGACCGGTACCCCCGCCTTTGCCAGTAATCCGAGGGCAACACTCGTCACAGCGAACAGCGAGCCGACGGAGATGTCAATTTGAGAAACAACGATCACCAGCGTCATCCCGGCGGCGATGAGCAAAACGGAGGCGTTCGTTAAAGCAAGATCGCGCAGGTTCGCGATGTCGTAGAAGCGGGGAGCCGCCAGCGCCAGGAACAGGTACAAGCCCAGCAACGCCGCCAGACCAGGCCACCAGCGCTGTCGAAATAAACTCATTGCGCTTGCCCCTGGAGAGAAGAATCGAGTCCCAACGTCAGCTCCATTATTTTATGAGGAGTGGCCTCCTCACGGCTGAGAAAACCGGCAATCTCGCCCTTCGCCATAACCGCAATCCGATCGCTCATTCCCAGGATTTCATTCATGTCGGAGGAAATCATCAGGATGGCTGTTCCGTTCCGGGCGAGTTGTCCCATGAAATGATAAATCTCGGCCTTGGCTCCGACGTCAATTCCTTGCGTAGGCTCATCCAGGATAAGCACTTTCGGATCGGTCATCAGCCAGCGGGCCAGCGCCACTTTCTGCTGGTTGCCTCCGGAAAGATTCGCTACGCAGGTATCCGCCGTGGGCGTTTTCACCGCCAGCGAACGGATGTAATCTTGCGCTACTTTTTCCTCATCCCCGGAACGGATCAAGCCGTTCGCCGAAACCTTTCCTAAACTCGCAATGGTGATATTTTCAGATACCGGCATCTGGAGAACCACGCCATGATTCCGGCGGTCCTCGGGGACATGAGCCAAACCTTCCCGCACGGCATCGCCCGGAGATCGGATTTCGACCGGCTTGCCGTCAATCTGGATCTCCCCCGCCTCTCTCGGAGCCAAACCGAACAGCGCTTCCGCCAACTCCGTTCTTCCCGAACCCACTAAGCCCGCCAAGCCCAGGATCTCGCCGCGCCGGACCTGCAAACTCACGTCTTTCACGCCGCGCTCCTTCGAGCTCAGGCGGCTAACGTTGAGCGCCGTGTCTCCCAACACTGCCTCACGCCTTGGAAAGATCGCCTCCAATTCGCGGCCCACCATGAGATGGATCAACTTGGCGTTAGTGACTTCCGCCATGGGATAAGTGCCGACGCTGTTGCCGTCGCGCAGAACAGAAACCCGGTCCGCCACGCGAAACAGCTCCTCAAACCGATGCGATATATAAACAATTGCTGTGCCGCGGGCGCGCCTTTCCGCCATGATTCGGAATAGATGTTCGACGTCCTGTTCGCCCAGCGACGCTGTCGGCTCATCCAGGATGAGAACGGCGGCGTTCGCGTCCACCGCCTTGGCGATCTCGACTAGTTGCTGTTCGGGCATGCTGAGATTCCTCGCCAAAGTGTCCGGCCTGATACGAGCGCCCACCTGTTCGAGCACCTTTGCCGCATGGACACGCCTTTGGGTCCAATCGACTCTACGCCAACGGCTGGCGCCGCCGCCGGCAAGCCCGATATTTTCCGCTACCGTCAGATCGGGGAATAGGGCGGGCTGCTGATAAATAGCGGCAATTCCAAGCGCCCTGGCATGAGCAGGCGAGTGGTGATCCATCGCCTTGCCGTGCATCCTGATCTCGCCGCCATCCGGCTGTAGAGCGCCCGTGATTATTTTAATCAGGGTGGACTTGCCCGCGCCGTTCTCCCCGATCAGCGCATGCGTTTCCCCAGGGAGCAACTTTAATGAAACGCCCTTCAGCGCTCGAACACCGCCAAACGACTTGCGGACATGAAACGCCTCCAGAACCACCCGCCCGGCAGTTTCCATGTGCTGTCTTTCAACTCCTTCGCGGTATTGATCTTACAAGATCACCGACAAAAGTCATCCCGGATTCATGAAATTGTACCCGTTCCGTGAGGAAATAGTCGCGTCTTTGTCGCTTAGTTCAGTGAATAAGCTTTTATTCACTCTTCGGAGAAAACAAACATGAAAAACTCAACATCTCTCGTGCGCCCGGCCATCGTCAAAACTGTCGCCACGCTCACTCTGTTCACTGCCGCGCTCGCATCGGCGCAAAATACGAATAGCATTTTTCCGCTTCTGCCGCCCTCGGTTTCCACCATTCCCTCGAATGGCGACGTGAATCCGTACGGCGTCGTTTTTGTGCCGAGAACCGTACCTACTGACGGCATTCTCCAGCCCGGCGACATCCTGGTTTCCAACTTCAACAATTCGGCGAACCTGCAAGGCCGAGGCACCACCATCCTGCGCGTGGACAGGGCCGGCAAAACCTCAACCTTCTTCACCAGCCCGGTCCAGCAAAGCGGACTTAGCGCCGCTCTGGGCATTCTTTCCAACGGTATCGTGCTGATCGGCAACCTGCCTACCCTTGATGGCACAGCCGCCACGGTACAGCCGGGAAGGCTTTCTTTTCTGGACCGTAACGGAAAATTTCTGGGCGCTTTGAACACAACAGACGTGGTGAATGGCCCATGGGGCATGGCGGTTCATGATGACGGAAACGGGCTCTCCGGCGCGGCACAGGTTTTCCTGTCAAATGTGCTGAGCGGCATCATCTCGCGCATTGATGTCCAATATGGGCCGGGAAAACTCGAAGCGTCCGCCATGATTCTGGCCGACGGCTTTAACCATCGCCTTGACCCGGCGGCCATCGTCTTGGGACCTTCCGGCTTGGCTTTTGACGCAACGCATGACACGCTGTACATCGCTTCCTCCGCCGACAATGCCGTCTACCAAATCCACAATGCCGCAACCACCAAAGCGAAAGTCAACGCCGCGCTTTTCTTCCAGGATCTGACGCGCCTGCACGGTCCGCTCGACATTGCCTTTCTGCCGAACGGGCATTTGCTTGTCGCCAACAGCGACGGCTCCAATGCGGATCCCAATCAGCCCAGCGAGCTTGTCGAATATAATCGTGAGGGTCAATTCCTGGCGCAAATGCCCGTGGACCCCAACAACGGCGGCGCGTTTGGCCTTGCTATCAAAGCTATTGGCGAGGACGTCCTCCGGTTAGCGGCGGTCGATGACAATGCAAACACATTAAATCTCTGGACCATAGTTCTTCCATAACTACCGGTGGTAGTTTGCTGCCGTGGCGCGCTCCGGTTCGCCGCCGGAGCGCGTTTCTATTGGGATGTTTTCCCCGCGAACCGGCGTTGAAATTGTTGCTGGCGCTGGCGGCCCTGCTCCAGAATTTGCGGAAACTCAGGCGCATTGCGCAAAGCGTTCAGCAGCGGGTCGCGGACGATATAAGAATATGGAAAGAATCCTCCCGTTGTACTGCGCCTCAGCATCCGTAAAGCGTCGCCGCGATCACCAAGAACGGCATAGGCCTGAGCCACTTTGTACATCGCTTCCGGATCGTTCACGCCCCGCACGTTCATCTTGTGTTCCGTTTCCCGCAGGCGGCTGATTCCGGTTTCCGCATGATGATCGATACCGTCGCTCAGCGATTTGCCGATTTGCGCGGGCAGCAGATCCGGCGCCAGTTCATACGCGCGATCAAAATCACCTTCGGCCTCCGCAAGATTATTTTTATAGTAGGAGCCGAAACCGTGATAGAACACCAGCAGCGGCGCATCGTTCACAGGCAGGCTGTTGAGAAACTTGTCATACTCGCCCAGGTACAGATAGGTGTTCAAAGTGGCGCTGTTGATCTTCACTTCCGGGTCCAGACGCCGCGCCAGTTCGCATTCGGCGGCGGACTCGCTCAGCATGCCGCCGTAGCGATAAGCGTAGCCCAGCTCCCAATGCGCTTCCGCATGATTCGGACTGCTCCCCAAAGCGACCCGCAGCAGCGGCACCGCTTCTTCCACCCGGCCCGTGTCGGTCAGCAGATTGGCCATGTACACGCGCGGCTCGGGGAAGACCGGATTCAAGGCAATCGCCCGGTTGTAGGCGGCCTCGGCGCGCCGGTAATCCTCTCTTCCTCCAAATTGCAGTGATGCATTGGTCGTATACGCCCGGCCCAGATGGGCCCACGTCGGCGCGTAATGCGGGTCGATGGAACTGGATTTTTCCAGCATCGCGATGGCGGCGGGAAAATTCGAAATCGAGTACAGGTCCACGCCGCGCAGATAGTACTCATAGGCGAGACTATTGACCGCGTTATCAAGCTTCAATCGCGCCTGTTCATCTGGTCCCAGATGAAGCTCCAGCCCTTGAATAATCATCCGCGCCACGCTGTCCTGCACCGTGAGCAGTTTTCCGTACTTCACTGTTAATGTGTTTTGCCACAAAACAGCTTGCGGCTGAAATCCGATCAAGCGGGCCGTGATTCTCAGATCATCCCCGTCCTTCAGGTAAGTGCCCGTTAGCAGCATTCCCGCCTTGAGATCGGCTGCCGCCTTCTGAAGATCTTCAGCGCCGTCGCGATAGCGATTGATAGCGGACGCGGGCCGCACGGTTAAGGCTTTCACATAGCCCAATTTGGCAATCACCTCATCGGCCAGCGAAAAACCCAAAAAGTCCGTATCCGGGCTGGGTCTCAAATTGCGGAACGGCAGCACAGCCAAACTGCGTGGCGTAGTATTCACAATCTGCCGCGCTCGCTCCCGGAGCAACAGAAAACCGACGCAGGCCAGTCCTATGACCAACGCTGCCAGCGCCCATACCCCCATATGGCTGATCCAGAACCGCTGCTGAAGTTCCCCATCGCGTCGGACGCGCTGCAAGTCAGCGAGCATGTCTTCCGCTTTCTCGTAGCGTTGCGCCCGGTCCTTGGCCAGAGCACGAGCCACAACCGGCTGCAACGTCTTCGATGCTCCCGGCAGAGATCGGATAATCGAGGGAGGATCGCCGCGCAAAATGTCGGCAATCAGATCGCTTTGCGTCTCTCCCTGGAAAGCGGGCCGGCCCGTTAGCATTTCATAGAACACCGCGCCCAAGCTAAAGATGTCAGTGCGGACGTCCACCCCAAGCCCTCTCGCCTGCTCCGGAGACATATACCGAGGCGTGCCGAGAACGGTCCCGGACGCTGTATTTGTGTAAGGGACCGGCGTAGTGCGCAATGCGTCCTCTGCTTTTGAAGGTTCGATCAGTTTGGCGATTCCGAAATCCAAAACCTTGACGCATCCGTCAAGCCGCACCATGATGTTTTCCGGCTTGATGTCCCGATGAATAACGCCGGAAGCATGCGCGGCGCTCAGCGCTGCCGCTATTTGTATCGCAATATCAACCGCTTTCGTCAGCGGCAGAGGCCCCTTCTTCAGAATCTGCCGCAGAGTCTCCCCTTCCACAAACTCCGTCACCAGGAAGTAATGGCCCTCGTGTCGGCAGAGATCGAAAACCGTGAGCAGGTTGGCATGGTTCAGCGCGGAAATTGCCTGCGCTTCCTGCTCAAAACGGCGCAGCGAAACCGGATTACGCGTCATCGGCTCGACCAGCATCTTCAACGCGACCTTGCGCTTCAGCCTGGTATCCTCAGCTAGATACACCTCGCCCATTCCGCCAGAGCCCAGCATTCGGATCACGCGATAGTGATCGAAGCAGGCTCCTTCTCCGATAGCCGGTGTGGTCTCCTGGTGGAGGTACGCTCGGGCGGCATCCTGGACTGCGGCTTCCAGAAAGGGATGGCTTTCATCCAAGCTCGCCAGTAGCGACTCCACCTCGCGGCGAAGCTCCGCGTCGCTCCCGCACGCTTTCTCTAAAAAAGCGGCGCGGCTCCGCAGGTCGCGCTGGGTGGCTTCCTGGAACACATCCTCAATCTGCCGCCACCGGTTCGGATTGCGG
>CAXUBB010000215.1:0-3003 GCA_964249105.1 uncultured Bryobacteraceae bacterium | reverse complement strand
GGCAATGTGATTGCGTCCTGGTTCTAGATTGTAGCGAAATTTCTTGACATTAGCTGCTCCCGGAATTTTGGTTCAGGGCGCGATAGAGCCAGGCTTTCGCCATGCGCAGATCCCGCTGCACCGTTGCTTCCGAAATGTTCAGGGCGGCGGCGGCTTCGCCTTGACTCATGCCGCCGAAGTAAAGCAGCTCGATCAGATCAGCTTTCCGCTGGTCCAGTTCCGCCAGATTCCGGAGCGCCTCATCCAGATCCAGCAACCGAGCTTCCGGTTGGGGCGAAATCACAATGGCGTCTTCGAGCGACACCTTGGAGGCAGCGCCGCCGCGCTTCTCGCGCCGATTGGCTTTCGCATGGTCCACCAAAATGTGCCGCATCACGCGAGCTGATACGGCAAAGAAATGGACGCGGTCTTCCCAGGACACCTCCACCCCCAACATCTTTAGATAGGCCTCATGCACGAGTCCGGTCGCGCTCAAGGTATGGCCAGCCCTTTCCCCGCTCATATAGCGCGACGCTAGAGAGCGTAATTGCGGATACACCATCGCCATCAATTCATCCCGTGCATTCATTCGCCCTTCACGCCAGGCATGGAGAAGCGCGGTCACATTTTGCGAGTGATTGTTTCCGGGTTCCATTGAAAGCGAGTGTATTACGGTTATGAAATTTCTTTTGCCGCTGATTGCTTTTGCCCTTGAATGTCGCTTACCAAGGCGAGGTGGTAATTTACTTATGAACATTCTTCGCTCTTCCCTGATTTCGTTCCTGGGCGCGACCCTGGCCCTTCTGGCTCCCGTTCCCGGATCCGCTGCCGATTACACTTTCCAAACCTTAAATAACGGCGCTGACCCGACATTCAACCAGCTTCTCGGCGTTAACAACGCGGGAACCATTGCCGGTTATTTCGGCTCAGGCAGCGCGCAGCACCCTAATCAAGGCTATACACTCGCGCCGCCCTACACACAAGCCTCCTACACCAACGGGAACTTTCCCAATTCGGTGCAGACCCAGGTGGTTGGGATTAATAACAATAATTCCCCCACCACGGTCGGCTTCTGGGTGGACGGGAACGCCAACAACTTCGGTTTTGTGAAGCAGGGAAACACTTTTACCAGCATTTCAAATCCCAATACTCCGGCGGCAACCATGTTCAATCAACTGCTGGGCGTAAACAATGATAATGTCGCGGTCGGTTTTTACACCGACGCCAATGGAAATAACCAAGGCTACTCGTACAATATTGCCAGCAGCCAGTTCAGCGCCATTACTCTACCCAGTTCCTTCAACGCGACCATGACAACCGCGACGGGCATCAACAACAACAGCGAGATCTCCGGTTTCTATGTGGACGCTGCCGGAAACACTCACGGTTTTCTCGACAGTAACGGAAACTTCACTTCCCTGGACGATCCCAGCGGAACCAATACCATGTTGCTGGGCCTCAACAACAATGGCCAGATAGTAGGAAGTTTCACGGGTGCCAATGGCGTCACGGATGGACTGGTCTATAGTCTCCAAACAAATTCCTGGCAGACGGTGAACGATCCCAACTCATCGGCCACCCCGGCCTTCGACGTAACCGGCACCACCATTAACGGCATCAACGATCTCGGTCAACTCGTCGGCTTCTACTCGGACGGCACAAACATAGACGGCTTCCTGGCAACTCCGACTCCAGAACCGGCCTCTATCGGATTTATGCTTTTAGGCGGTGTGCTGGTGGCAATCGGATGCGTGAAGCGGAGGCACTCTTACGAAACTCGTCCGCCTCTCCCGTTAAAATAAAGTTTTATCCCTTTCATGTCGTTTCTCGGTCCCCTGTTTTTAGCAACTCTACATTTACCCGTACCAGGCCTGGTTGTGGCGGCATGAAGGCGCTGCTTCGGCCCGTCGCCCGCCGCTACCAGCGCTGGATGCTCGATTGGGAAAACGAACTCTGTTTTCGCTCCACGGATCGCGTTAAGCGGCCTTTCGAGTACGGCCTGGAGTGGAGCATCAACTGGCCCTTCGTTAACGAATGTGGACCCAATACGGCTAATCCGATAGATTTTCTCGGCTGCTACAACGAGCGCGCTATCGCCCGCAGCGAAGAATTCTTCGGATACCAGCCGCCCGGCCGCTTCGAGCTACGGGATAACTGGCTGAAGTTCGAGTCTCCTATCCAAACGCCTTTTCGTGAAAACAACACGGTGCATGGCCTCTGGTTTCCGGCTAAGAATGAAAAACGGAAAGCCGTGGTGGTGTTGCCGCATTGGAATTCGAAACTGCCGCAACACAATGCATTATGCGCCGGTTTGCAGCGGCTCGGTATCAGCGCGCTACGGCTCAGCTTGCCTTATCACGATGCGCGCATGCCGGCGCACTTGAACCGCGCCGATTACGCCGTATCGTCCAATATCTGCCGCACCATTGATGCCACCCGGCAAGCCGTGATTGACGCCCGCGCCTGCTTTGATTGGCTGGAGGGAGAAGGATTTACGCAACTGGGCATCATCGGAACCAGCCTGGGTTCCTGTTACGCTTTTCTGGCCAGCGCTCATGATTCACGAATCGCCGTCAATGTCTTTAACCACTGCTCCACTTATGTTGCGGATGTCGTTTGGGAAGGGCTTTCCACGCGTCATATCCGTGAGTCTTTGGAAGGAGAGATCGACCTGGACCGTCTTCGCCAATGCTGGCTTTGCATTAGTCCGCCCAGCTACACCGATCTTTACACTGCCAAAGAGAAACGCTCGAAATTTATCTACAGCCGCTACGATACGACCTTTCCTCCGCATCTATCGGAACAGGTCATCGAGGGGGCGCGTCAATTCCGCTGGGATCACAGCGTTGCCGTGCTGCCGTGCGGCCATTACACCATGGGCGAGTTTCCTTTCAAATATATGACAGGCTATGAGATCTGCTCTTTTTTGAAGCGCAATCTCTAAATATAAGACAATTTGAAGGAAAGTTAACGTCTTAAACATTTCTTGCCTATCGCTTGGTTCAAAACCGACCCTTTCAGCAT
>CAXUBB010000214.1:0-9190 GCA_964249105.1 uncultured Bryobacteraceae bacterium | reverse complement strand
GCGGCGGATTGAGCCTGGTCCACACCCCGGCGTGGAGATGGGACAGCACCTGGCGGGTGATGGACCGCTAGCACTGCCCTTTGTCGCGCCGTTCGCGGGCGATATGGTGTATCAGGCGGATTCAGGCGAGACCATTACGCTCGCTGTTCTGCACGGCTTCGTAAAAAACGAAGGCACTGCCTGGAGCATGACACTGGACCATTTGACCAGCTTCATCGATAAAATCCGCGCCGGCCAGCGCTCGCTCTCCGATATCGAAGGTCTTGCGCCCGCCAATTTCTATTCGTTGGCTTTCGCGCTCCATGCGCGCACGCCGCTGGCTGCTGAATTGATTGGGCCTTATCTCGATTTAGCCAAAATCATGGGAAGGCGAACGGCGGAGATGCATTTGGCGCTGGCGCGGAATTCGGCGGACCCGGCATTCTCTCCCGAGCCTTTTAATGATTTCTACCGGCAAAGTCTATATCACGGCTACATCGGCCTGACGAACCGCCGGCTGGAGTTTCTGCGCCAGCGCTACTCGGAGATGACGCCGGAGGTGAAAGCGCTCGCCTCCAAGGTGCTGGATCTGGAACCGGCCATCCTGACGAAGTTCAAGGCTATCTTTGAGGAACGCATTGCCTCCATGCGCACCCGCTTTCATGGCCGCCTGCATCTGGGGCATTTGCTGATGACCGGCGATAACGTAACCATCTTCGACTTTGAAGGTGATCCGGCGCAGCATCTAAGCGAGCGCCGCATTAAGCGGTGTCCGTTGCGGGACGTAGCGAGCATGCTGGTTTCTTTCGGCTATGCCGCGCAGACAGTTACGCGGCGATTTTTATCAACGGACAAAAGCGAAGCTCTGACGCGGCATGACCTGCGCATGTGGACGCGCTTCTGGTATGCCCATGTATGCGCCTCGTTCATGGAAGCCTACTGGAATGTAGCCGGCCACGCTTCTTATATGCCCTCATCACAAGCCGACCAGGAAACCCTGCTCAGCACTTACATGCTGGAACGGGCCATGCTCGACATGCGCCCTGACATCTCGGACAGACCCGAGTTTGCCGGCATACCTTCGCGCCTGATTCTTCATATTCTGAACGCGGAAGATGACTTGGAAGCGCGGGAGTAACCGAACGGAGAATCAAGATGTCTTTACCGGTCGAAAGGCAAAGCCGTCTGCTTCCGGGTGACTATGGGCAACTGCTCCAATCATTAAAACAGCGTATCCGGTCCGCGCAACTCCATGCGGGTATGACCGCGAATCGTGAACTGGTCAGCCTTATAGAAAGATCTTCTGCAAAGAAAAAGAGCGGAATACTCTCGCACCCGCTCTTTTTTTATCCAGCCTGGAAACTCTACCGCGCTGCCGCTTTTACCTTAGCCGGTACCGGAGTCCGACTCATTTTCGGAGTCCGTGGAGACTTGTTTTTATGCACCGCGATGCCCGCTCCGTTCCGGTTTCCGGCGGAGATGGGAGTTGCTCCGTTGCTGCCGTTGGTATTTCCATTTCGCGGCGATGAGCCATTTTGGGTCAGCTTGCCCAATACGACGGCGCGCTTTGCTCCTGTGGCAAATGGCACGTTTGACGGACGCGCATGCGCCGTTTCATAAGCCATGACCGCAAAGGCAATCGCTTCCTTGGCATCCACGTCCAGTCCTACCTCGCTGGTTTCCATGACCGGAATCGGATCGAGCGCCTTCCGCAGCATTTTCATCAGCGTTGGGTTATGCGTGCCGCCGCCTGAGACGAACACCTCATCGACCCGCATCTCCGGAAGCACGAAGTTACGCACGCTTACCGCAATGCTTTCCGCCGTAACCGCCGTTGCCGTTGCTACTAGGTCCTCACTGCTCAACTCTGTATCGAGAAGCTTTGAAACATACTCCGACCCATACTGCTCGCGGCCGGCTGTTTTCGGAGGCTTGGCTCGAAAATACTTATCACGAAGCAATTTAGCTAACAGCTTCGGATCTGGAACGCCTGCCGCCGCCATGGCGCCGTCACGGTCGTAAGTTTGTCCGCCGCTCGTGATGCGCGTGACTAACTGGTCAATGACCATGTTGCCCGGACCGGTATCGAAAGCAATCACGCGATCGGTATTGGTATTGGGAGGAATGGCTGTCAGATTCGCAATACCGCCAATGTTTACCGCTACCCGTCCGCGGCCGCGATGCCGGATCAGCATGTAGTCGAGGTAAGGGACCAACGGCGCGCCTTTACCGCCCGCCGCCATGTCGCGTTCTCGAAAGTTGGAGATCACATCAATGCCGAGCCGCTCTGTAATCACACTCGACTCGCCAATCTGAAACGTGCTCGCCACTCTCTTGCCGAGATACTGCGTGCCTTGGCCTTCATGGAAAATAGTCTGGCCGTGGCACCCGATCAGTTTGATGGAGTCGAGCGGAATTTCCGCGCGTTCAGCCGTCTCTTCCAAAGCTTCCGCATATAGCTCTCCCAATAAAAAGTTGAGCCGCGATATGTCTCCCGTGATGGCGCTAGTATTCGAAACTGTCAAAAGCGCTTCACGTATTTTCCTCGGATATGGAACCGAATGACTTGTCAGGACATTAATCTTTGCTTTAAAGCCCGAACCGGAGATGTCGATGATTGCTACATCGATTCCGTCGAGCGATGTCCCGCTCATGATACCTGCTATTCTCATCTCTTTAGCAACTCTTGCTGTAACTCTTGCAGAATCTGCAAAGCCTCAACCGGCCGAAGCTGGTTGATATCCAAACCTCGGATCCGATCGGCGAGCCCTCCGTTCATAGGCTCGAACAATTTAATCTGTATAGGTGTGTCGGCTTCACCTGGAGTCAACTCTTTTGTTACTGAGTGCTCTCTTACTTCATGATGCAATAAAACTGACCTCGCCCGCTGGATTACTTGCAGGGGTAAACCGGCTAAACGCGCTACTTCAATCCCATAACTGCGGTCTGCCGCGCCTGGTTCTACCTTTCGAATGAATAAGATACGATCATCCGTTTCCTTCACGGCCACATGTAAATTTCTTATTGCAGAAAGTTGGTCGGCAAGCTCCGTCAGCTCGTGATAATGGGTGGCGAACAGGGTTTTAGCCCGAATTTTTTCGTGGATATACTCCACAATGGCCCAAGCCAACGATAATCCGTCATAAGTCGAGGTTCCGCGCCCAATCTCATCCAATACTACAAAGCTATTAGGAGTAGCTGTGTTGAGGATCGCTGCGGCTTCAGTCATCTCCACCATGAATGTGGATCGCCCCCGCGCTAAGTTGTCGGCTGCGCCGATCCTAGTAAAAACTCTGTCCACAATCGGCAGAATGGCTTTATCGGCCGGCACGAACGAACCGATTTGAGCCATGATCAGAATTAGCGCTGCCTGTCGAAGATAAGTTGACTTACCTCCCATATTGGGGCCAGTAATGACCGCAATATATTTCTGTTTTGAATCGAGATATAAGTCATTGGCAACAAAACGCGATGCCTCCCGTTCAATTAGTTTTTCGATAACAGGATGCCGACCCGCCTCAATCTGGATTTCGCCGCTTTGGGAAAATCGTGGTCGCTGGTAACGGTTATCGACGGCAACCTGGGCGAGCGCGGCCGCAACGTCCAACTCCGCAATGACCTGCGCGGCATTTTTGATCTCCACCGCGAAACTGGCGGCGAATTTCTTTAATTCCTGAAAAATCTCTTTTTCAAGCGTCAGAATCTTTTCTTCTGCCGCCAGAACCTTTGTTTCCAGTTCCTTCAGTTCCGGCGTGGTAAACCGCTCGGCGTTGGCGAGCGTCTGTTTACGCTCGTAATTGGCGGGAACATACTGCAAGTTGGCTTTGGAAATCTCGATATAAAAGCCAAAAACATTGTTGAAGCGGACCTTCAGTGACCCAATCCCGGTAGCGGTCTTCTCCCGCGCTTCAATCGCCGCAATATATTGGCGACTGTTCTGGCTAATGTCGCGGAACTCGTCCAGTTCCGGATGAAAACCCGCTTTGATAGTTCCGCCATCCGCCAGATCCATCGGCGGCTGCTCCGAAATGGCTTGCAGAATCCGGTCGCGCACCTCCGAAACCAAAGGAAGATCCACGCGCAACTGCCTGGACTCCAATTGCCGCGTCAATTCAGCGATAACAGGCAGTTGACTCAGTGATTTCCCCAGAGCCAGCAGGTCTCTCGGCGTCGCGGTTGCCAGAGTAATTCTCGCCAGCAGCCTTTCCAAATCCTGTACCGCGCTCAAACTCTTGCGCAGATTTCCGCGAACCATGGTTTTACCGGCCAATTCACTTACCGCATCCAGTCGCGCTTCGATTTCTTCCGCATCACAGCACGGACTCAGGAGCCGGCGCCGCAATAAACGCCCGCCCATGGGCGTTTGAGTTTTGTCCAGAACCGCAATCAGGGTTGCCTCGCGGCTTTCGCCGACAAAGAGCGGCTCCACCAGTTCGAGATTACGAACCGTGGAGGCGTCAAGCACCATCGACTCATGCCGCTGATAGAACCCAGGGCGGTTCAGATGCTCCAGCGCGGATTTTTGCGTTTCGCGCAGATAATGAAGCACCGCGCCTGCCGCCGCCGCCGCCAGCGGCTTATCGCTCAATCCGCAGCCATCAAGCGACAGCAACCGGAAGTTTTCCAGAATGACGCCCTTTGCCTGCTCCGTCCTAAAGACCCAAGGCTCCAGTGGCGTTTCGAGACACTTGGCGCAGGGAGGCTCGCCCTCAACGTGCAGCACCTCGCGGACGTTCAGCGCTTCCAGCGTTGACAGCAGGTCGGCGCTGTCGATCTCGGTCGTTTGAAACTCGCCGGTTGACACGTCCACATACGCCAAGCCGCTCCGTCCGGAACGCGTGAACACAGCCGCCAGGTAATTGTTTTCGTGCGAGCGGAGAAGGTCGGATGCGGTTGCCGTTCCGGGCGTCACCACACGCGTGATCTCGCGCCGGACCAGCTTTTTGCCCGCGCCCGCTTCTTCCATCTGTTCGCAAATGGCGACACGATAGCCGCGCCCGATCAGTCGTGAAATGTATCCGTCAGCGGAGTGGTAAGGAACGCCGCACATCGGAATAGGATCGCCGCGCTCCTTGTTGCGCGCCGTTAAGGTGATCTCCAGCTCACGGGCCGCGATCACGGCGTCCTGGTGGAACAACTCGTAAAAGTCTCCGAGCCGGAACATCAGCAACGCATTCGGAACCTGTTGCTTGACGGCTTCATATTGCCGCATCAGGGGAGTTGACGCTTCCGCTATCATCTCCGCTCGTTAGGCATAGAGTCCGCGCCGCCTGATCGCATTGGCCACGCGATGCAACGCCAGCATATAAGCAGCGGTGCGATTGTTCACACCATGCTCCGTTGCATAACTCGTTACATCGTGGAAGCTCATCACCATGTATTCTTCCAGCCGCTCGTTGACGGTGCTTTCATTCCAGAAGTAACCCTGCCGGTCCTGCACCCATTCAAAGTAAGAAACCGTTACTCCGCCCGCGTTCGCCAGGATGTCGGGAATCACAAACACGCCATTTTCAGCCAGAATCGAATCCGCCACAAAAGTGGTTGGCCCGTTTGCTCCCTCGCAAAGAATTTTAGCTTTGACCCGGCTGGCGTTGCCCGAAGTAATCACATTCTCTCGCGCCGCCGGGAGCAGAACGTCGCAATCCATCAAAAGAGCTTCGTTGCGGTCAATGTCCTCGCCTTCCGCAAACTCCCGGATGGAACCCGTCTCGCTCCGATGCCGCATCAAGGCTTCAATATCCAAGCCATGCGAATTGTAGACAGCGCCGTCGTATTCCACAACCGCGATAATCTTGAAGCCCCGCTGTGTCATCAGACGCGCCGCCATGCCGCCCACGTTCCCGAAACCTTGAATGATAACCCGCGTATCCTGCGGAGCTAAACCAAATCTCTTGAGCGCCTCCAGCGTCACGATCATGCAGCCCCGGCCGGTGGCTTCCGGCCTTCCACGCGATCCGCCCAACTCCAGCGGCTTTCCGGTTACTACCGCCGTGACCGTGTGCCGCTTGTGCATGGAATAGGTGTCCATGATCCACGCCATCGTTTGTTCGTTGGTATTGACATCCGGCGCGGGAACATCGCGCTCCGGCCCGATAAACTCAATGATCTCCGCTGTATAACGGCGCGTGATGCGTTCCAGTTCGCCTTCACTCAGCAGCTGCGGCTCGCAGATCACGCCCCCCTTGCCGCCGCCAAAAGGAATGTTGACAACCGCGCACTTCCAGGTCATCCAGGCGGCCAGCGCCCGAACCTCATCGAGCGAAACATCCGGCGCAAAACGAATACCGCCCTTGGCGGGACCTCTGGCTATCGAGTGCTGCACCCGATAGCCGGTAAAAACCTCGATGCGCCCGTCATCCAGCATGACCGGAATATTGACGGTGAGTTCCATGGCGGGCTGACGCAGTACTTTGCGCATTCCATCATCCAACCCGAGAAGCTCAGCCGCTTCATCAAACCGGTGAGACGCCGATTCCCACGGGTTCACCTCCAGATCGACAGACGTGGTCGTTTCCACTAACATTTCGTACGTTTCTCCATAGTAAAGAACAGGGACACGCGCACATCTCCGGCCTTTGCTTCGTGGAAAGACCTTCGTGCGCAGGAGCCATTCTTAAGGTGTCACGGAGAGGCCGTTAGTTGCAAGCTCCTCGCAACAAAGTGAACGAAGTCCGCTCGGATCTCGTCTAACAAGCGTCCTTAAACGAGAAAACTGTTATGACTCCAGATGAACGCAAGATGCTCAGCGACTTAGCTGACAAATTCGCGCAAACCCCTGCGCCGCCGAAAGATCAGGAAGCGGAAGAATTCATTCGCACACGCATCGGCAACCGTCCCGATGCGCTTTATATGATGACCCAGGCGGTCCTTGTCCAGAACCTGGCGCTGCAACAGGCGCAACAGCAGATCCAAGCTTTACAGCGCGGAGGTGCGTCCAGCGGCGGGTCCGGATCATTCCTGGGGCAGGGCGGTTCGCCCTCGGGATCCAGTTTTTCACAATCTTCCGGACAGGGGCAGTACTCCTCACAACCGCAATACGCCCAGGTAAATACGCCGAATCCTGCTTCAGGCACCGCTCCCAGCTTCCTGCGCGGCGCTGCCCAAACAGCGGCTGGGGTTGCGGCGGGCGCTCTCGCCTTTGAAGGAATACGCTCTCTTTTCTCGCACCCCGGTTATGGCTTAGATAACGCCGGCTTTGGTGGTTTCGGCGGTGGCGGCTATGGTTTTGGAGGCGGAGCGCCAGGGGAAGAGACAGTTGTAAACAACTATTATGATAATTCCGGCGGCGGTGATGCCGGTAATCTCGATTTGCAAGACAACCGGGACAATTTCTCCGATGCCGGTCAGCTTGATAATGCGGACTATAGCGATAATTCGTCCGGCTTCGATTCGTCAGATGGCGGCGGCTTCGATGACGGTGGCGACAACTTTTCTTAATTGAGCGAAGTCGGGAGCGCTAATATTCCGCCCGCACGGTGAGCGCTCCCTGAATTTGAAGCTGCCGGTCAAGATAAAGTTGGCGGCTGTCTGAAATCACTCGACGGGCTTCTCGCGGCCCCGCCCAGCCGTCAATCACGGTTTTGCATCCCTGTAACTCTTTGTAAATAGCGAAGAAGTGCTCAATTTCCCGCAGCGTGTGCGGAAACACCTGATCCAGCGTATGGATACTGTCGTAGCGGGGGTTGCGGTTCGGTACCGCCAAAACCTTCTTATCCGCCTCTTTCTGGTCCACCATGTGCAGAACTCCCACAGGACGGGCTTCCATCAGGCATCCCGTAAAGCTCGCTTCAGTCACCAAAACAAGGATGTCCAAAGGATCGCCGTCTTCCGCCAGGGTTCCGGGAATAAAACCATAGTCGCCGGGATAATGCAAGGGGGAATACAGTGACCGATCCAGCCGGAAGATTCCCAACTCGCCATCGTACTCGTATTTATTCGAGGAATTCTTGGGAATTTCTATAATGACCCGAACAACTTCGGGCGTATCCGGGCCTGGATCTAAATCGTACAGCTTCACGGGTTCAATGTAGCAAAGAAACAGCTATTCTGGAATAATTCTGTGTAAAACTTTGGATCATGCCTACCAAAACTCGTTGGGGAATTCTTGGAGTTGCCGCGATTGCCACGAAAAAGGTCATTCCCGGCATGCAAAAAAGCGGTTTGCTGGAGGTGGCGGCGATTGCTTCACGGGATCTGGTTCGTGCCCGCAGCGCTGCGGAACAGGCAGGCATTCCCCAAGCTTACGGCTCTTATGAGGATCTCCTGGCTGATCCCGAAATTGACGTGATTTATAACCCATTGCCGAATCATCTGCACGTGCCTTGGTCAATCAAGGCGGCGGAAGCGGGCAAGCACGTCCTGTGCGAAAAGCCTATCGCCCTGAGCACCGCTGAAACACAGCAACTGATCGAGGCACGGGACCGCACCGGTGTCAAAATGGGCGAAGCCTTCATGGTTCGCACCCACCCGCAGTGGCTCCGCGCCCGCGAACTGGTGAAAACCGGCGAAATCGGAGAGCCACGGCTTATCACCAGTGCCTTCAGCTATTTCAACGCTGATCCCAACAACATCCGCAACCAAGCCGACATCGGCGGCGGCGCCATTATGGATATCGGCTGTTATCCCATCACCATGTCCCGTTGGTTCTTCGGTCGCGAGCCAGTCCGTGTTTTGGCGGTGATCGACCGCGACCCCCAGATGGGCACGGATCGGCTCAGTTCGGCCCTGCTCGATTTCACTCCCGGACAGGCCATTTTTTCCTGCGGCACGCAACTCGTTCCCTATCAAAGCTTCCAGATACTAGGAACAAGAGGACGGATTGATGTTCATTGGCCCTTTAATACCCCGCCGGATGAACCCGCCTATCTGCGGATTGACAACGGATCAAAACCCATCGCCGGGCTTAGCGCGCGCACGGAGGAGTTTCCGGCAGTTGACCAATATACTCTTCAAGCCGAAGCCTTTTCCGCCGCAGTGGAGGGCAAACGCGAGATTCCCGTTCCGCTGGAGGATGCATGGGCCAATATGGCCGTCATTGAAGCGCTATTCCGCTCCGCGCAAACCGGGCAGTGGCAGATTCCGCTGCTTCGTTCGCTTTAGTCCTACAGGTGCAGTTAACTCAGCAGGACCGATTGCGGCGTTGATAGTGGTAAAACTGAAGCTGCTCGGGAGTGAAAGCTTCCAACGGTCCAAACGTCATGTGCCCGGCGTT
>CAXUBB010000213.1:0-9198 GCA_964249105.1 uncultured Bryobacteraceae bacterium | reverse complement strand
TCACTGCGTCCGCAGTTCTTTCAGGATCTTCGCAAAGGAGATCAGATTATGTTCTGCGAAAGCTGCGGACGAATTCTTATCTACAATCCAGTGATTGACGTTTCGAGCGATCTGGCGGCTTCTCAGCAAATTGCCTAGAGGAAAGCCCCTTGCATGCGCCCAACCCGTTGATTGCCGCCGGTGTAGTGGCCTCAACAGCGTTGACCGACGCTGTTTATGTGCTGTTTAACTCCGCGGTTTCAGCGCGGCGCAGAATTTCGGCCGCTAGTTGGAGCAGTCTTTGGTATATGCTCTCCGCGTTTGCCGTGATTAGCTATACAAACAATTCGATTTATGTGCTGTTTGCCGCTTTGGGTTCCTGGCTGGGAGCGTTTGGAGCGGTCACGTGGCTGAACCGGAAGGACAGCAAGAGCAAGAGCTGACCATCTCAAATAGCGGCAGGTCATTGGGTGCTACGATCCTGCTATCAATAAACCTAACGGCATGGCTTATCTGAAAAGAGAGCCTCGCGCATTTCAAATGAGTTAAGACCGCAAAATTTGATTTGATATCCTTTTCCAGTTCGGCCAGTCATGATATTGGTCTGGAGGCGGCTATGAGAGTTTTTGATAGTTCCGATATTCGGAACGTTGCCTTGATTGGACATGGGCATTGCGGCAAGACGTCTCTCGCGTCGGCTTTTCTCTTTACGGCGGGCGCAACCGAACGCCATTTCAAAGTCGAGGACGGGAATACCGTGACCGACTTTGATGAAGAGGAGATTGCGCGCAAGCTCAGTATTAACTGCGGCTTGGCTGAATTTGCCTGGCAAAAGACCAAGATTAACACCCTTGATACGCCGGGCTACAATATTTTTCTCAATGAGACTCGTTCGACGCTGATGGCCGCCGATAGCGCCTTGGTGGTGTTGGATGGAGTGGCCGGAATCGAGGTCTCCACGGAGAAAGTCTGGAGTTATGCGGAAGAGTTTCAGCTTCCGGCGGCGATTGTGGTGAACAAGCTGGATCGGGAGCGCTCGTCATTTGAGCGCGTGGTCGAAAAAGTTCACGAGACATTTGGACGGGCCGCCGTGCCGGTACAACTTCCCATCGGGTCGGAGAAGCAGTTCAACGGCATTATCGATCTCGTGTCCATGCGCGCTTTTGTTTACACGCCGGGCGGCGACGGGAAGGGCAAGGTTGTGGATATTCCGGCATCTCACATGGATGAGGCGACGAAAGCGCACGAGGCGCTGGTGGAGATGATCGCGGAAGGCAATGACGAACTCATGGAGGAATTCTTCGCAACCGGAACTATCGGCACGGAACACATCGTCAGCGGCTTGCAAGAAGAAATGCGTGACCGGCGCATTTTTCCCATTCTGTGTTCCTCCGGGCCTCAGAATATTGGGACGGATTTGCTTTTGAATTTCGTCACGGAGATTTTCCCCTCGCCTTTACAGCGTCCGGAGATAACAGCGCGCCGGAATGGCAGCGAGGTCAAAAAAAGCATCACGCCAAACGAGCCTCCTTCCGTTTTTGTGTTTAAGACTTCCGCCGATCCTTTCGCCGGGCGCGTGACGTACTTCAAGGTGATGTCGGGCACCGTAAAGGACGATACGCATCTGATTAATATGCGAAATAACGGGCAGGAACGTTTAGCGCATATTGCCACTCCGTTTGGAAAGGCCCTGCAACCGATTCCGGAGTTGCGCGCCGGGGATATCGGCTCGGTTGCAAAGCTCAAAGAAACATTGACCGGCGATACGCTCTGCGAGAAAACAAATTGCGTTGTGTATTCGTCTGTTGAAACGCCGGAGCCTTCGATTGCTTATGCCATCTCCGCTAAGACGCGCAATGATGAGGACCGCTTAAGCACGGCTCTTTCAAAAATGCTGGAGGAGGACCGGTCACTTCGCTTTTACCGCGACCCGCAGACAAAGGAATTCCTGCTGGCGGGCAATGGGCAGCAGCATGTTGAAGTGGTGGTGAGCCGTCTACGGCGGCGTTACGGGGTCGAGGTGGAATTAAAGGCGCCGAAGATTCCGTATCGGGAGACAGTACGCGGGTCCGCCAGCGTGCAGGGCCGCCATAAGAAGCAGACGGGAGGACATGGGCAGTTTGGGGATTGCTGGATTAAGCTGGAGCCTCTCGCGCGCGGCGAGAAGTTTCAGTTCGTCAACGATATTTTCGGCGGCTCTATTCCCAAACAGTTCATTCCGGCTGTTGAGAAGGGCATCTTGGAAGCGGCTGAACAGGGATACGTCGCGGGATTTCCGGTAACGGATTTCAAAGTGACTCTTTATGACGGCTCCTACCATGATGTGGACTCCTCGGAAATGGCGTTCAAGCTGGCGGGCCGTAAAGCGTTCCGGGCCGCGATGCAACAGGCTCGGCCAGCGCTTTTGGAACCGATCATGAGAGTGGATGTAGAAACTCCCGCTGAGTTTGCCGGTGACCTGATGAGCGATTTCAATAGCAGACGGGGCCGTATTTCCGGCATGGATCTAAAAGGGAATATGCAGAGTATTCGCGCTCAGGTGCCCATGTCGGAAATGCTCAATTACGGAAACGATCTGATCTCGAAGACGCAGGGGCGGGCTTCGTTTCATATGGAGTTTGACCATTATGATTACGTTCCCGCTCCACAGGCCGAAAAAATCATTGCCGAAGCGAAGATGCATTTGCACGCGGCGGAGGAAGAATAGGACTTGGCTCTACTCGTGCCGGAGGGCGCGCACGGGATCGATTTTGGCGGCGCGCCGAGCTGGGAGATAGCAGGCAAACGATGCCAGGGCCACAATGAGAAGAACGGCAGCAGTGATGGCCATCGGATCCAATGGCGGAACACCGAATAGGAAACTTTTTAGCCAATGCGCGCCGCCGAGGGCCAACGGAAGGCCCAAAACCACTCCCGCTGCGATAAAGAACACGGAATCACCAAGAACGAGCCATATAACATTTGGCCGCTGCGCTCCCACCGCCATTCGAATGCCGATTTCAGTGACTCGACCAGCTACCGAATAGGCGAGCGTCCCGTAAATTCCAACCGAAGCAAGAATCAGGGCGAGAGCGCCGAAGATGCTGCAAAGACTGGTGATCATTTTCTGTTCTCGCAGCGACTGCTCAACCTGAATATTGAGGCTGCTCACGCTTAGAATCGGCATCTTGCTGCTTACCTTCTCCAGGGCGCGACGTGCTTCGACGGCCACTCGCTCGGGTGCGCCGGACGTATGAAGTACTAACTCGAAGTTAATTACCGGTTTTTGCCAAATCGGGAAAAATGCCATCGGTTTGGCTTTCTCGTGCAGATCGTAATATTTGGAATCGGCGGCGACGCCCACGATCTCAAAGCCGGGCGCTTTGAAGGGCGAACCGAGCGAGATACGCCGGCCAATCGGGTTTTGATGGGGGAGGTACTGCCGGACAAATGTTTCGTTGACCACAGCTACCGGAGTGGATGCCGGTGTGTCGCGAGCATCAATCGCCCGGCCGAGTACGAGCGGCATGCCGAGCGTTTCGAAGAAACGGGGACCGACCGGCAGGTCGTAGATACTTAATCCCTGACCGGAAACAGCCGTATCGTCTTCGATCGCACCGCCGTACGACGAACTCCCGGAAGCTGATTAAAGCGTTCACCCAGTTCCCGGTAAAGGGGAAATAGTTGCTCGGGCTGGTATCCAGCCAAACTGGCATCGCTTCGGAGAAGCAGGATGTTCTCGCGGCGGAATCCGACATCCTGGCGTTCGAGAGCAAGCAGGCTATGAACCAGCAGGCCGGCACCGAGCAGAAGCACCAGCGACAAAGCGACTTGCAGCGCAACCAAGGCGTGCTGGCTGCTCCAGCGCAGACGGCCGAAGGCTGCAATTCGGGGGACATTTCCCGGACGCATATCCAAGCGGCTAAATCTGATGGCTGGCGCCAGGCCAAACAGGATACCGCTCAGGAGCGAGATGATTAACGTGAACGTCAGAACGGCGGGATCGGGCCTTACTTTGACGACGGGGGCGAACCGCAGAAAGAGCACGAGCAGCCGCACACACCACCAAGCAAAGCCTACTCCCAGCAGACCACCGAATATCGACAACAAAACGCTTTCTGTCAGAACCTGACGAAGTAATCGAGAGCGAGAAGCGCCCAGAGCAAGCCGCGCTAGGAACTCCTGACGACGGGCGGAAGCGCGAGCGAGCAAAAGAGTGGCGACATTGGCGCAAGCAATCAATAAGACCAGCGCTACAACCGCCATGAGCACGTAAAGCGGCTTTGAATAAAGATAGCGAAGACCGGAAATGCCGCTGCCTCCGGGTTTGAGTTCAACGTGAAAATTTTCAATTTTGCGGCGGACTTCCGGCGAGAGATGTGAGCCGGCCTGCTCCGCGTACAACTGACGCAGGCGGTGGTTCACGGAGACCAGCGCCGTTTGAAGACTGACGCCGGGCTTGAGGCGGCCCATGAAATTCAGCCAGAAAACATCGCGCGCCGTTAGCCAAAGGGCGCGGCTGTTCGACCAGGCATCGCGCTGAAGAACCTGCGGCTGAGCGGAAAGGGGCAGCCAAAAATCGGGAGCCGTTTCGATGCGCTCCCCAAAGAAGCGTTGATTGGCTACGCCAATTACCGTGAACGAGCCGCCGTTCAAGGCGATAGACCGACCCAGAATGTCTTGACCGAGGTGAAAACGATCCCGCCAGAAGCCATAACTGATGACAGCGACAAGAGGAGCGGACGGGGAATCATCAGAAGCTTCGAAAACACGTCCCAGAGCGGGGTCCACGCCTAAGGTCTCGAAGTAGTTGCCTGAGACAAGATGAGCCGTAGCATGTTCCCGAGGGCCTGCTTCGGACGATCCGGCAACGTGCATGACGACCCTGTCCATGCCTTGACGGAAAGCGCAGAGACTCTGAAATGCGTCGTTGTGCGCCTGAAGATACTGGTAGGCAGGATAAGAAAACTCGTCGTCGGGATAAGCGTTGCCACTGTACGTTCCGGTCCATATATGATCATTAAAAAGAACGAGGCGGCCGGGATCGCGCACGGGCAGAGATTGCAGCATCACCGCATTGATGAGCGTGAAGATGGCGGTATTCGCGCCAATTCCGAGCGCAAGGGACAGCACGGCTACGGTCACGAGGACAGGAGCTTTGCGGAGCTGACGGAGACCGTAGCGCAGGTCGCGCCAGGTAGTCTCCAGCCAGTTGATAGTGCTCGAATCACGCATACGATCCTGGTGCGGGCGTTTGAGTGGCTCTGCCTTATAGTTCATTTCCTTGTTGACATCGAGACCTGGAAGCGCTCGAAGTGGTAGCAGTAGTCTACAATAACTTGCCCGATCGAATCTCAACAATGTCTCGCGACTAGGCAATTAAGCCGCGAAAATGCTTTCAAAAAGCCGACGGGTTCTTTTCTTCAGCACGGCCAGGTGATCTTCCACTGTTGCGGCGCTCAGACGCGGGGCAGTCCACTGATGGACCAACTCGGCCACCATCTCTCTTTCGTGTTCGGCAGTCGGGAGCTTTCCTTCCGCGCGTCCTGTCACAAGGCGGATGGCGTGATCCAAAGCGCGAAAAAAGATGGTGGCTTCGGTCAGCAGTTCGGCATCCTCTCGGTCCAGGTGTCCCATCTTTTCCACTACGTCAATGCGCTCCGGCGTGTTTAAGCTTTTGAAGAAAAGACCTGCTCCCCGAAGGCGCAGGTACATTAGGATAAAATCGGCATCGTAATATCCGCCTTCGCCTGCTTTGAGCGGCGCTATATGGCCCCCTTCGCGTTGGAGCCGCATTCGCATCTGACGCAGGTTTTGTTTGGATCGGCCGCCTTGTCCATAACGCCGCCAATCAACCTGTTGCAGTTCGCTCAGGAACTTTGTTGCCCGGTCAGTGTCGCCGGCCACGGCACGCGCTTTCATGTAAGCGATGCCTTCCCAAGCCTCGGCGTCCTTTGAAAAATATTCGACATACTTGGATTCTGTTTGCACCAGGGTGCCTTCCCGGCCATTGGGACGCAGCCGAGTATCGATGGAAATGATAGGCATTTCACCGCTATATGACGTCAGAATTTCAAGGAGGCGCTCGGCTATCCTGGTCCAGAAACGCCCGCGCGGAGCTTCGTTATCGGGAATAATAAATACTACATCGGCATCGGAGCCAAGATCGAACTCGCGCATGCCCAGTCTTCCCAATGCCACCACCATCATGTCGGTTTGTGGTTCTTCAAAGGGTTGTTGGGGCGTTCCGTGCTTCCGGGCGTGAGATAAGCCTCCTTCACGAGCGATGCGATAAGCCCGAGCAATGACGTATTCCGCGAGCGCGGAGGTGTGGTCCAGGGTTTGAAAGATGGGCTCGGCCAAACAAATGCTTGCCGCCTGGATGCGGAACATCTCGCGCTGAAAGAAGCGGCGCAACCCGTCAATGTCGTTCAGCGGAGCAGACAAGCCTTCAAATGCCCAATGCCGCATCGGATAATCGGCGGCTCTTCTTACTTCTTCCAAGTATTCGGGATGACCCACAAGCTGGTGGCCGAGAAAAGAACTTCTCTCGAAGATCAGCGCCAGATTTTCTGTCAGGAGTGAGTGATCCTCCAGTATTGCCAAATACTCAGGCAGACCTAAAATCTTTTCAAGGAAAGCAGCAAGCAGTTGTTCTCCCCGATGTATCCCTCGTGACCGCAAGCGCTCCTTCAGTTTCGGAGCGACCGCTGCTAATTTCCTCCATAACTCATCCGATAACCCGACGGTCTTTCTCTCCTCTGAGGAGGGCAGAGCAAACGAGGTTGATGCGGTTGCATCGAACGTGTAAGACAGGGGCCTTTGCGCGTGCACGATGCGTTCGTAAATGCCGACGACGTTCTCCAAGTGCAGATTAATGCTGCCCAGCAGTTGGGACGATAGCGCAAGATCCGAAGTTTTCAGCTGCGCTCCCTCCGGCATGCGCCTCGCCAGAGCTTCGAGGTCAGCCGGAGCCGTCGATACGATGTGAGTTTGACGGTCTTCTTCGAATTGCAGACGGTGTTCCACCTGACGTAGAAACTCATAGGCGCTCACCAAGGAGTCATACTCCGTCTCCGATAGGAGATCTTTGTTGCGAAGTCCTGTCAACGCCTGAAGTGTTCCGCCGTGACGCACCGAGATCTCGCGTCCGCCGTGCAGGCGTTGCATGCATTGAATTAAAAATTCAATATCACGTATGCCGCCGTGCGCCAGTTTTACATCCAGCCCTTGATTCGATGCACGCTTCCGCCGCAATTTTTCACCCATGCGCTCGCGGGTAGCCGACATGGCTTCCACCATCGAAAAGTCGAGAGTGGTGGAATAAATGAAAGGCTCCACGAAATCCAGCAGCGATTGGCCTCCCGCGTGGTCACCAGCCGCGACACGGGCTTTAATCAGCATTTGCAGTTCCCAATCACGGGCGCGCTTGGAGTAGTATTCTTTCGCCGCCGCTAGCGAGATGCACACGTCGCCTAAAGCGCCTTCGGGCCGTAGACGAAGATCGACTCGATAACAGGGTCCGGCAGCCGTGTAGGTCGATAAAAGATGCGTTAACTGATGAGCGGCCTTGTTAAAGAATTCTTTGTTCGTGATGACCTGCGGGCCAGATGTTTCTCCGTTGCCGCTGTAGAAGAACATCAGATCGATATCCGAACTGTAGTTCAATTCCCTGCCCCCGAGTTTGCCCAGGGCGAGCACGGTCATAAGAGCCTGCTTCGGTTGGCCGAATCTTCTCTCCACCTCTGCCCTGACAGCCGTTAAAGCACTCTCCAGAATGGTATCGGCTAAGTTGGAAAGCTCTTCCGTTACCTCCGTGAGCGCAGCAAGGCTGAGTCCGTCACGAATGACAATGCGCAGAAGCTCTTTGCGCCGGAAGAGGGCCAGATCCAGGGCGCTTGGCTTATTGGCATGGCGTTGCCGCAAGAAGGCATGGAGCCGGTTTCGGAAGTCCTCCACGGAAAGGGTCCGCTCCGTTTCATCAACTTCAAAAAGCCACTCGGGATGCCGCAATAGTTCCTCAAACAAGAAATGGCTCAGATTGGCAATGACGCTGAGGGAGAGCAGGCGCTTTGGGTCGTCTTGTAAGCGTTTGAAAATCTGCGGGTGATGAGCGCTGAAATCAGGAAGAGTATACTGCCGCATTGCGTTTGCAGGACTCGTAAATTCCCAGCACAACTTCCAGGGCCCGGCACCCTTCTTCCCCGTTCACAACAGGTTCGCGATTGTGGCGAATGGCATCGGCGAAGTCCTGAAACTGGCGTTCAAACGAGGTCAGGCTGATGGCCATCGGATCGGAAGAGCCGGAAGCTACGTCTTGCTGCACCGGCGCGGGGTCCATCTGATTGGCTTCCTCGTCGTCCAAAACATCCCATGCCGTCAGGCGATCCCCCGAGATGATCGCAGCGCCTTTTGTGCCGTGAATTTCGATTTTTTCGGTGTACCCAGGCCAAAAAGCCGTGGATGCCTGAATCACTCCTGTTACGCCGGACGAGTAGCGCAAAAGAGCATTGACGATGTCCTCCGACTCAATCCGGTGACGCGCGCCGAGTTGCCACATACCTTGTATTGTGTCTACCGGACCGATCAGGTACAACAGAATATCTACTTGGTGAATCGCCTGATTAATTAATGCGCCGCCGCCTTCCGTTGTCCAGCTTCCTTTGACAGGCCGTGAGTAGTATTCGTCGCTGCGGAACCACTTTACGTAGGCATCAGCTTCCAGAATTTTTCCCAGACGGCTAGCGGCTAAAGCGCGTTTCAGGAAAAGGGTGGAATCATCAAATCGGTGTTGGCTGGCAACGCCGAGCTTGATTCCAGCTTGGCGGGCGACCTCAATCATCTTGCGGGCGGTATCCAGGTTTGTAGCAATCGGCTTTTGGACCTGGATCGGACGTTTGATTTCAGCGCAGGCTTCCACCGGCGGAAGGTGGAAATCGGGAAACGCGCAAACGTCGATGAAATCCAGCCCCGGATACTGGCAGAGATCCCGGTAATGGGGAATGAATTTCGCGCTCCATTGCTCGGCGAATTTTCGTCCGCGCTCTGCTGTTTTATTGGAGCAGGCGACCACTTCAAAGCCGATGTTTCGATAAGCCTGCGCGTGTTTATTGGCGATTGCGCCGGTACCCAGGATGCCGACCTTCATAAATTAAAGTCCTGTCTCGGAGCCGCAGATACTCACTTCAAGACCAGCTTCGCGCAAGAAGGCGGCCTTTACGGCTAAGGCATGGTTGGCGG
>CAXUBB010000212.1:4629-9222 GCA_964249105.1 uncultured Bryobacteraceae bacterium | reverse complement strand
ATGTCATATCGCGGGAACTGTAATCCGCATAATTGGCGGGATTGGTCCAGCCGAACTCCACCGGTTCAATGGCGTCCAGCCACTTCCGCCGGACATACAGAATTCCGTTGCCTTCCGGACCCAGCATCCATTTATGTCCATCCGCCGCCAGCGCGTCAATGTGGCAGGCTTCGACATCGAGGGGGAACGCGCCCATGCCCTGGATCGCGTCCACGAAAAAGAAACAGCCATGCTCGCGACAAAGCTTACCCAACGTTTGTAGATCGACGCGAAAGCCGCTCAGATAGTTGACATAGCTGATGGCAAGCAGGCGAGCGCTGGGGATAGCCTCGGCAATTTTCTCTAACGGATCATAGATGGAAAACCAGTTCAGTTCCACTCCCTGCTTCTGGAGCCTGAGCCAGGGATAGTAGTTTGCCGGAAACTCTTCCTTAAACGCAATAACGCGGTCGCCCGGCTTCCACTGCAGCCCCATGGCTACCGTAGCGATTCCTTCGGATGTGTTTTTCACGATGGCGATCTCGGCAGGGCTGGCTCCGATCAGTTTGGCAGCCGCTACCCGGAGTCCGGCATAGCACTCCATCCACTTGTCATAGTGAAGCGATCCGAAGCGGCAGGCGTCATCGGTCAGGTTTTTTATGGCGTCGGCAGCGCGCCGGCAAAGCGGTGCCACTGCCGCGTGGTTCAGGTAAATCAACTCCTGAGTCACCGGAAACTCATCCCGGTACTGTTGATAAAGCGGGATTGACTCTTCCGCGACCGAATCCGCGATTTTTTTGAAACCCATTCTTCCGAGCATACGTTACATGAATGTATCTCCTGTTGTGCCCGGCAGTCAGACCTTTTGCTTCCGGCGCTCTCTGCCGGGCGCTGATTAGTCCTATACTGGATAACAGACCCGTACCCGTTACAAAGGAGTCGTATGCGGCGTTTCCTTCATCTCAGATCTTCTACCAGCTTGCTGCTTGCCTGCCTGCTTTCCGTTCCTTCGGCCTCTTTTGCTGGAGGAGATAAGGAAAAAGACAGTAAAAAAGACCCCGACGCCATTGGCGACCGGAACGTGAGCGGCAAGGTTAACTTTTACTCCCTCGAAAAAGAGATTGCTTTGGGCAAAGGTCTTGCTCAGCAGGTCGAGCGGCAGTCGAAGGTCATCAATGACCCGGTTGTGGCTGAATACGTCAATCGGGTTGGCCAGAATATTGTCCGTAATTCGGATGCGAAGGTGCCATTCACCATCAAGGTCATTGAAGATCCCACTGTCAACGCCTTCGCTTTGCCGGGCGGCTTTTTCTTTGTGCAATCGGGATTGATTTTGAAAGCCGATACGGAGGCGGAACTGGCGGGCGTCATGGCGCATGAGATTGCTCACGTCGCGGCGCGGCATGCCACACGGCAGGCCACTAAGGGTGAGATCGCCCAGCTTGCGACCATTCCGCTGATTTTCATGGGCGGCGCTGCGGCATACGGCATTTATCAGGCTTCCGGCTTGCTGGTTCCTTTGACCTTTTTGAAGTTCAGCCGTAGCCAGGAAGCGGAAGCTGATTACCTGGGCGTCCAGTATATGTATAAAACCGGGTACGATCCGACAGCATTTGTCGATTTCTTCGAGAAAATTGAAACGCTCGAAAAACGTAAGCCCGGCACGGTTTCGAAGCTCTTCTCAACTCACCCGCCCACGGATGACCGCATCGAGAAAACCCAAAAAGAAGTCTCCCAATTGAAACCCCGCCCGGAGTACGTGGTAACGACATCGGAATTTAATGACGTGAAATCGCGGCTGGCGATGCTGGAGAATCAGCGTCGTCCGGACAAGGCGAACGAAGATCCGAATAAGCCGACGCTCCGTCGCAATCCGAATTCGACCGCTCCGATTGAGGATGAGACTGATCCGTCTAAGAAATCAAAAGGCGACGAGGATGATCGTCCCAAGCTGAAGCGCCGTCCTTCGGACAGCGGTGATGCGAGCAGTACCAGCACGCCTCCGAACCAGTAAATCACTGGAATTCCAGTTTGGTGCCAGTATTTTCAATAGGCTCTCGAATGGCCATTCGAGAGCCTACATTGTTTTAGGATCTCTTGCCAAAGCCTGTCTAAAACTACGGCGATTTTGCAGTGGTATTGAAAGCGTCGTTTGAGGTCCAAGCTGGAAGCATCTGCGCGCTTTTGGGTCCGAACGGGGCTGGAAAATCGAAGATGATTCAAAATGTTCACCGGGCTTACCGAACCGAGCAGCGGCATCGCGATTGTCGGCGGAATCTCCATAGAGAATGCCGCCCTCAAAAACAGCATCGGCGTACTGCCCGAGAGCCTAGCCCTTTTTGACTCGCTAACCGTGGAGGAACACCTTCAATTAACAGGAGCCTCCTGCAAAAAATTCAAACTGATGACGTTCGGTCCCGAGGGGAGCAGCTACTGCGAATTTTACGGCTCCAGGACTTTTTTCGTTCTGATTCTGGCTGCGGTGGTTATTTTCCCGCTTTCGTCCGATCCTATGGAGGCAGTTCCGAAAGATCTTTGGCATATTATGGCCGTTGAACGACTGGGAGCGGACCGCCGTCCATTCGATCAGCATTGCTTTCAGCCCGATCACATGGACAAATCTTGGAACGTACGTGCCTCAAAAATGCGCTTGGAAATTTCTTTTAAATCGTAGAGTGAGGCTGAAGCCAAGCGCTCCTCGAACCAGGGAGGCAAGGGGCCAAACCGTTGTTCAATCAAATGGCGCAATAGGAGTCGTTCGCCCTCCTGCCGGCCCTCCTGTCGGCCTTCCTCCAAGCCACGCAAGTAGGCTGGACCGAGTACTTCGTTTTCCGTTAACAACTCGCTAATTGACAGCATCTGTTGTGTCTCCTCCTGCGCGGTCTTTGCCAGCCCACGTAATCCGGCAAGGACCAGCAGCGCCTGAAAATAAAACCTGGCGTCCTCCCGCGGCAAACCCACAAGCTTTTTTAGAATGCGCTGTAGCGCCTCGCGGCTATTTCCAAGCCGTCCTAGAATCGCTAATACATTATCGCTCGGTTCCGGACTGGCGATAAGCGGCTCAGCATCAATTTCATGTAAGTCGATAATTGTGAACCGGGCTATCCCATCTGCCCACTCAAACTGAGAAGTCATTTGCAGGGGCTTGCGGCCGGCATAAAGAAGAATTTGCTTCGGAACACGTCCATGAATTCGGGTAGCGACAACGAGATACTCCAACATGCGAAAAGGAATGCCGGCATCGTTCGTGCTTTGTGCTTCGATCTGAATGAGCTGGCCGTCTGCCGTTTCGCCCAACAGATCGAGGCGGAGGTTCTGAACTTTCGGCAACTCAGTGGAAAGCCAGCGCGTGACCTGATAACCGGTCAGCCGCTGGAGCGACTTTTGCAGCAGAATTTTCAGAATGACGTCGTAATCCTGCATGGTCCCCCTTTAGGATAATTTTCTCGCGTTGGTCTGGTGACTGGGTAAAAGCCAAACTTGTGATTTCTCTTGACCTGCGCCGAGGCTGGTTCTACACTAAACCTATCTAGCTAGGTATGGGCAAATTTAACAACGATAAACTGCAAGGGACGCTAACATTGTTGGTCTTGCGCACGCTGGAAGCGTGCGGCCCGCTGCATGGCTATGGTTTGTGCGCGCATATTCAATCCGTGTCCACGGATCTATTGCGCATTGAAGAAGGATCTTTATATCCGGCGCTCCATCGGATGGAGCAGGACCGCTGGCTTTCATCCAAATGGCAGGTGACCGGTACTGGCCGCAAAGCGAAGTTTTACGCTGTTACCGACCGTGGACGCGCTCAGTTAACTCTTGAAAGGGAAAGCTGGGAACGGCTGACCCGTGGCGTGTCGCAGGTGCTTCAGTACTCCTGATTCCGAGGTTTTCATGCCCTGGTGCGCGCGCCTATACAACGTTTTTCGAAGCGGGAAAATCTCACGCGAGATTGATAGCGAACTGGAATTCCACTTGGCTGAACGCGCCGATGAACTCATGGCGGAAGGCATGTCCGAAAAGGAAGCTCGGCAACAGGCCCGCGTACGGTTAGGCAATTACGGAATTCAAAAGGAAAAGACACGCGATATGAACGTCATCGGTTGGCTCGAAGCGGCATGGTCGGACTTCTCATTCGGACTCCGCCAACTGCGCTTGAACCCAGGCTTCACGGCAGTAGCGGTTTGCTCGCTGGCGCTGGGCATAGGAGCCAATACCGCCATCTTCCAGTTGATTGACGCTCTTCTGCTGCGTGGATTGCCAGTGAGGGAGCCGTCGCAGTTGGCGGCAGTCGGTACTGCGCCGGACTTTCACAAAAGTGGCTACATTAAGAACGACGAAGATTTTACCTACGTGCAATTGGAGTCTCTCAAGCGCAATCAGCAGGCTTTCTCCGATCTCCTGGCTTTCGGAACAGATCGCTTCAATCTCAGCACCGGCGGACAATCACGCTTTGCGCAAGGGTTATACGTAACTGCCAATTTTCTCCATGTCCTCGGGGTGACGCCCGTAGCCGGTCGGGATTTTGGGCCGGAGGACGCGGGATCTTCCTGCTTATCTCCCGGCGTGCTTCTCGGCTATGCTTTTTGGCAACGGGAGTTCGGCGGGGACCTGAAGGCC
>CAXUBB010000212.1:0-4619 GCA_964249105.1 uncultured Bryobacteraceae bacterium | reverse complement strand
CGGAAAAACGGTGAGCCTGAATAGTCATCGCTTTTCGATTATCGGGGTCACCCGCCCGGCCTTCTTTGGCCTGGAGCCTGGGCAGCGTTTCGATGTTGCCCTTCCGCTCTGCGCCGAGAATCTGTTCGCGAAGGATGGAAAGGGTCTCGCTTACCAACGCACGGCGTGGTGGTTGACGATTATCGGGCGGCTTAAGCACAGTTGGTCCGTTGAGCGGGCTTCCCATCATCTGCGGGATCTCTCGCCCACTGTCTTTCGCGACAGCTTGCCGACCGAGTATCGCCCGGAGATGGCAAAGCGTTACTTGAAAAATAAGCTCAAGGTCGTCTCAGCCAGCGCGGGGACTTCATCGCTCCGCAATGATTACGGGAATCCGCTTTGGCTATTAATGGGCATCACGGCTTTTGTGCTGTTGATTGCCTGCGCGAATCTGGCTAACTTATTGTTGGCCCGCGCAAGCGTTCGGGAACGTGAAATGGCCGTGCGGCAGGCTTTAGGAGCGTCACGACTTCGCCTATTCACTCAGCTTCTTTGTGAAAGTCTGCTGTTGGCAATGGCTGGCGCAATGGTGGGCGCTTGTCTCGCGCAAATTGTAAGCAGGGCCTTAGTAGCCTTCCTGAACAGCCCTGAAGACCAGATCATCATTCCGTTAAGCATGGATTGGCGCGTTTTTGGATTTATTACGGCGCTGGCTGTATTTGCGTGCCTGCTATTCGGATTAGCGCCCGCAATACGCGCCAGTGAGATTGCACCTGCTGCCGCTATGCGTGGCGGACGGGTTTCCACTGCCACCCGCGAGCGAAACGGGCTGCGCCGAATGCTGGTAGTGGGTCAGGTGGCTATCTCTCTCATTCTGTTGTTGGTCGCTCTGCTGTTCAGCCGCAGTTTGCAAAAGCTATTTGCGGTGAATCCTGGTTTCGCCTCACAAAATGTCCTGGTCGCCAGCGTGACTATGAACAGCCCAGTTTTCGCCAGTGAGGAACGGCGTCAGGCGCTTTTTCGAGAACTGCAAAATCGTCTGGATAGCCTACCCGGTGTAGTTTCCGCTGCTCCGGTCTGGTCTCCACCATTCAGCGGCTACGGATGGAACGGACAGGTACGTGCCGATGGTGACTCTCATCCGGGAAGCGGGAAATTAGCTTGGTTCAACCGCATAGGACCTGGTTATTTTTCTACGATGCAAACGCCGATTCTGGCCGGTCGTGACGTTACTAGCCGCGACGACAGGAAAGCGCCGCTGATTGCAATAGTGAACCAGACATTCGCCAAACGCCTTTTCGCGGGGCGCAATCCGATTGGACGAAGTTTCTGGGTCCGGGACGATACTAGGCAAACTGATCTTCATTATCAGATCGTCGGGTTGGTTGCCGATACAAAGCGCAATGAGCTTCGCGAACAGGCATTATCCATCGCTTTCTTTCCTGTGGATCAAGATCCACAAACACCCGACGGCCGAAATTTCGTTATACGCGCGCGCGGTCCATTGGATGTAGTAGCCCATGCAATCCAGCGCCAGATTGTCGACCTTAATCCGAGCCTGCTGGTAGAGTTCAAAGTGCTTGACGTGCAGATTCGGCAATCTGTTCTGGGAGATCGCTTTATGGCGAACCTTTCCGGCGCTTTCGGTTTTCTAGCAGCTTGCCTCTCCACGTTAGGGCTTTATGGCGTGATTGCGTACATGGTGGCGCGCCGCCGGAATGAGATCGGCGTTCGTTTAGCACTGGGAGCCACGCAAGCCAACGTCTATGCCCTGATCCTGAAAGATGCCGGGATGATGCTGGTCATCGGATTGATCGTGGGCATTGGCGGATCTCTGGCCCTTTCGCGGTATGCGGAATCGCTGCTCTACGGCCTCAAAGGCAATGACCCGCTTACGCTGATCCTAGCCGTAGCGCTCCTGACGGCAACGGCCATCGGCGCGACGCTGATACCTGCCCGGCAAGCCGCTCGCCTGGAGCCCACCGTTGCGCTGCGTGAGGAGTAAAATCAGCATAGGAGCCGCCCATGAGCACAGTAGTAACTGAACCGCTGTACCATGTAGAGCTGATCAACGGGCGAGAGGTAGAAAAACCTTTGCCGAAGAAACTACATGTTTTTGTTCAGGCATACCTGATCCGCAAACTGGGTCGAGAAATGTCGCAGCAATACCGCGCCTTGCCGGAGTTGAACATCCTCACAGGCGGAAGAACCCCGGAAGGACGACGTGAGTACATTGTTCCAGATGTTACGGTAACTGAGCGAAACACGAAGTACGAGGACGGCGATCTGGCCGAGCCTCCCATTTGGGGCGTCGAAATTCTTTCGCCGGGTCAAACGATCGGCGACCTGTTCGTGCGGGCCGAACGTTTGCTGAATCTGGGTTGTCCGCTGGTCTGGGTGATCTGGCCGGAAAAGCGAAAAGCTTGGGAGTACTCGACAAACTTGGAGGAACAGCACACCGAATTAACAGGCCGACTGCCAAGCGGCGAGACAATTACTGTTCCACTCTCTGAAGTATGGGCCGAGTTGACGTGAATTCCGGCGATGAATCTCGGGCATCTTCGGAAAGCGAAAAAACGCCTTCTGAGCAACCCATGCTGTTCTGTCCGAACTGCGACGAACGTTTGACCAGTCGTCACTGTAAGCTGTTATGTGAGCGCTGCGGCTATTTCATGAGCTGCGCCGACTATTACTAAGAGGTCCGACGCACATCCAAAAACAGCAAACCCGTATCGCTTACCTGGCGCTGGCGGCGGTTTGCGTCTTCTGGGGAACCACCTATTTAGGCATACGGATCGCCCTAGAAAGCTTTCCGCCGCTATATCTGATCGCCATTCGTTATGTCATTTCCGGCGGCATCTTATTAGCGGTCGCTACTTTGACGGGCATTACATTGCCGCGCGGACGTGAATTACTACTGACAGCCACTTGCGGAGCCATCTGCATCGGTGTTGGAAACGGATTTCTAGCCATAGCGGAAGAATACGTGCCGAGCGGTCTCGCCGCCCTGTTCTACACCACTGCGCCGTTTTGGATGGTGGGCATCGATGCATTGCTGCCTGGAGGAAAACGCCCGAGGTTCCCTACTGTCGGAGGGCTTCTTATGGGACTGTTGGGGGTTGCTTTCCTGGTTCTGCCTGCCGCGCTGCACGAAGGCTTCGGCGGCAAGGTAATTTCAGGATTCCTGCTTCTTCAAATCAGCGGCGTCGGCTGGGTGCTTGGCTCTTTACTGCAAAAGCGAGTGGCAACGCGGGCCAACTCATTTGTCATCGGCGCGGTGCAGCAGTTCGCTGCCGGTATCGCCACTTTTGTTCCCGCAATTATCTTTGAAAAGATGCCGCATGCCGTCAACTTGCGATCCGGTCTGGCCGTTGCCTATCTGGTGATTTTCGGCTCGCTGATTGGGTTTAGTTCGTTTGTCTACGCGGTAGCAAATCTTCCGGTAGCTATTGTCTCGATCTATTACTTCGTCAATCCCATCGTCGCGGTTTGGCTCGGCTTTTTATTTTTCCGTGAGCCTTTTGGCGGACGCGAGCTGATCGCCATGATTATCATCTTTGCCGGTATTGCGCTGGTCCGGTGGAGCGAGTCATTCCGCGGCAAACGGTCAGCGGCTGTGGTTATGGTTGAAAAGGCCAGTTCCGGGTAGTCGAGAAACCGCCATCCACTAGGATGACCTGGCCTGTGATGTAATCTGATCCCGCGCTGCTGAGGAAGACGGCGAGCGGCGCAATATCTTCCGGCGAGCCCATACGAGGGTTCGGCTGCGAGCCGTGCAGCCAGTCCTTCATGACTGGGTCCTGCCACATCCCGCGATTCAAGTCGGTCAGAATAAAACCCGGCGCAATGCAGTTCACCTGAATGTTGTATCGCCCCCACTCTGCCGCCAATCCGCGCGTCAATCCGGCAATGGCGCTCTTTGTCACCCCATAAACGCTGATATAAGAAAGTCCGAGCACCGAAGTCAGACTGCCGATATTAATGATCTTTCCGCCTGCCTTGCGTGCAATCATCCGCTTTCCGACTAATTGAGTAAGGCGCACAATGCCGTTCAGATTGGTGTCGAGAATGCGTCCGTACTCCTCCTCCGTATATTCTTCGAATGCCTTGCGGATATTCGTGCCCGCGACGTTCACCAAAATATCGACGCGTTCAATAGCGGACGCAACGGTTTCAATGGATGCGGCATCTGTAAAATCAAGCTGAAGCGGCTGCGCTCGAAAGCCTTTTGTCTGCAATGTTGCCGCTTCCCGTTCGAGCGCCGGGAGAGATCGGGCGGCCAAGATCGTTTCCGCTCCGGCTGCGGCGAGGGCCTGAGCAATCGCCAACCCGATTCCCCGGCTTGCTCCCGCCACGAGGGCCGTCTTTCCGGCCAATGAAAACATCTGAGGGAAGTTCATGCTGAGTCGATTTAAGCGGCCGTCCAGCCACCGTCAATAGTCCAAACGGAGCCGTGTACGAAAGAGGCAGCTGCAGAGGCCAGATACAAACACAAATTCGCAACCTCATCCGGGCGGCCCATGCGACCAATGGGCTGGCGTCCGTGAAGCTCCGCCCGTACCTTTTCTTTTTCGTGCTTGTGATATTTCTCCAGATAACCTTCCACAAACGGCGAATCGACCGTGCCGGGGCAGATGCAG
>CAXUBB010000211.1:0-9230 GCA_964249105.1 uncultured Bryobacteraceae bacterium | reverse complement strand
GCTGATCGCTGGGGCAGCAGACATACAAAAAGAAAGCGCACAATAGCATACGAAAAGGCGGAAGGGATGGTCTCTTCCGCGGGTAGAGTTCGACAAATCATAGAGAGAAGAAAGGGTTAGCCGAATTAAAGAAATTTGCAAGCTTTGTGACTGGCCGTTTATGCCGGAGCAAGATCATAGCTTGTACTGCGTCCGCTTTGAGGATTGCGGAGAAGAATTCCATGTTCGATCAGCGGCAGAATGTCACGAAGCGCCGTGTCCTGCGAGCATTTGGCCAGTTTCGCGTACTTCGAGGTCGTGAGCACCCCCTCAAAGCCGTCCAGCAGCCGGTTCAGAACGAGACGCTGACGGTCGTTCAGAGATATTCCCCGCATGCGTTCCCAAAAACGCGCCTTGGCGAGAATGGCGCTTAAAGCGGTTTGCGCCCCGTCGATAGTCCGCCCGAGGCAGCCGAGAAACCAGTTCATCCAGGGCGTAACGTTCATCGTTTCCTGTTTTTGGGTTTCCTCCAAAATGTTGTAATACGCTTGGCGCTCCTGTCGGATCTGGGCCGACATGCTGTAGAAACGCAGCGGGCTGTTTTCTGATCGGGCAAGGGCCATATCGGTGATAGCGCGCGCGATCCGACCGTTTCCGTCATCGAACGGGTGAATGGTAACGAACCAGAGATGGGCCAAGCCGGCCTTCAACACCGCGTCGATGCTGGTATCATTTTCGAACCAGTTGAGGAATGACTGCATTTCGGAGTCGAGACGGTCTGTTTTGGGCGCTTCGAAATGGACGCGTTCCTTCCCGATAGGACCCGAGACGACCTGCATCGGTCCTATGGCATCATCACGCCAAGATCCAGCCTTGATCTTTGTCATTCCGCTGCGCCCGGTAGGAAACAGGGACGCATGCCACGCAAACAGGCGTTCGGCGGTGAGCGGTTGATGGTAGTGGCGCGTTGCATCGAGAATCATTTCGACAACGCCTTCCACGTCGCGGTCCGCCGGTTTGAGAGCGCCGATATCGATACCGAGTCGCCGGGCGATTGAGGAACGGACCTGCGCGGCATTTAGTTTTTCTCCCTCAATTTCGCTGGTTTTCAGGACGTCAGCAGTGAGAGTTTCTAGGACTGCTTCTTGCTGAAGAGGGAAGCCAAAAGCTTCCATCTGTCCCATCAGCCGACCTTGCCGGTAACGCACGGAAGCCAGGGAATCGGCAAGCTGCTCCTGATTCCAGTGAAATTGGGGCCAGTCGGGAAGTGCATGAATGTATAATCTCCGCATCTTTTGCGGAGATTATAGGCTTTATTCACCGCAGGAGTCAATTTTTCGCCGCAAGGTATGAAGAGAATACGGGCTGGAGTCACCGCATGCGAGGCTTGCTACCTGTTGTGTATCGCGTCACGTGTGCATAGTGGAATCGCCAATGAAATTTTTAATTGAACGAATGCTAATTAGACTGGATTCATCAGATGCTTGTTATTTCCATGACGCCTGCACGGAGCCAGCAGACGACACCGTGATCTGCCGATTCATGGACATGCCGGAATTTCGCGACCTATTGGCGAACGAAGAACTCTATTTAAGCCGCGTGGGCCTGTTCAAGGAGACAGATCCGCAGGAGGGATTGCCTTCCGACGAATACGTTAGGGCGACGCGCGGGCTCAGAAAATACGATATGGAAAGACGAACTGGAGTTGAACAACGATCAAGCGTTTAACTGGCAGTACAGCGAGGCCAATTACATCAACTGTTGGCAACTATTTGATAGTGAGACGATTCATATGTGGAAGACATATGGAAAGGGCGTTGTTGTTTTTTCGCGCTTCGACCTGCTGAGGACCGCTATCAACACTTTTCTCGATGTTGTTCTTGTTGGCGTAGTTCGATACGGCGAGAAAGACAGAAAGGGCTAGGATCCCATGGCTGGAATGAACCGGCATTTCAGCCCAAACGGATTTCCAAATCGTGAGCCGCTAGACGATCTTTGCCCAATCCACGATTGGGTACACCCTTCAAGAGACGGCGCGTTGACCTGAAGTCGATTGTGACTGAAATCAGGCTATCGCCTTGGGCGACGAAACAGGAATGGAGGAGATTGGATGGTGGACACAGCTCAAGCACTTTTCATGCCCGATTAAGCCTTCTGATCTAACGAGTCCATTGACACCAACTTTGGATGAGTTGAGAAAACACAGCTTCCAATGCTAAGTACCCTCCTTCGTATTCATAGGCGCCAGCCGATCTAAAGCGATTTTCAAAAGCCGGTCATCAAACAGCCGCAGCTTGCGTCCTGTCGCTTGGGGTCCGGCTGGCCAGCGTTGAAGGCCCTCGCGGATGCCCGGCAGTGTCGGTTCGCAACCCTCGCGCTGGATCAACCAGTCTACTGTTGACAATAGTTCCATGCCGAGCGGTGATTCGAAGCCGTCAATTCGTTCCTCCGTGCGATCCAAGACAAGCCGCAGCGTGGCCGAACTCTCCTGCTTCAGGTAAGCTTCCATAAGGGGCCGTTGCTTTTCTTCAAACCAGATTGTGTCCGAGAGGCCAGCGTCGTTGAGCCTTTTATCGCAATGCAGATAACTTCCGTCCAAAGCGTCCAGCAAGTGCCGCAGCCGGTCCGAGTACGGGCCGTACTTGTCAGCCTTGAATTGCAGGTTCAAATCATCCTTAACGCCGAGTTCCTGTATTGTTCGTTCCAGAAACCAGCCCAGTTTTTGCACCTCTAAGTACGTGCATTCGATTCCCAGTACCCAATAACGCCTGATCATTTCGGCAACGAGAGCGCGGGCAGGCGTCAGCTTCATGACTCCGTTCCGCTTAGCGACGTTCTGATACTTGGCCGTGGGCTCGAATACTAGAACATTGACGTTTGGCAGATCTCCCAAAGCGCGTTCGATCTCGCGCCGCACTTCGGTCCACTCAAGCCCTCCACTTCCACAGCCTAAAGGGGGAAGCGCAATCGATTGAATTGCCTTCTCCCGGATAACTGACCTTAAATCAATTAACCCTTCAATAATCCACTCCAGTTTTGAGGGATGCCGCCAATGCTTCTTCGTTGGAAAATTGATCAGCCACTTCGGTCCATTTAAGGTCCGGTTCTCGGTTACGAACATATGCCCGATACGGACCTCGTTGCGCTTGGCCGCCTCCTGATAAGCCCGAAAATTCTCGGGAAATGCTTCCTTAAACATGAGGGCTATGCCCTTTCCCATGACACCGACAGTATTGACAGTGTTAACAAGAGCTTCACCAGAAGCATCGAGCAGATTGCCTTGGAGAAATGTCATCATTCGAAATACCAGTTGGGCTGCACGGCAACGTTGAAGGCGAGATTGCGCCGCTCGACCTCATGCCCAATACGCTCCTTCGTTGCTGGACTATGGCAGCAGACCCCCAGCAAGGCTGGGATCGGCACGTGTTTCCAGATTAGCGCTTCGGCTTGGTAACGCTCTTTTTTCGCAGGATCGTCCGGGTCGTGCTTGAAATCCTTCCGGTTTAGTAGGTCCCAGTCAATTTCGTCGAGGTTGTCCACTGTATTGAAATACTTTGCCGCAAGCGGGTATGCGTGCTGATTCGTAAATACAAACTTTCCTCCATTCTTCAATATGTGCGGCAGGGACGACACGAAGATGACAATTTCATCCATAGGAATTTGTTTAACGCTGTGTCCTGTCTTGATGTTAAACAGCATGATCGAGTACGGGGTAAAGTAGAACGGCACGTAATCACTGAGGGCGCCGTATGGTTGTACCGGAACTGCTCGTCTTAAACGCCTATCGATTAGTTCAACGTTGCCGATGTTGCGGCATCGGGAATCGAATTTCTCGCCGTTTCGAGCGTGCATTCCATTGTCCAAGATCCAAGGCACGTTGTCCCTGTGCGTTATACAGAAGATCAGCGCCTTGTCTTTATTCAGCTCCAAAGCCATACGTTTTCGACAAACTCTCGCAAGGTATTCGGGCTATTGAATGAGCCAAGAATGTTGCAATCGGCAGGACCATCCGTTCAAGTATACGTTTTATGCTGGTCTTCCGGCCTGAAATTGTTGTTTGGATTCTGACCATTTCGGTGCCTTATGTAAACGTTTGGTTGGTTCTGGCCGCCGAAAGGAACTCCGGTTTCAGTGCTACTGCACAGTTGATGGAAAAAAGCATCGATCCCCCACAAAACTTGAGGTGAGCGGTGAACAATGGTAAACTGACGGACTGAAACTGAGCTCAAAGAGCTTGGTGAACAAGGAGGCCACGCTGAAACAATTGAAATCAATTCCAGCACTATTCGGGACCTCCCTGTGTCATTTGTGATTGCGTCCGGCTTAACACCGAAATCGCTTTCCACATTCGCCGAGTCCCCCGTAAACGCATCATCTTCGATGACGAGAAAACCCCGTCGTCTCCGCCGAGCGCTGAGGCTTTTCTGCCTTTAAATTAACGGCACGCTTCAACAAGCAGCGCAGCCCGTACGGGCTCCGGCACACGCATTCTTGCAAACCAGACAACATTAAATTGATCTTTGCTTTCGAAAACGAATCACGCCCAAGGAGAAAGGAGGAGAACCGTGATGGCGAACAACCTATTCGAACTCGCAAAAGGACTCCCGCCTTGGGTGATCCTGGGCTTTGGAGTTGTGACCGGCAGTTTACGAACAGCCTGGTCGTTTCTTTATGAACACACGATCGGCTATGCCATGGTGCGGGTGAGCCTTTCGTTGACTGTCGAGGATGTGGAACATAAAGAGGCTTACCTTTGGCTGAGTCATTGGGTGGAAAACAACCTGCGGCATCGGCGAATCAACTCGCTCCTGCTGCGAAAGCTTGCAGACGAGGAGAATTCCGCGAAAGAGCGTCCGCAGTTCCGGCTGATCCCGGAGTACGGCACCTACTACATGAAATACAAGAAGCGGCTGATGGTGATTGAGCACCGCAAAGACAGCCAGCCGAACATGACGCGGATGCGGCCTATGCACTCGATGCGGCTGCAGATCTGGCTGGCGTGGGACCGGAATATTATTTTTGACATCATCCGGGAAGCCAAGGCTGCTTATGAGGAGTCACAGCCGACGCTGGTGGAATACTTCCGGATCGATCAATACGGAGATTGGAACGAGGAGGCCATTCCACCTCGGGACCTTCAGTCTGTCTATCATCCCGAGGAACTGATTCGGGATCTGATCGAAGATGTTCAGACCTACCTCGGATCGAAGAGGATCTATACGGACCTTGGTATCCCGTATCGTAGAGGGTACTTGCTGGCCGGGCCGCCCGGTACTGGTAAATCGACCTTAATTCTGGCTATCGCTTCGTACTTTAAGTTGCCAATCTATTCGGTGCCGCTGCGGGGAACCGAGCTAACTGGTGAGCGGCTTTGTCAATTGCTATCGAACTGCCGGAAGCCATCACTGATCGCGCTCGAAGATGTGGACTGCCTGAAGGTCGCGACCTCGCGAAAGTCGAAATCAAGCGAAGGGCTGACCATGGCTGATCTCTTGAACGTGATTGACGGCATCGGGGCGAGCGAGGACCGATTGCTTTTCATGACCGCCAATCATCCGGAGACGCTGGATGCCGCATTGACTCGGGCCGGGCGAGTGGATCGAAAATTCTACATTGATTATGCCCAGGATGAGGAACTGTGGAGCTTTTATAACCGCGTCGCGCAATATTACTCAGTGCAGCCCTGGGCTGAGTTCCGGGCCGCGCTGCCGGAACGCGCCACGATTGCCGACGCGCAGGCGCTGGCTTTCCAGAAGCGGAACAAAGATGATGAAGCTTCGGGTCTTCCGAAGCCCAGAAGGGGATGTGCGTTTACAAATCGTATGGAAATTTAGCGCCTCTTGGCTTGTAATACGGGGTGGGGCGCGGAAGCCGCTTTGCTGCCATGAGTGGCGAGCTGGAAGCCTAAAATGATCAGCATGAAAAGCAGTCCGAAGCGCAGGGGACGCTGCCTGATGCGGCCCGCCAGCAGGGTGCCCGTGAAGGCTCCGCAGAGGCCGCCGATGACTAGCTTTGCGAGCAGCGCTCCATCGAAATTGCCTTGTCCTAGCTGAATCAGGCTGCCGACGGCGGAGAGACCCAGGCCGAAGCACAGGTCCGTGCCGACGACTTCAGCGGCGGTCAGGCGCGTGAAGCTGAGCAGCAGGAGCGAACCGAGCGCGCCGGCTCCCGCTGAAGAGAAGCCGACTTCCGCTCCAATCGGAAACGCTAGACCCCATAGTAAGTTGGGACGTTCTCGGTTAGGGGAATCTGCCCTGGGGCGGAACATGCGGTAGAGGTGAAAGAGCGAGACGGAAACAATCAACGAGCCTAAAAGGAGGTAAAGGATACCGTTGTAGCCGCCTCCCTTCAGCCAATCCATAAGAAGTGCGCCTCCGAGGACGCCGGGAAGACCTCCCGACAACAGCAGGCGCAAAATGCGGAAGTTTACCTGGCGACGCAGGGCATAGACCGGTACGGAAGCGATCTTGACAATGGCTCCGAAGGTCAGCGCCGTTCCGACCGCAGTGGCTGGCGGCACGCCTAGCGAGAGGATCAGCAGAGGCGTTGTCATGCTGCCCGCGCCTACGCCGGTGAGCGAGATCATCAGTGCTATGACGAAGCCGAGCAGGATTTCCATTAATGCTCCTCGGCAATGTGAATGCCGCACTCCAGCTTGCGGCCTGCCCAGCGTCCCGAACGGGCGTTATCCGAATTCGAGGGCAGGGCTGTGCAGGGCTGGCAACCGATGCTGGTGTAACCGGAGTTGTAAAGCGATACCAGGGGAATATCCTGTTCGCGGGCGAAGCTCCAGACTTCTTTATCGGTCCAGGCGGCGAGCGGGCTGACTTTTAATAACTGCTTGCCGGATGGCAGCGGAAAATGATCGAGCACCTGCAGATTGGCCCGCGTCGGAGACTGCACGCGGCGTAAACCCGTGAACCAGACATCGTAATCACCCAAAGCGGCAAAGAGCGGTTCCACTTTGCGGAACTTGCAGCAACGATCCGGCTGCGTTTGGAAGAGCAATCCAAACTCGCTTTCCTGCGCCGCCACGCTGCGAGTCGGCTCTACGTTAATTAAGTTAAGCCGGTACCGAGCCGTCATTTCGTCGCGATAACGATACAGTTCCGGAAAGTGATAGCCGGTTTCGAGAAATAACACAGGAATATCCGGACGAACCTCCTGGAGCAGGCGCAGAACCACCATGTCTTCCGCTTGAAAACTGCAGGTAATACAAGGGGCGCCGGGCGCGCGGAGCGCTTCTAAAATCGCTTCGCGGGCTTCCTCCACTTTAGGTAGAGTCGCGATGGTCATATGGAAAAATCGCCTTCCTGTTGAGAGTCTGTTTGGCTGGGCACGGACAGCTTCAGCCTGCGAAGCAGATGCTGTAGAGCCTCCAGCGCTTCAGGATCGTCCAGCAGAATCGGTTCAGAGTCTAGAGTTGCATTCAACTCAATTTTCTGTCGCGGATTGTCTGTGGACAGGATCAGCGAACCATTTTGAAGACGCCATTCGAAGCCGATGCCGGTGGCCGAAGCTGCTGTTTGATAACTGCCCGAGATGAGCCCCGCCGCCAAGGTGGCGTTGGTGGCCGGATCAATCAGGATAAAGCTTCCGGTCGTGCGGTTCTCCGTGTACGGATCAAAAATAAGGGGCCGGACGGTTTCAAGATGCACGAAACCAATCTCATTCATTTCCAGCGTGTCGGCGGAATCGTGAGCCAAGGTGTTGATATTGATGCGATGCTCAACGCTTTTCAACTCCGCTGTTTCCTGCCGCGTTGTATGTTTCAGGCGATAGCGAGCGCCCAGCCGCGCCGGAGTTTCGCTCAGCCAAACGGCGGTGGCCGCGATGAAATTTGATTGCAGAGGAGCGTTATCAACGGCGGCAATCGTATCGCCGCGAATAATATCAATCTCATCCGCCAGGCGCAGCGTCACTGACTCCATTGCGCCGGCTGAGTCCTGATCTCCATCAAAGGTGTTGATTGCCTGTACGGTTGTCTTGCGACGGGAGGGCAGCACAAGAACGGGATCACCCGGACGAATTTGACCGGAAGCGATCGTGCCCGCGTAACCCCGGAAGTGCTGATCGGGACGGACCACGCGCTGGACCGGAAAGCGGAAGGATTCGTGATCGGCGCGATTTCCAACCGGCACGGTTTCCAGGTATTCGAGGAGATTGGGGCCGTGAAACCAGGGCGTGTTCTTGCTGCGGGTAACAACGTTATCGCCGGTCAGCGCGCTGATGGGCACAAAGTACGGCTCGATTCGCTGGCCTCGCAGGAATTGACGGAAATCCGCTTCAATCGCGTTGAAAATATCCTGGTCAAAATCGACCAGATCCATTTTGTTGACGGCCACCGCGAGATGCGGAAGGCCGAGCAGCCCGGCGATGTAAGCATGGCGGCGGGATTGCGGCAGCAGGCCCTTACGCGCATCCACCAGCACAATCGCCAGTTCCGCCGTGGAAGCGCCCGTTACCATGTTGCGGGTGTACTGTTCATGTCCCGGCGTGTCGGCAATGATGAACTTGCGCCGCGGCGTGGCGAAGTAGCGGTAAGCCACATCAATGGTGATGCCCTGTTCCCGTTCGGCGCGCAGACCGTCCGTCAGCAGGGAGAAGTCAATCGCGCCGGCATTCCGTCCTACCGACGCCTTTGTCACTGACTCCAACTGATCTTCGTAAACGCTGCGCGAGTCATAGAGCAGCCTGCCGATCAGCGTGGACTTGCCGTCATCCACGCTGCCCGCCGTGGTGAAGCGCAGCAGATCTTTAGCCTGCTCCGCTTCGAGAAACTCCTCAAACGGGTCAACCGCCGATAGAACTTGGGCCGTCGCCATTAGAAGTAGCCCTCCTGCTTTTTGATCTCCATCGAGCCGTCCTGATCATGGTCAATCACCCGATTCTGCCGTTCCGAGCGGCGCATGGTGACCAGTTCCTCAATAATGCGCGGGACCGTATCAGCTTCGGAGCGGATCGCGCCCGTACAGGGGCTGCACCCGAGCGAGCGCATCCGGCACATGACCAGTTGCGCTTCTTCTCCCGGCAGGCGGGGAATGAACGGCTGTTCTATCGGCAGCAGCGACTCGCCGCGAACGAGCACCGGGCGCGGCTTGGCGAAGTACAGCGGAACAATCGGGATGTTCTCGGCATGAATGTAATGCCAGACGTCCATTTCGGTCCAGTTAGATAGGGGAAAGACGCGCAGACTTTCTCCGGGATGAACACGGGTGTTAAAAAGATTCCACAGTTCGGGACGCTGATTG
>CAXUBB010000210.1:8038-9279 GCA_964249105.1 uncultured Bryobacteraceae bacterium | reverse complement strand
GGATTGGAGATAATCCGTTTATCTTTCTGGACACAAAAGCTGTACGCGCTCTGGGCTGGAAACCCAAACTCAGCATTCGGGAGGGCGTCATTCAAACAATTCGCTACCTGCGGGACAATCCCAGGCTGCTGGCGCAACGCTCATGAACCAATCTCTCAATAGCCGTGGAGTTCTCATTACGGGCGGCAGTTCAGGAATTGGCAAAGCGATTGCCAGAGCCTGCGTGCTGGCGGGCGCGGATGTGCTCATTTGCGCTCGTTCCGCCGGTGATCTCGCCACGGCGCAAGGGGAACTGGAGAGCCTAAAAGCTCCTTCTCAGAAGGTAATGACTAAAGCGGCGGACGTTTCGGATGCCGCCGCCGTAGAAGAGCTGATAAAAACAGCCATCAACGAGATGGAACACTTTACCGGGCTGGTTAACTGCGCCGGAGTCCTGGGACCCAAAGGCGCTTTGGATGAAATCAACTTCGAAGAGTGGATCGCAACGGTTCAAATCAATCTGATCGGTACGGCTCAACTGTGCCGCGGCATTCTGCCCCATTTCCGCCAGCAGCATTACGGCAAGATCATTAACTTTTCGGGAGGGGGCGCCACGTCTCCGCGTCCGCGCTTCAGCGCTTATGCCGCTTCCAAAGCAGCGGTGGTGCGGCTGACCGAGAACTTGGCGGAAGAGTTGAAAGGTACCGGCATTGATGTCAACGCCGTTGCTCCGGGAGCCGTGAACACCCGTATGTTGCAGGAGGTTCTGGACGCCAGCCCGGAACAAGTCGGGCCGGCGATTTACGATGATGCCGTGAAGCAAAGGGAACGTGGCGGGACGCCGCCGGAAAAAGCAGCCGATCTATGCGTCACTTTGCTTTCCGCCGTGAGCGATGGACTGACAGGACGCCTGCTCAGCGCCGTCTGGGACCCGTGGCCTTCCTTAAGTCAATGGAAGGATAAGCTGGCTGCGACGGATATCTACACCCTGCGCCGCATCACCCCTGATGAGCGCGGCATTGTTTTGGAATGACCTCGGATTTACAGATCGCCATCATCGGCTGCGGATTTATTGGGCAAAAACGGGCACGCAGCGTTCAGAACCGGGCCACCGTCAAAATCTGCTGTGACGTAAACGCAGCCAAGGCTGAAGCCCTGGCCAGGCAGCATGGCGCGGATGTGACGACAGACTGGCAATCCACGATTGCTCGCGAGGAAATCGACGCTGTTTTTATCTGCACAACGCATGACCTACTTGCCCC
>CAXUBB010000210.1:0-8028 GCA_964249105.1 uncultured Bryobacteraceae bacterium | reverse complement strand
AGCCGGGTGCGCGCCGGGCAGCGGAATTGGATGCTGTGTCAAACGCCGCGAACGCGACAGGTGCGCGCGTACGGGTAGGGTTCAATCATCGCTATCACCGCTCTCTGCAAAAAGCCAGGGAGATTTATGATTCGGGAACTATCGGCGATCTGCTCTACATTCGAGGACGCTACGGGCATGGCGGAAGAATTGGCTACGACACGGAATGGCGCGCTGTTCCCGCTATCTCCGGCGGCGGCGAAGCAGTCGATCAAGGCGTACACTTGATTGATCTCGCGCGCTGGTTTCTTGGGGACATGGATTTCATTGGCGGCAGCGCTCCCACCTACTTCTGGAAAATGCCGGTCGAAGACAACGCCTTTTTTCTGCTGGAAACACCCGCTCGACAGGTCGCCTTTCTGCACGCCAGTTGGACCGAGTGGAAGAATCTGTTCTCATTCGAGATTTGCGGCCGCACCGGCAAATTAGAAATCACCGGACTGGGCGGCAGCTATGGAACCGAGCGGCTGGCCCATTATCAAATGCTGCCCGAAATGGGACCGCCGCCCACCACCATTTACGAGTACCCCATGGCGGATGATTCCTGGGAACTCGAATTTTCAGAGTTTCTGAAAGACATTGAGTTGGGAAGAATACCCCAACCGGGCATTACCGACGCACAGGCGACTTTAAGGATCGTCGAGCAACTCTATATGCGCACTCACCGAACATGATTATTACCAGAAGCCCGCTGCGGATCTCGTTGGGCGGCGGCGGCACGGACCTGCCCTCTTACTACCGCGAACACGGCGGATTCGTCCTATCCGCCGCCATTGATAAGTACGTTTACATCACGCTTCATCAGACGTTCTTTGAAGACCTGATTATCAAGTACTCGCAGCTTGAAAGAGTCAGAACACTCGATCAAATTCAGCACCCGCTCATCCGCGAAGCGCTGAAATTGGCGGACCAGGAGGCCAGCTATCTGGAAATTACCAGCATGTCCGACATTCCCGCCGGCACCGGACTGGGTTCCAGCGGTAGTTTCCTCACTGCGCTCCTGCACGCGCTGCATCTTCACACAAAAACGATTGTGCCCCGGCAGGAATTAGCGGAGCAGGCTTGTCATATCGAGATTGAACGCCTCGGCGAGCCAGTCGGCAAGCAGGATCAATACATTGCCGCTTTTGGCGGAATTACTTGTTTCGAGTTCCAGACGGACGGCGCTGTCAACGTTAATCCATTGAAGATCAGCAGCGAAACACTAGCCAATTTAGAGGACAATCTGACGTTGTTCTATACCGGTTTTACCAGGTCCGCCTCGGAGATATTGCGGGATCAGGACACCAAAAGTAGGCAGAAAGACCAGTCCATGGTGGATAACCTGCACTTCGTCAAGAAGCTCGGATACGAAAGCAAAGACGCGCTGGAGAGAGGAGATCTCCGGGGATTCGCCGACATCATGCGAGTTCATTGGGAGCACAAAAAGCAGCGTTCGAACAGCATGACCAACGAAGCTATTAACGATTGGTATAACCTTGCCTGTCAACATGGAGCCTTGGGCGGCAAGCTCATCGGAGCAGGCGGCGGCGGCTTTCTGATGTTCTATACCGAAGATAAAACCAGATTGCGACATGCCATGCGTGAAGCCGGCATCCGGGAAGTACGGATACGATTCGACTTCCAGGGCACGATCTTGGTAACGCAGTCCTAATCATGCTTCCTTGCGCGATTCTTTGCGGCGGTTTGGCAACTAGGCTCCGCCCCATTACCGAAATTATTCCTAAATCATTAGTGCCTATTAACGGAGAGCCTTTTCTGGCGCACCAGCTTCGGCTGCTGCGACGAAAAGGAGTTCGTGAGGTGGTGCTCTGCATCGGGCATTTAGGCGAGATGATTCAACATTTCGCGGGAGACGGCCAGGAGTTCGGCCTTACCATTGGTTACTCTTTTGACGGAGCGCCCTTGCTCGGCACCGCTGGAGCTATCCGCAAAGCTCTTCCGAAGTTGCGCGACCAATTCTTCGTCCTCTATGGAGATTCTTATTTGGACTGCGACTACACAGCCATTGCCGATGCCTTCACCGCCTCCCACAAACGTGGCTTAATGACGATCTATCACAACGAAGGAAATTTCGACACGAGCAATATCGAAGCCGAAAACGCCTCCATTCTCCGCTACGACAAGAAGATCCGAACTCCGCAGATGCGCTACATCGATTACGGACTTGGCGTCTTTCAACGCTCCGTTTTCGAAGCACTGCCCTCCAATCAAGTCTGCGACCTGGCCGATGTTTATAAAGCTCTATTGGCCGACAGAGAATTAGCCGCTTACGAAGTTGCAGAACGCTTCTATGAAATCGGCTCACCCGCTGGAATCGCCGATCTGGAACAGCATCTGCCCCGCTAGACCACAGATGAATCCTTCTCGCCAGCCATAATAGCCAGTGATGAGTTTTTCAGAGACCTTTCTGGCCGAAGTGCAGGAAATTACCAAGCAGCTCGACACCCAAGCCATCGAACAGATCGCAACGGCGCTAGCTGAGGTAAGAGAAAGGGGAGGGCGGCTTTTTATTTTAGGCGTGGGCGGCAGCGCGGCTAATGCGTCGCACGCCGTGAACGACTTCCGTAAAATTGTTGGGCTTGAAACTTACGCGCCTACCGACAACGTTTCCGAACTGACGGCCCGCACCAATGACGAAGGTTGGGCCACTGTTTTCGAAAGATGGCTGCGCGTGAGCCGCCTGAAAAGGGAGGATGCCATTCTTGTGCTCTCGGTAGGAGGCGGCAATCTCGAAAAACAAGTCAGTCCCAATTTGGTCGCGGCGCTGGAATACGCGTGTTCCATTGGCGCGAGAGTCTTTGGCATTGTCGGACGTGATGGAGGGTTCACCGCGCAAGTGGCCGATGCTTGCGTCATTATCCCTACCGTAAATCCTAATCACGTTACTCCCCATTCCGAAGCCTTCCAGGGCATCGTCTGGCACCTGCTGGTCTCGCATCCAAAGTTAAAAATGGAAAAGACCCGCTGGGAGTCGATTTAACGTTGCTCAAGGCGTACGCGACGCTGTGTAAGCAGCGATATTCAACATATCTTCTTCGGTTAAACCGCTGACTACCGGCTTCATCAACTCCGTCCAGGTTCCTTTTCGCGTGCCCTGCTGCATGTCGTACATCTGCCGCACGAGATAGCTGGGCGAGCGGCCCGCAATTCCGGGAACAGGACCGAGGCCCTTCAAATCGGCTCCATGACAGACCCCGCAGGCGACCGTCTTACCACCGCCGGTTGTCACCAAATGCTCGCCCTTTTTGATGCTGCCGACAGGCGCATAGGCGATAAAGCCGGAGCGCGGATCACGAAGCACCTCGGTGGCTTCCGGTTGCTCGGGCGTTTCGATGATGCGTTGTCCTAGCGGCTCTTTCCCGCCGTTATCCAAGGGAAGGAACATGCCCACCGAAATTCGGGTTTTCGGAACGGTTTCAGTCTCGACCACCTTGATCCAGGGCGTCCACTGCATGGAGCTAAAGTAGTCGGCTGCCGCTTTGATTTCCTCCTCGGTCATGGCTTTGGCAATAGAGGCCATAAGATTGGTATTGGTTTTGCGTCCATCGGCGCTTTTTCGGAGGCCCTCCCGAAATTCATTCATCTGATGGAGAAAGTAGTCGGCGGGCAGGCCGGAGATACCGGCGTTTTCCGGGCGTCCCTTGCCGTTCGGGTAGTGACATAAAGAGCACGCCCATACCGCCGGTTTCCGGCCATGCGCCACGACATCCGGCATGGGGGGATGGTCGCCTGGATACCAGTCAGCCGGTCCGAAATGATCGCTGATCTGCGCTCGCGTGAAGGCGAAGGTACTGCCTGGGAGATGTTTTAAGCCGTCGTCGGGCGGGTTTTGGGCCGGACGCCTATCGTGAGGAACGGTCGCTGCGGCAGGTTCCGTGCCGTACGCCCAGGCGGGCGGTCCCTCAGCACCCGCAGCCGCGCCTGCCGTCAATAAGCAAATAAGTACGATTACAGCGTTGGTTCTCTGCAATATTGAAGGCTATCATTGTTCCGAATCAGTGCGCGCCATTTTCTTAGATCGTGACGGTGTGATCAATCAAGCCGTCGTTCGGGATGGAAAGCCTTATCCGCCCGCCAGTCCCAGTGAAGTCAAGCTGGTAGCGAACGCGGCAGACTCGCTGCAACAACTGAAAGAGCGTGGCTTCCTCTTGGTGGTGGTCACGAATCAGCCCGATGTGCGGCGCGGCGCAACCTCCAAACAAGCTGTCGAGCAGATCCATGCGGAACTCGCCCGGCAATTGCCCCTTGATGACTTCTTCGTCTGTTATCACGATGATGAAGACGGCTGCGAATGCCGGAAGCCCTTGCCCGGACTGCTCTGGGAAGCGAGAGAAAAGTATGGCATTCACCTCGATCAGAGCTTTTTGATTGGAGATCGCTGGCGCGATATCGAGGCCGGAGCCGTCGCCGGTTGCCGAACGGTGCTGATCGACTACGGCTACGATGAGCGGAAACCGGAGTTCCCGCCAAACGCCACAGTATCTTCCCTAGCGAAAGCAGTAAACTGGATTATTAAGCAAGAGGTCCAATCCCACTGAGCGCACTTTCCCATCTAAAGATTAAAATTTTTGCCGACGGCGCCACGCTCACCGAGATGCGCGCTTTATACCGTCATCCCTCCATCAGCGGCTTTACCACGAACCCCACGCTCATGCGCAAAGCCGGCATCACTGACTACGAAAGCTTTGCGCTCGGAGTATTGGCGGTTATACCGGACCGCCCCATCTCTTTTGAAGTGTTCTCCGACGATTTCGGAGAAATGGAACGGCAGGCGCTCCGAATTGCAAGCTGGGGCTATAACGTTTATGTCAAAATTCCGGTGACTAATACGCACGGCGAGCCTTCGATTCCGTTGATCCGCAGGCTGTCCGCCAAGGGCGTAAAGCTGAATGTGACCGCGCTGATGACACTGCGGCAGGTAAGCGATGTCACGGCAGCCATGGTTGGTTGTCCTTCCAGCTATATCTCTGTCTTTGCCGGGCGCATTGCGGATACCGGGCGTGATCCCGTGCCGATCATGCGCGAAGCCGTGGAGATCTTAGGAGCTTGCAAGAACCTGGAATTGATCTGGGCTAGTCCGCGCGAGTTGCTGAACGTCTTTCAAGCCGACAGTGTTGGTTGCCATATTATCACCGCAACCAATGACATCCTCCATAAGCTGTCACTCGTGGGCAAAGACTTGAATGAATACTCGCTTGAAACTGTTAAGATGTTCCGCGAGGATGCGGTCAAAGCCGGGTTTGAATTAAATTTGCAAAAGGAAGCTTTTGCCTAACCGGCAAGGATTCCTTTTCTCCGCCGCACATGGGTCTGGTAGCAGCAACAAAAAGAGCAAAGCAACCGGTTGGTGAGATTCGGCAGCAATGCCCCATTTGCGAGTCTCCTCATCTCGAATACGAGTTTGTTGTCGAGAAGTCTCCCGTTTGCAGTTGTGGGGAGTGCGGGCTGCTCTTTTTGAATCCACAACCGCCCCGCAACTTTCCGATTGATGATGGAACAAGTCAACTCGAATCGAAAGTTCTAACCGACCTTTACCGGGCCAACGCCGTGGAAAGAATGCAGCAGTTGACCTCCTACACGCGTCTCCGTGAAGGCAGGATGCTGCTGATTGGCGCCGACGCGTTCCTTTCGGCGGAAGCCAAGGGATTAGGCTTCGAGGTCTTTGCCATTTCCCCGGAAGAATTCGAAAGCGTTCCTGAGACTTCCTTGCCGCGCCGCATCGCGGCCTGCGTGCTCTTCTGCAGCCTGGAACGGATGCGGGAACCATTGTTCGCGCTCAAAAAACTGAGAACGCTTCTGTTAGCGGAAGCCTCCCTGATGGTTGTTTCGCCTACCATTGATAGCAGGACAGCGCGGCTATTTCGAAATTCCTGGTGGGAGTTCAACCGGACGAATCTTTATTACTTTTCAGCGGATAGCCTGCAAAACTTGCTGATAAGAGCAGGCTTCGGCGATCCGGTCATTACGCCTGACCGTAGTTTAGTTTCCCTGAACTACCTGCGGCAAAAGCTTCGTGAAAACACGCGCGCGCTGCGCCAGCATCGCTGGCTTCGAAAGGCTACTTCCGCCACCCCGCTGCTGCGCAACAAAACGTTCCGGCTCTTTTACGGCCGCACCTGTTTTCTGGTGAGAGCCAAGGAGTATCCGGCAACCCCCGTGCTTTCCGTCATTGTTCCCGTTTTCAACGAAAAAGCGACTTGCACGGAGTTGCTCGACCAACTGCTTGCTAAAACGATTGAAGGTGTTGAACTGGAGATCATCATTGTCGAGAGCAACTCGACTGACGGCAGCCGTGATCTCGTTTCCCAGTACAAAAGCCACCCCAGAGTCAAGCTCATCCTGGAAGATAGGCCCAGAGGCAAAGGGCACGCTGTCCGGACTGGCCTGAAAGCGGCAACTGGAACGGTGATTCTCTTTCAGGATGCCGATCTTGAGTATGACATCAACGACTATGATGCGTTGATCGCTCCCATTTTGAATTTCCAGAACAACTTCGTTCTCGGATCCAGGCATAGTAAAAGCAAGAGTAGCTGGAAGATTCGCACTTTTTCAGACGCGCCCGGACTGGCCGCTTTCTTTAATTTTGGCCATGTGCTTTTCCTGACGCTGTTCAACACCCTTTACTCTCAAAAGCTCAGCGATCCCTTTACCATGTTTAAGGTGTTCCGGCGCGAGTGTATTTACGGCTTGAGCTTTGAGTGCAATCGCTTCGACTTCGATTACGAGATCGTCATTAAGCTGCTGCGGAAAGGTTATCGGCCTTTGGAACTGCCGGTTAATTACGAGTCACGCTCGATTGCGGAAGGCAAAAAGGTAACAGTATTCCGCGACCCCATTACCTGGATTCGGGCTTTGCTGAAATTTCGAAAATCACCCTTGTACGATTTGCGTTAAAAGCTGGTCGCTACTTAAAAGTAATGGTGCTTTCGCCAGCGTACTTGTGATAATCTCTGAAGTCGATCTCGTTTTTAGAACAGAGAGTTGTTCCCCGCTGGCAGCTTAGATTTTCAGCATGGGTGGGCAGCAAAAATTGCGCTGTCCCTAAAGGAACGCTGTCATAGTCAACGGCCATTTGCAAGGAATCCATGGGAAAATCCTTAGGAATGTTGTCGGCCTGCATCTCAATGCGGCGAACTTCCGCGGTAGTACGGTCAATCCATACGCTTCCGCTGTAAGCCGGTCGTAGTGTCTGGCCGCCGACTCTGATGGTCCAATTCGAATTGGGCAGCGCAACTTTAAAATCGTAAATGGCCGCCGCTGTTTTTCCTACTGTTGACGACCGGTAAAATCCAAATTGAGCTCGGCTGGCAGGGGCAAATAAGCTTATTAACACCGAGGCAAACTCACCAGTGGAGGTGGCGCCTCCCAAATCCAACATGCTTTTACTGGTTCGTTTGCCGCCGACCATGATCTCCTTGTAGTCCTCTTTACCGTCTTCATAGATTACTTTGGCTGACAGCACATCCAAGGCCTGCCAGCCTGCCGCCTTCGATTCCTCCATGTAGCGGGTGGTTGTCTGCTGACAAACGAAATTGGGCAAGCCTTGTGTAAACGACCCGGCCCATTCGGTGGTCCGTGAAATTAGTTCGGGAGCACCGGAGCTTAGCTTCTTGTGATCGGCATTCGAGTCAATGACAAAATCGATGGAATCTCCATCCTTGTTTTTATTTGCCTTAGCGACTGAACTGGTTTTTACAGGCGGTTTATCGTCCGAATTCTCCTCCGTTTCCGGACGGCTTTGGGACGGCTTTCCCCGCCGGAGTACCGGGCGATTAGGATCATCCGGCGGCTTGCCAAGAGCCGTGGGGTTCGGAATGGCGTTCTCATCCTCCGCAGCTCTAGGGGTATTGGCGGCCTTCTCCGTTGTTGCTACAGGCGCATTTGACTCCTCCGTTGTGGCAGCGGGCGCGTCCTTGACCAACTCCACCTGAACCGCCGTCAGATTGGACTCGCCCACATCCACCGCATCAAAATGGACCGTCGAAA
>CAXUBB010000209.1:6299-9332 GCA_964249105.1 uncultured Bryobacteraceae bacterium | reverse complement strand
GAGCAGAATCCCCAGCAGAAACCCGAAATCGCCAATGCGATTCACGATAAACGCTTTATTGGCGGCATCGCTGGCATACTGTTCCGTGAAGTAAAATCCGACCAGCAGATAGCTGCAAAGTCCCACGCCCTCCCAGCCGACAAACATCAGCAGCAAGTTGGCGGCCAGCACCAATACCAGCATGAAAAACATGAACAGGTTCAAGTAGCTGAAGAAGCGATAGTAGCCGCCCTCGTGCGCCATATAGCCGACCGCGTAAATATGGATCAGCAAACCAACGCCCGTGACAATCAGCAGCATTACGGCGGTCAGCCGGTCCAGAGCGAGATCAAAACCAACCTGTAGAAAGCCGCTTTGCAGCCAAGTGAAGCCATGCTCCGCGTATGTCGTATTAAGAGGGTAGAGCTTAGAAACAACAGCGAGCACGTAAAGAAAAGAAACTGCCACCGATCCGACAGCAATCAAATTGACGAGGGACTTCGACCAGCGCCTACCGAACATGGCGGTGAGAAGAAACCCAAGCAGCGGGAAAAACGGAATAAGCCAGAGTGTCATGAGCGAGATGTTAAAGCTTCAGCGAATCGACCTCGTCGATTTGAAGCGTTCCGCGATTTTTGAAGATCGTGAGAATAATGGCAAGTCCAACGGCTGCTTCCGCCGCCGCAACTACCATGACAAAGAACGAGTAGATGTGCCCATCGATGCGGCGCAGGTTATACGAAAACGATACAAAGCTGAGGTTCACGGCATTCAGCATGAGTTCAATGGACATGAATACCGTAATCACGCTTTTGCGGTAAATGAAACCAGCCACGCCCAGCGAAAAAAGAACGGCGCTCAGAATCAAATACCAGGACAAAGGCACGGGCGGAAGGTGCATTATTCAATCTCCTTTTGCGCCAATACAACCGCGCCGAGAATGGCAATCAGGATCAGGACCGAGATCACTTCAAAGGGCAGCAAATACTCCGTAAAGAGCATCTGTCCGATTTGCTCGGCTTTACCGCCCACCCAGCTTCCAAACTCAACGGGCCGCATGGAAGGCAGCACGCCGCGTATCAAGAATCCCAGCAAGGCCACAAACGCCAGCAACAGGGGAATACCAGCGACTTGCGCAAACCAGCCTTTATTGCTGGATTTTTCAGCGCCCGCATTCAGTAGCATGATCACGAAAACAAACAGCACCATGACCGCGCCGCCATACACGATCACTTGCGCCATCGCAATAAACTCCGCGCCCAGCAAAAGGTAGAGAACAGCCAGCGAACCCATGACGCCAATCAGCGACAGGGCGCTCGAAATCGGATGCTTCTGGAAAACCAGATTAAAAGCGCAAACTACCGCGACGGTTGCAAAGATAATAAAGAGAACTGTATCCAAGAGATCGCCTCACTTCCCGAACACGGCCACGCAGAATGCGGTCACGAGCAGGTTAACCAGCGCGCATGGAAACAGAAACGTCCATGCGAAGTGCATCAATTGGTCATACCGGAAGCGCGGTAAAGTTCCGCGAACCCAAATATAAACGAACAGCAAAATACCGACCTTACTGACAAACCAGAAGATCGGCGTCAAAACCGGCCAAAAGAGAGGAATCGCAAAAAGAACGGCTAACCCCAGAAACGCCAGACCGAAGATAGGAAACGTAAACTTGTCCCGTCTTCTGGCAGGCTGCAAACCGTGATAAAAGAGCATGGCCGCCGTTAGCAGAAACACCAGCGGCCCAACGAGGTTTGCGATGATTCCAGGAAACAGCGGATGCCAGCCGCCGAGAAAAAGCAGCGTCGCCACGCAGGTGATCGTCACCATGTTGGCGTACTCCGACATAAAAAAGCAGGCAAACTTCATGCTGCTGTACTCCGTGTGGAAACCGGCTACCAGCTCGTTCTCCGCTTCGGGCAGGTCGAACGGCACGCGATTCGTTTCCGCGAATCCCGCAATCATGAAGAAGAGAAACGCAAAGATCTGCGGAAAAGGCATCTGGAAGATATGCCATCTGGGAATAAAGCCGAGGTAAAAACCGGCCTGGCTGTCGCAGATGCCGCGAAAACTCAGATGATTGCTCAACAGCAGAGGCGAAACAATAGCCAGCGTGAATGGCAGCTCATAACTAATTAGTTGAGCGCTGCTCCGCAGACTTCCTAATAACGAATACTTATTGTTGGAAGACCATCCCGCCAAGGCCACGCCATATACGCTCACGGAACTGATTGCCAGCACAAACAAAATACCCACGTTCAGGTCACTGATCTGCATATAAGTGTGAACGCCGAGAATGTTGACTTCCGGCCCGAACGGAATAATCGAAATCGCAATCAGCGATAGCGAGACCGCGATGAAAGGCGCCAGCAGGTAGAAGAACTTGTTCACATAGGGCGGCAACAGATCTTCTTTCGTCAGAAGCTTGATTACATCGGCCGTTGGTTGCAAAAGGCCGTGCGGACCGACGCGCAAGGGACCGGTTCGCGATTGAATATGCCCGAGCACTTTTCTTTCAATCCATTGCAGGTAGGCCAGCGTCGACATGAAAACGGCAAAAACGATGGCGATTTTCAGCAAGCTGACAACAAAGAAGTTCATCGAGCCAGCCCCGTAGTTTCCACCTGCACGCTGCCTTCTTCCACACCAGTCTCTTTCGCCGGATCGCTATACAGCCGACCGGGTGATTCAATGACAGAGTTCAGCATATTGGAGAATCTACCCAGGGTACCCGAAGTGAAAAGCGTGTTGTTCGCCGACCGGATGAGTTCCGGCGCGGAACGGAATTCAAAATGCCCGTTCAATGGGGCTGTGAGGGCAGCGCCACCCGTTTCAATCACCGCAAACGGCACATTGTAGCCGTGAACCGTTTGCCGGATCTGCTGGAAGATGGCCGTCGGATTGATGGGACCCAAGTCCTCGCGCATTTCCTTGGCAATGAGTCCGATAATCTCCAGATCAGACTTGGCTCCCATAGTTTTGGGACCTCTGCTCAGCTTCTGGACCTCGCCACATACGTTAGTGACCGTGCCGGTCTTCTCATAGGCCGAAGCC
>CAXUBB010000209.1:0-6289 GCA_964249105.1 uncultured Bryobacteraceae bacterium | reverse complement strand
GACTACATCGGCCCGCCGCGCTGTTTCCGTCAAAAAGAGATCTTGCACGACCACAAACGCATTAGTGGAAGCGATAGGCTGGCGGGAGGCCGGATTTGCGCCAATGACCCACAGCGCATCCAAATCCGTAGCGGCTAGAATTTGATCGTAGTTCAAGCCGGGTTCCACACCGGCGTCGCTGACCGGGTGATATCCGGGAAGCAGATCCGGCACCAGTCCCATATCGGAAGCGCCGCGTGAGTTTGAATAATCCACCAGGCAAACGTACTTTATCGGTATGCCGAGCGAATCGCCAAACGCCACGAGACTTCGGACGGCCTCGCCCTTGACGGCAGCCCCGAAGAGGATAATCAATTCCGGCTCCGCTTTCAGCTTGTCGCGCAAGCCTTCGAGCGCTTCAAACTCGCGTCCCCGCTCCGCCCGGACTGATGTTGCGTAGCTGTCTTCGCGTACCGCGCCGGGATTGACCGTATACACATGGGCCTTATTCAGCCGCCAGTTGCTCCGCAGTTGATAGGCAATAAGCGGCTGTTCCTGCGCCAGATCGCTGTCGATTACCAACGCTGCCTTGGTCGTAAAGAGGTCGGAAATCGTAGCCAGCGCATCTGTCCGCCCGTGCAGCGCATCCAGCAATGCCGGCACATCGCCGGTCCGGTGATGATCGATGTTGGATGTGCCGAGCGCCTTGCGGGCGAACCGTTGCAACAGAAAATTCTCTTCGTTGGTCGTGTGATTCGACCCAATCACCGCGAACTTGCCGTTCTTGGCCCGCAGTTCCATGAATTTCTTAGCAACCGTCGCCAGCGCAATGGCCCAGGAAACCGGCTTCAGTTCGCCATTAACGCGAACCAAAGGAGCGGTCAACCGGTCGGGATGCTCATTAAAGTCGTAGGCATAACGACCCTTGACGCACAGGAACTCGCCGTTGATGCCGGAGTGATCGCGATTGTTGGCGCGCATGATGTCACCGTTGCGAACGCCCAACGTCGTTTTACAGCCGTTCGAGCAGTGCGTACAAATTGTGCCGACGTGCTCCATCTCCCAGGGCCGTGTCTTATAACGGTACGTTCCGCTGGTCAACGCGCCCACGGGGCAGATATCGATGCAAGCGCCGCACTCGTCGCACTCCAGGTGGTCGCCATGATTCGGAATGATTTCAGCAGCCGCGCCGCGATTGCCGATACTGAGAGCATTGACTCCCAGCCCTTCGCCGCAAATGCGCACGCAACGATAACAAAGGATGCAGCGTGGAGCATCGTAGAAAACAATGGGCGACCACTGTTTCTCATCCACATGGATTTTGGATTCCCGGAAGCGGCTTTCACCCGCGCCGTACCGGAACACCATGTCCTGCAACTCGCACTCTCCGCCTTTGTCGCAAACCGGACAATCGAGAGGATGGTTGGTTAACAGAAATTCCAGCGTGCCTTTGCGGGCTTTCCGAACCACTTCGGAGTCCGTGTGGACCACCATGCCCTCGGCCACCGGCAACGTGCAGGCGACTTGCAGTTTGGGAGTTTTCTCCACTTCCACCAGGCACATGCGGCACGCGGCCTGCAAGGACAGATTGTCGTAATAACAAAAGGCGGGAATCGAAATTCCAGCGGTTTTGGCAGCATTAATCAGCAGCGTTCCCGGCGCTGCTTCAAGCGCTTGACCGTCGATTGTAAACTTAACTGGGTCAGCCATAAATCTCTACTTCAATTTTTTTTAAACAACGGCAAGCTCCGGAACAGTTTGCAGTTCCGACTCCTGCGCTCCCTGCGACTTTCGCAGGTACGCCTCGAACTCGCCGCGAAACTTCTTGATAAATCCTGTGGTCGGCATCGCTGCCGCATCACCCAAAGCGCAGAAGGTACGCCCGAGCATATTGTCCGCCAACTCGCCAATCAAATCGATATCGTTCTGGCGCCCGCCGCCGTCATGAAAACGCGTGAGAACCTTTTTCAGCCATGTTGTACCTTCCCGACAGGGAATACACCAGCCGCAGCTTTCATGAGCGTAGAACTTGATGGTGCGGAGCGCCACGGCGACGATGTCGGTATCTTCATCTAGAACCAGCAGCCCGCCCGAACCCGCCATGCTTTTCTTCGCGGCAATCGAATCAAAATCGAGCAAAAGACCTTCGCACTCTTCCGGAAGCAGCACCGGAGAAGAGGATCCGCCCGGAATCAAAGCTTTCAGCTTTTTACCGTTTCGCATACCCCCACAGACTTCATTGAGCAAACGCTCAAACGGGAAACCCATCGGCAGCTCATACACGCCCGGCTTATTGACATGGCCGGAAATGCACATCAGGCGCGTGCCGCCGTTTTTCGGCGTGCCGAGACCGGCATACCAAGCGCCGCCGTTGCGCAGGATGACGGGAACGGAAGAAAACGTTTCGCAGTTGTTCAGAATCGTCGGCGACTGGAACGCTCCCACCACCGCCGGAAACGGAGGTTTCAGGCGGGGAATGCCGCGCTTGCCTTCGAGCGATTCCAGCAGCGCGGATTCTTCTCCGCACTCATACGCGCCCGCGCCTGTATGCGTGTACAGATCAAAATCCCAACCTGACCCGAATACATTTTTTCCCAGGATGCCGCGTTCGTAGGCTTCCGCGATGGCGCGATCCATGCACTCAATCTGGTAGCGGTATTCGCCGCGCGTGAAGACGTACCCCTTATTGGATTTGATGGTCCAACCCGCGATCATCATGCCTTCAATCAACTGGTGCGGGTCGTTTTCCATCAACAGGCGATCTTTACAGGTGCAAGGCTCGCTTTCATCCGAGTTGCAGATCACATAGGTAGGCTTCCCCGTCGTGCGCGGCACGAAGCTCCACTTCATGCCGGTGGGAAATCCCGCGCCGCCGCGACCGCGCAGGGCCGATGCCTTTAATTCCTCGATGATCGCTTCGGGCGTCATCCCGACTGCTTTTTTAATGGCGACATAGCCATCGTTCGTCAGATAAGTATCGATTGACGCCGAATTCGGCAAGCCGAATCTTTGGGAGATGACTCTGACTTCCAGCGGACTAGGTTCGTTATAAAGCATGGCGAATTAAGATGCCTTTCGGTAGGTGCCGTCCTGAAGCGCCCGCATCAATTGATCGAAGCGTTCCGGCGTCACAAAATGGTAAAAATCATAATTGATCTGAATTGCGGGAGCCCAGGAGCAAGCCCCTATGCACTCCACTTCCTCGAGTGAGATCAGACCATCGGAAGAAACTTGTTTGTTTTTGAGACCAAGACTGCGGCTGGCGTGATCGAAAAGTTCTTCGCCGCCCACGGCCTGGCAGGAGATGTTCGTGCAAACCTGGACGTGATATTTGCCCAGCGGCTTGCGATGCAGCATGGAATAATAGCCGATCACTTCATCCACCTGCAATGGCGTCACGCCGCAGCGTCGGGCCACCTCCTCCACGAGTTGCTGGGAAACATGGCCAATTTCATCCTGCGCGTAAAGCAGCATGGGCACAATGGCCGAACGCTGCCGCCCCGGAGGATAGCTATTGAGAAGCTTTGCAAAACGCTCTTCCAGCGCCGGAGAGAAAGTCATACGCGTTACCGGTCCACGTCTCCCAGCACGAAATCCATCGCGCCCATTATGGCAATGGAATCCGCAATCAGCACGTTTTCGAGCAGCGCGCCCAGTGATTGCAAATTGCCGAAGCTCGGCGTTCGCATAAACACCCGATGCGGATTCGCGGTGCCGTCGCTGACCACGTAATAACCTAATTCTCCGCGCGGAGACTCAACCACCTGGTAAACCGACCCGGCAGGCACGCGAAAGCCTTCCGTCACGATCTTGAAATGATAGATCAGCGATTCCATTTGGGTCTTCATCTTTTCGCGATCCGGCAACACCACATGCGGAGCATCCGCCTGCCAGGGACCGGAGGGCATGCCCGCCAACGCTTGATTCACAATACGGATGCTCTGCCGCATTTCTTCCATTCGCACTTCGAAACGCGCGTACACGTCATTGGCGGTGCGCGTGGGCACTTCAAAGTCGAACTGCTCGTAGCTGGAGTGCGGCGAATCCACCCGCGCATCTATCTTCAGACCGGCGGCCCGCAGCATTGGGCCTGTCACGCCGAGATCCAGCATGACGTCGAGCGGCAACTGCCCCACGCCCTTGGTGCGATTCACCCAGATCGGATTGGCAGCCAGCAGATTTTCAAACTCATCTACCGCATGCGGAATGCGCTCCATGAATTTGGAGACTACGTTGTGCCAGCCGCGCGGCGGCTCCAGCGCCAGGCCGCCAATGCGGATATAGCTGGTCATCATACGCTGCCCGGAGAACATCTCGAAGATTTTCAGGATCTCTTCACGCTCGCGGAAGCAGTAGAAATAGACGCTCATCGCGCCGATATCGAGCGCGTGCGTCCCCAACCACACTAGATGGCTGGACAAGCGCTGCAATTCGCACAACATCACGCGCATCCATTGAGCGAACGGCGGAATTTCCAGGCCCAGCAGACGCTCGACGGCCAGCGCATAGCAAAGATTATTGTTCAGATTCGACAAATAATCAGTGCGATCCGTCAGCGGGACCACCTGCTGATACTTCTTGCCTTCCGCCTGCTTTTCGATGCCGGTGTGCAGATAACCGATCTCCGGGCGCGCTTTTAGGATCGTCTCGCCGTCCAGTTCCAGCACGACGCGCAACACGCCATGCGTGGACGGATGCTGCGGACCCATATTCAGGGTCATCTTGCGCGACGGACTAACCTGCTGCTCCGGAACATCGATCCCGGAAACATCGCCAATTGATAATTCGTGCTCCGCGTCGAGCGACTCGACGTGAGCTTTGCCCTCAATCATGACTCAACCTTAAAAAAATTACTATGCGATGGGAAGCTTTTCGAACCAATTACTCATCCTGGTAAGAGTACTTGTGCCCATGAACGGGATAGTCTTTCCGCAGCGGATGCCCTTCCCAATCAGCCGGCATCATAATGCGTTCCAGGTTCGGATGATTGCGGAACGGGACGCCAAATAGATCAAATACTTCGCGCTCGTACCAGTTCGCGCCGCGCCACACTTCCGTTACTGAATCCAGACCTTCGTTTTCACCCAGCTTGACACTCAGCCGCAACCGCGCATTGTGCCGGAGAGAGTGCAAAAAATAGATAATCTCAAAGCGTGGCTCACTCGGCCACCAATCCACGCCTGTCACAGCGCTTAAACGTTCGAATCCGGCGTCCTCTTTTAACACCCGGCACACGGGGACGATCTGGGCCGGGGCAATGAACAAAACCGGGCCATCCACCGCGATGGCGGCATCAATGATCGCCTCCGGAACACGGTCGTTAATCACTAAAGCAGTCGGGTTCCCAGTCAGTACTTCAGGCAGCACGCTTCGCCGCTCCTTCCTGCATTTTCCGTTGCTCATCGACGGACCAGTTCAACACGCCTTTTTTCCAGATATAGAAAAACCCGCAAAGCACTAAAGCAATAAACAGCAGCATTTCCGTAAATGCAAATAACCGGAGCTGCCGGTAAACAACAGCCCACGGATAAAGGAAAATGGCCTCTATATCAAATAAGATGAAAACCATGGCCACCAGATAGAACTTAACGCTGAATCGTTCGCGCGCATTTCCCACCGGGTTCATGCCCGATTCGTAAGGCATCGATTTAACCGGGTCGCGCACTCTCCGCCCCAGGATGGCGGAGAGACCGCTCCTCCCCGTGGCCACCCCGCTCGCGCTCACAATCTGAATCAGCACCGGGAACCAACTTTGGGCGTAGGTGGTTGGCATGGCGAAATACCAGAGTAGCAACCAATTAACCCCCATATAATGAGGAGGAGGGAAGCGGAAAGAGTTGCAGGCCATGTCGATTGAGGTGCTTGTCAATGGAGAGCGGCGGGAAGTGCCGTCCGACCAATCGGTTTCCGCGCTGTTGACATGGCTTGAAATCCCGTCTGACCGCGTGGCGGTCGAGCTGAATAAAAAACTGGTTCGAAAACGCGATTGGGACCAAACGGTTGTGCCGCACGCTTCCCAGGTCGAAATCGTCGAGTTTGTGGGCGGCGGTTAACTCGCGCTTTTCATTTTCCGCTTGACTCTATTGGCAGGTCTAGTAAAATTTGGGCAGCCGTTCAACTTAAAACGAAAAGTGGGCGTTATGTTCAAAACACGGAAAGTCCGTTCTGATTCGGCTCCCGGCCAGCAGACTTATACCAGCACTGATGTAGCAAAAATCGCCCAAGTCAGCCTTCGCCAGCTTCAATGGTGGGACGAACGGAAAGTCGTGTCGCCCCGGCATGAAGGGCACAAGCGAGTCTATCTTCCCGA
>CAXUBB010000208.1:0-9333 GCA_964249105.1 uncultured Bryobacteraceae bacterium | reverse complement strand
CATCCATGCAGGAGGCATAGAATGCACCGATTTTCTGGTCAATTGCGGACCGGCTCTGATTCTTCGCTGAATCCTCCAGAATCTGGCGCAGAACTTCCTGATTGTGGTCCTGCAGTTCGTTAAACCGTCCCCACCTGGAGTACTGCGGCGGAATCGGGTTTGCCTTCATCCAGTTGCCGCAAGCATAGTGAAAAAAATCCTGGCACGGGTCAACGCTTTTATCAATGGCCTTCAGATCCACGCCGCTCGCTGGCAACGAGGACTGTCCAAAAACTAACGCGCACGCCCCCAAGACACTTAGCGCAATTCGGAACAAGTGAAACATAGCTGCTTTCACTATTCTGTCATCGATGGGCCATTCTTCTTAGTTCGTACCCACCAGAACACCCCGCCTACCAGCAAAAGCAGAGCGGCAAAAGCCCAGGTGTAACGATGAATCAGGCGCAGCGCCGCCTGCCAATTTTCTCCCACGGCGTATCCCACAACGAGAAAGAACAGGACCCAGACAGCCGCGCCGCCATAAGCATAAAGCGCGAAGACACGAAACGAAACTCCGGACATTCCGGCTACCAGCGCCGTGAAGTGCCGTACGCCCGGAATAAAATAGCCCATCGACAGCAGCCAGTTTCCCATTCTTTGAAACCAGCGCTGCACGGTATCCACTCGCGCCGACGTAAGGTGAATGTATTTTCCGTATCTACCGACAGCTTTGTGGCCTAACGTCCTTCCCAACCAATAGCTAAGGGAAATCCCACTCGCCGCGCCCGTGAATCCCGCCAGGAACGTCGGAACGGAACCGAGTCGGCCAGCCGAAATGAGGTAACCCGAAAAGACCAGCAGCGTTTCATCCGGGATCGGCAGACCGGCAATGCCCAACATCAACAGGACAAACAGGCCCGCGTACCCATACTGCGACAACCATTCGATGAGCGGCTCCATCATCCGACAAGGAAACCAGAGGATAACAAGCTTTCACGTCGTTACGGGACAGCGCTTTTGCATATGCTTAACAACAGGGAGCGACTCTCTAAGTAAACGCATTCTTTCAAGCTTGTGAAACATATACCGGAACACATTCAAAAACATATCCAGACCATTGCCCAGCAGGAAAAGGAATTTCAAGCCCGGCAAACGAGCCTGGAAAAGATCGGACATGCGATTGGCGGCTTTGTGGGAAGTTTCCCGTTCATTCTGCTGCACGTTATCTGGTTTAGCTGTTGGCTTCTTATCAATACAGTGCCGAATCGCTGGTTTCCGGCCTTCGATCCGTTCCCCTTTGCTCTGCTGGCCATTCTGATTGAAATTGAAGGAATCTTTCTCGTCAGTTTCATTTTGATGCGGCAAAACCGCATGAATCGCCGTTCTGATGAGCGGGAGCATCTGATTTTGCAAGTTTTGTTATTGGCCGAGCAGGAAATCACGACTCTCATTGACATTGAACGGAGGAAATCGATTCACACCGGCTTTTCTGATGTTGCCAAGGATCGTACGATCGAGAGTTTAAGCCAGCCAACCTCGGTCGACGAGCTCACCCAAACTCTGCAGGAAAACTTGCCTTTGGAATAAGCCAGCCAACTCAGCGCCGTCGGAAATCTGAGCACAAAGGTGATAGCGAACTGACTAGCGGCTTTCCTCCGAGGCTTGCGGCCAAACCGGACTGGTCATTTCAATCCGCCAAATTGGGCCGCCGAGATACAGCGGCCCTTCAGACTTGACAAAGGCCGGAGCTCCTCCTCCAACGACCCAAACGTCTACATCGGCGGGCTGTTTGCCAATCATCGGGGCAATCACGCCGGCGAGGCCGCCGAGTTCTATCTTCGCCCGGAACCGAGTCGATTTATGATGAGTGCCGGCAATCGAAAACGTTTCTTCCCCTTTCGGCTCAATGGAGAGTTTCACCAGCCGCGGCTTGGGCGTGGCTGCCAAATAGGATAGTTTCGTCTCCGTCGTATCGGGCCGAATGTTTTTCATTACGTCGAGGATCATCCCATTGCACAAGTCGGGCGGAAGATCGAGATGGCTCGTTTCCACCTTTTTTTGACCGTTTTCTGTAAACCGAACTGTGACCTGGCCCGTAGAGGCGTTGATCAAAACGTCTGCCGGATGTGAAAATGCCGGCCCTTTCTGAATATGGTGATCGCTGATTAACCGAAAGCAATCACGTTGGGTAAAGACAGCAGTCTCGTCGTCCACGGAGCCATCTTTAAAACGAAAGACCAAGCGGGACACAACCCGGTCTCCATGAGTCACCTGGATAAGATCGCCGGCCGCTATGGTTTTCCCTTCCTGGGTGCGCAGGGCCAGAAAGCCATGGACCGCTCCTTATAGCGAACAGGGATCGGTTCCGCGAATAGCGGGACGGGCTGACTCAGAATGAAAAACAGCAGTAAGATCATGAACGACCGGATCATTTCGAGAAAGTCATAAGATGGCCGATAAGGTAGGAACATAAACATCACCAAAACACAAGACGTTTTCTGGCTCTCATTTCCTCGCTGCTTCTTCGGATACAGCCTCACAAGGCCAAAAAATAAAGGCCAAAAAATAACCGAAGACGGGGCTCAAGAGAGGCCCAGCCTTCGGCGCAAGAAAGTACTGCGATTCAACAACAAGCCTTGCTTACTGCTTAATCAACTCAACACGACGGTTCTCTGCTCGACCCGCGTCGCTGCTATTGGTTGAAACGGGCTGGGTATCCCCTTTGGCATCTACGGATAAGCGGTTTTGGCTGATACCGTGGGCTGTCAAATAACTCATCACGCTGTTGGCCCGCTGCTGGGCGAGCTGCTGGTTTGCCGCACCGGAGCCGACAGAATCGGTATGACCCACGACACGCATGTGCCAGTCAGAATTCGATTGGAGCGCTTGCGCTGTTTGGTCAAGGACGGCTTGCGAGTCGCCGGCAAGAGTGGCGCTTCCGGTGGAAAAGTGAACATCATTGTCACTAAAACTAACGCGCCCTTTGGTACGAATGGAGTCGGCAATGCTTGCTGCTGTCATGACGCCGGCGGCCTGAGTTCCTGCGCCCTGATCCGGCTTCGTTTGATCGGCTACCGGCGCGGCTGCCGTATCGGTTGTGTTGGAACGGCGGCTAAAGAGCCAAATTCCAAGCGCGAGCAGAAGTAGGAGAGGAAGGAGCCACATCCAGGTCGCGAGACCCTTCTTTTCCTTCTCTTCGTAAACCTTCACTTTGTCGGTCACTTTGTCAGTTGCCATTATTGTTTCCTTGTACCCTGCTTGAGGCCATCGGCCGCTATCTGATCGACTTCGACCTGCGTTTTCCGTACCGTATCTTTGATCTGTTCTGTTCGTTGCGTCATCTCTTTGCCGACGCGAACTTCTTCCACGACCCGGGCCGTTTTGCCGACGACGGCTTCCTCGCCCATTTCGCGAACTTCGAACGACTGATCCCGCAGTGAATTCATCTCCGCTTCGGAAATCGGGCGGTTCACAGCATGTCTATCCACAGTGGCATGCTCTTCCTGAAGAGTCACTTGCTCTTCTACCGGCCTCTCGACCATGTGAGTGAACACGCGCACGCCGCCGCGCTCGACTCTTTGCTTGCCCACGACCAACTCTTCCTCAATGACCGGAATCATTGTGTCGCCGGCTACAGCGGCAGCCACCGCTTGTGGTTGCCTGGTCGCTGTGCGTTCGTCAATCTGTTCCGCATTCTGATGCTCAAACACCTGCTCCACCTTGTCGGCAAGCGGTTGACTGGCGCGAACGACAATCAGAGTGCCGCCCGACTTGAGACCGTCGGACAGAACTTGCAGATCCTTGGCCGGTAAGTTGAGCGCTTTGAGAGTCGTGAGGGATTGCTCGGGAGCGGAACTCCGGCCTGCCTCGCCGCCAAGTGTTTGAATGAACTGCGGCGGGACACCGGCAGCCTGCAAGTCGTTCATCGCCTTACTGGCATGCTCTTGCGTGTGAAACAAACTCACAAGAGTTGTTTCGTTTGTATTTGACATTTGTTCCTTTATCTTTCTTACTTATGGATTTCAGATGGTAACCGGAGACAGGCTCTCGGCTAAAAAAGTTGAGGGTCAATTTGCCGTTTTGGACGAGGCGGAATTACGAACTTTATCCGACTGCGGAGAGGAAGAGCGAGGCTGATTCGCGCCCAATTGCTCCGTCTCAACCTCGGTGTGCCTCACGGTGTCGCGGATCGTCTGTGTCCTCTCGGAGGACTCTTTACCGACGACTATCTCCTCCACCACCCGAGCTTTCTTGGCTACCACGGCTTCTTCGGCAGTCTCATTTAATTCAATCGTCCCTTCTTGAAAAGCCGAGAAATCGGCTTCGCTGGCCGGACGATCCATGCTGTGGCGATCCACGCGAACATGTTCTTCCCGCAATTGAATGTTTTCTTCTACAGGCGTTGCAACAAGATGCGAGTAAACACGGACACCGCCGCGCTGCACTTGCCTTTTCCCGACCGTCATCTCTTCTTGCACGATGGGAATTATGGTGTCGCCGGAAACTTCGCGGCCAGCAGAAGATGAAACGCCAGCGCCGGCTGCGGCACTCATTCCGGCTTGCCGGTCACTGACATCTTGAGCGCCGTAACGCTCCAGCAGATCTGCGGCCTTGGTTTCCTGTCCGTCCGGAACGGTTACGCTCAGGACAGCTCCCCCTTTGCGAACGCCTTCGGCATAGTGCTGCTCGTCATCACCTCCGCCGGTCAAGGAGCGAAAGAAATTGCTGATGGTTGCTCCCAATCCCGTTTCCGTTGAGGCCGTTCCCGGCGACGAGGTCCCGCTCACCCCTGTTGACTGATCATTCGCCATGACACCAACATCGTCGGCCGAATAACCTTGACCTACCAGCTCGTGCTTTATTTTCTGAGCCTCGATTGTGTTCTGAAAGAAGCCGACCACTGTCTTGGACATTATTCTTTATTTCTCCTTAAATAAAAACTCTGAGCGCGGCCGCCGGGCGTTGCTTATAGCGGCTCTAGGCGTTTGATTTCCACTTCTTCCGCCCGAAGTGGAACGGTTTCTTGATAGTGCGATTGCTCGCGGCGTCTGGTAATGCGAATTTCCTCTTTTAAGACAAGCTGTTTGGTGACGATCATAATCTCTTCCATGATCGGAATGATCGTGGTATCGCCCTCCTGTCGAGTCATCAAGGCTTCGTCGATGTACCGATTCACCGGCACATGTTCCACCAAAATCGATTCTTTGATCAAATCTTCTTCGACTACCGACTCCGTCGTGCGGACGGTCTTCTCCAGGCGAACGACGCCCGTGATCTTCTTTTGTTTCTGGATCTCCAGTTCTTCCTTAAGAATCGGAAGATGAAGATCCTGCTCGTCGAGATACAGATCTGAATTATTAGTCAAGTGAGAAACTCCCGCTTATTGTCTGAGCGATTCGCGTTGTAAGTATTGAATGCTTCTTAGGATTGATTAAGAGGCACTTAAAAAAGTAAGTTTTAGCTCTGCGGCGAGCTAAATTCGGGAAGTGCGAGGTCTCACCAGTGCGTGATAAATGACAAGGACCAGAATCGAACCAACCACTGCCACTAACAAACTGTAAAGATTAAGTCCATTCACGCCGGAGCCGCCAAAGAAGCTGAAGATAAACCCGCCTACAATTGCTCCTATAATGCCCAAAATAATATCCAGAAAGAGTCCGGAACCGGACTTGTTGACTAGCTTGCTTCCGATAAACCCGGCAATGAGCCCTAAGATCAGCCATGCAAGAATTGACATTGAAAACTATTCTCCTGTATTTAACGTAGTGGCGTAGGCCCAAAAACCAGGAAAACAGTCCCACACGCCGTACGGCTTGTTTTGACTGCGTTAGAGATCTCTAGAAACATCGTCCGCACTATAGAGAAGCCCGCACTCGGAAAAGTGTCAGAGTTTACTGCTGCTCATAAAAATAATTTTGGGTCGGACTCGGCGGTGAATTATAGTTTGTCGTATTCCTGGCGACACGAACCTCTCATTCATGCAAGCCGGTGAAGGTAAGTTAATGAAAATCACCGCTGGAACAAAATGAATAGAGCACGCCATGAGGAAGGAAAATCTCCGTTTTGGTGGGTGGGATATGTGCCAGCTGCGCTCTTCGTTATCGGATTGACATACTTGGCCGTGACGTTGGGCGGAAGCGTGCTGATTCCGCTCCTGCTGGCCGTTGCCCTCACGTTCCTGTTGGAGCCGCTGGCGGCTCGCCTGGAGCAGCGCGGCCGGTCGCGTTCGACCGCCGTGCTTCTGACGCTCCTGACGGCGTTGCTGGCCGTTGCGGCCGTACTCCTCTTTTTATTGCCCAGTGTCTACCATCAATTGCTGCAATCCATTGACAAGCTGCCCTTGGCCTTGCGAGCCGTTGCATCCAAGGCACAGGAATTGCTTGGGTTCGCCCGTCAGCATTTGAACTCGAGCCTGTTTGATCAACTCGAGACTTCCCTAGCCGAGTTCAAGCAGCATCCGACCGCTTTGACATCACGGGTCGGCGGGTGGCTCTCCAAAGGGCTGCTGGGACTGGTCAACGCCGGGTCCGCCGGCCTGGGACTCGTGATCGTTCCGTTTTTTGTTTACTACCTGCTGCTAGATCTGAATCGCCTCAAAAATCTTCTCGAAAGTCAAATTCCTCCCCGTCATCGAGGTGTCGGCGTCCGCTTATTGGAAGAGGTGGGAAACGTTCTTCGAGGCTACGTTCGCGGGCGGTTCCTGATTGCCTGCGTGATGGCCACGATCTACAGCGCGGGACTTCTGCTGCTACGAGTGCCGCTGTGGGCTGGTATCGGCCTGATCGCGGGGGTAATGGGGATCATTCCGTACCTGGGTGTCACCAGCGGCTTGATTCTAGCGCTCGGCTTCGCCACTTTAGACGGCGCCGGTTTAGGGCGTCTCGCGGGCGTTCTCATCGTTTTTGTCATCGCCCAAATGATCGAGGATTATGTCCTGACGCCCCGCATCATCGGCGGTAAGCTCGCCTTGCATCCCATGCTGGTCTTTATCGCCTTGATCGTGGCTGGAGACCTTTATGGACTTCTCGGCTTAGTCCTGGGAATTCCCGCGCTGGCCGTTTTGAAGGTGTTCGTGCGTTTCTTCGATGAATTATACTTACGGTCGAATCTCTACCTGATGCCTGCTGTTTCGCTGTCCGGCCAAATCGAGGATCAAATTGCGATGCAGCGAGCGGCTGTTGCCGCGACGGGAGCGACGAAAGAACCTCGCCGTCCTATCGACGGAGCACCCACCCCTAGTGGTTTTTTCAAGAAACAATGAAAGCGAGAAATCCATTGATTATTCTCCGCGGCAGACTTTCTGCTCCTCTGATCGGCGCACCTATAAGGCTGTCCCGTGCCTAAGCCGAAGGCAAAGCCCCTGGTTCCCTTGGTATTGAGAGATCGGCTTTCCAAAATACACGTTCTCACGCACGCTCAAATCGAGCAGCTATTTGCCGTCATCACCGATCTTCGGGATCAGGCCCTGTTTCTCGTGGCGTACCGGCATGGACTCCGAGCGAGTGAAGTGTCTCTCTTAAAGAAAACCGACGTGGATCTCACGATGACAAGGATCACGATCCGGCGTTTAACCCAACGGCCCTCCAATGTACACAACCTCCAAAAAGATGAAGTCATCGCGCTGCGGCGATACTTAAAATCTCGAACCGACACCTCCGTCATTCTTTTTTTGAGCGCCCATGGCGGCGCTATTACCCGCCGTGGGCTGGACTGGCTAATGAAAGACTATGGGCAACAAGCAAAACTCCCCCCCAAAAAACGTCACTTTCACGTCTTGAAACACAGCATCGCTACCCATCTTCTCGGCGGGGGCGCGGACCTGCTGTTTGTGCATGAATGGCTCGGTCATACCATGCTGCAAAGCACCGCAATTTATACCTATCTGGCAGCTCTCGAAAGGAAAGTCCGCCGTAAGGACGTTCCTTAGCTTCTCTAGCTGTTTCCTGCGAGATGATGCAAATCACTGCTTATGTCCACACATGCCCCAAACGCGCCTGATGTCAGCCCCGCTGAGGGTAGCGGTCCCGTTCACCGGTCGAGTCTGGAGGACACAATGCTCGCCATGGTTAAAATCTTCTGCGGTCATATTGAGTCGCTCGCTTCCGTGGGAGACTTCCTCGGTTAATGCCGATGCGCTACGATTCCGTTATGGCAAACCCTATGAGCCAGATCTTTGAAGTAAAATGCCCTTGCTGCGAGGCCACGCTGCAAATTGATAGCGAATTGCGCCTGGTCATCAATCATCGCGAGCCCGAGAAAAAGCCCATTATTGAGGACCTGACCGTCGCTGTTCAGCAACTCAAAGGCGAAGCCGCCCGCCGCAACGATGTTTTCGAGAAGAGCTTCGCCTCTCATCTGAGCGGCGAAAAAGTTCGGGAGAAGAAGTTTGACGAATTATTAAAACAGGCTAAGGAAGACAAAGGCGGCGCTCCTCCGAAACGGCCTTTTGACCTCGATTAGCAAGCTATTTCAATTGGCTCCGAAAATCGCCCCGCGCCAAACGCTTCACAAAATCGAAGTCGCCATCCAGAAAATCAAATTGCGGCAAGGAGGACAATTCGACCCACTGGATTTGTTCAAAGATTCGCCCAGTTGGTTCTCCCGCAAACTTTGGGATGACAAAAAAAAGCAGATGAACCCGGCTGCCGCCCGGATATTCATGCTCATACCGCGCCAGTTCCGTACCGACCGTAGCCTCAATCTGCAACTCTTCCCTGAGTTCGCGCGCCAAAGCCTGCTGCGGTGTTTCACCCGGTTCGACTTTGCCGCCCGGAAACTCCCACTTGAAGGGATGACGGTCCACGCCGCGACGCTGCCCTACCAGCACCTTTCCGTTCCGGTAAATTATCCCCGCCGATACCAGGAGCGGCAACCTCATTCTCATTTGTTTTAGAGCAAACTCAGGCCGCCGTCTCGGAAGCCATTAACTGCCGCAATACATAAGGCAGAATGCCGCCGTTCCGGTAGTACTCAGTTTCCTGGGGTGTATCGATGCGCACCTTAGCGGCAAACTCGGTGACTTTACCGTCAGTTCCGGCTGCAATCACCTGCACGTTGCTGCCGGTCGTAACCGCCGCCCGAACTCCGCAAAGCGAATAACTTTCCTCGCCCGTGAGACCCAGGCTCTCGCGTGTTTGCCCCTCAAGAAACTGGAGCGGCAGCACGCCCATCTGCACCAGATTCGAGCGATGGATTCGTTCAAAGCTCTCGGCCAGAACCGCCCGCACTCCCAGCAGCAGCGTTCCCTTGGCCGCCCAGTCGCGTGAGGATCCCGAACCGTACTCTTTCCCTGCAATCACAAGTAGCGGCACGCCGTGGTCCCTGTACTTCATGGCGGCATCGTAGATAAACATC
>CAXUBB010000207.1:6960-9345 GCA_964249105.1 uncultured Bryobacteraceae bacterium | reverse complement strand
TTGTCACACCGGGCGACATCTATCACGCGGTAAGATTCTTGGCTGAGGCAACACGATCGGGAAATATAGTTGACGTTGAACAATGCCTGGACACTGGGAGGGCGACCTGATTCTGGGCGTGGAGAGTTCTGCGATCGGGACCGTGGTCGAGCGGTCCACGAGATACACCATGCTGTTGCACCTGCCGCGCATGAAGGAGCACCGAACAGTAAGAAGAGAGAAAAATGGACCGGCGCTCGCTGGTCACGGTGCCGAAGCCGTCAGAAACACTCTTACCGCTTCTTGGGGTAGTAGCCACATCCAACCGAAAACCTCCGTTAAGGGAATTCAGACCACTTCCAGCGGAGAAATCAATGATCAGGGCCTCTCGGCCAAACCCGCCCCCGTTCGTCGATGGAAAGTAAACGCTTGCTTCTTACGTTCAACTATGTGAATCTGAATTCAGGTTCATATGAACTCACGCCTCTTTTTGACAGGCCTCGCAATCTGGGGCGGTGCGACAATCATGTTGCGGCTGATGGGACAGGGCTTGTTCCATCCTGGCAATGCGCCGGGAATGGTAATCCTTTTCCTGATCAGCTTTCCAGCAATGGCCTGGACCGTTCGCCAGCTTTGTCAGAGGGTTCATCTGGCTCGTGAGCAATGGCTAAGCGGAGCTGTATCTATCGCCCTGCCGACCCTACTCCTCGATTCGTTTTCAAGCGTTTTCTTTCCCGTCGTATTTCCGAACCTCGCCCCTGAAATGGCGGGCGTGTTCGGGGGGTGGATTCTTTGGTGCTGTGCCGGTGCTCTGTCGGGAGCCATTTTCCAAGGATCGAAAAAGGTGTGAAAGACAGACCGCGCCTATTGCTGGGAGAGGATCTTCCCTCAAAGCCTCTCCAGGCGCGAAGCCTTGAAAAGCGCGCTCGTCTAAAGGCGGCCGGGGTGGCGTTGTTCGCGGAACGAGGCTTTGAGGGCACCTCCATCGAAGCGATTGCCGGGCGCGCGCGACTTGCCGTCGGCGGGTTCTATCAGCACTTTCGATCCAAGCGGCAGCTCCTGCTTGTACTCATGGATGAGCTGTTGGAGGGGCTGACTAGGATTGACCTTCAGCCAAGGGCCATGGAAGATCCGAGGGAAGGACTTCGCGAACTACTGTCGAGAGCGTTTTCAAATGACCTGACGTACCTAGGCGCCTACCGGGCTTGGCAGGAAGCGATTCTTTCCGATGCGGACCTAGCCATGAAGCAGCAGGAAATCCACTCTTGGACTACTGCCCGCGTAAAGATGCTGTTTCAATTCTTGCAGCGGCTGCCCGGTACCCGGCGAGGGCTCGATACGAGTAGCCTGGCGAAAGCCGTGGATGCCTTCTTCTGGACTCTTCTGTCTCAATCCGGGCGTCTAACCAAGGGTCAGCTGAACCAGCAGTTGGAAGCAGCAACTCACTTGATTTATCACGCTTTGTTCACTGATCGTCCAAAGGCGAAAGGAACCTTGAAAGGACATTGATCGGCACCTTTTCGCTAGAAGTCAGCGCCAATCCGAAGGCCATTCCACCCGATCAACGGCGAAGTGTCTATTCCATCCCTTGTACGGGCCGGGCGAATCGTATGCATAAAATACAAACTGCGCAGAATACAGTTACTGCGCAGTTTTTGGCTCTCCCCGGAGGTCCCATGGCGAGTAACAGCGCTCCTAAACAGGGCAAAGTGCGTGGTCAGCTAACGAAAGCGCAATTCTCCTCGGGTTTGGCGGCCACTGTGACAGAGACGGTCCGGCTCTGGCGCAAGCACCATCTGAGCTATGACCAAACGAAATATGTGGTCGAGCAGGCCCGCCGGCGTTTGAAGCTGCAGCCGCCCGTCACGCGCCGGAGAACCGTGGAGCGCCTGGACCAGGCGGAAGTGGAACGGCTGATCCGCCATGCCTATCAAGCTCATAACAAATACGGCCTGATGATGAAAACGCTGTTCTTGAGCGGCGCGCGGGTGGGCGAGTTCGTGCATATCCAAGTAGAGGATTTGCACCTCGATGCCGATCCGCCGCAACTCTATATCCGCCACGGCAAGAAGGAATCGAACCGCTATGTGCCGATTCTTCCGGCCTTGGCGCAGGAGCTGCGGACGCACTTGAACGGACGCCGCCACGGGTACCTGTTCGAAACTAACCGGAACGACCGTTATTCCGTCCGCACCGTGCAAACGATTGTGAAATCCCAGGCGCAGGAGGCGGGCATCGAAAAGCGGGTGTATCCGCATTTACTGCGTCATTCGATCGCGACGATTTTGCTCGATTCCGGCGAGGTGTCCATCGACCAGGTGCAAAAGTTCTTGGGCCATCTGCAGCTCTCAACCACCCAGATCTACGCCGAGACGAGCATTCGTGCCCTCCGCGAAAACTATCTGC
>CAXUBB010000207.1:3343-6950 GCA_964249105.1 uncultured Bryobacteraceae bacterium | reverse complement strand
TAAAACGATGAATGCGACTGCTCCCTCTCGGAACGACGCCGGCCTCTCCCCGTCGGGAGAACCGCAGGAGCGGCTGCCGGGCGAACTCGATGAGGAGACGCTCCGGAAGTACTTCACCCTGACCCGGGCCGATCGGGAGCAAGTGGAACAGTGTCGGGGACCGATCAACCGGCTGGGCTTCGCCGTACAGCTTTGCACCTTGCGCTGGCAGGGTTTCTTCCTTCCCAACACACGCGGTTTGCCCTCTTCTGTCCTGGACCTCTTGGGCTCACAATTAGGGCTGCTGCCGATCTCTCTGGACGACTACCCGCAAAATGAAAAGACCCGCTGGGAGCATCTGGAGCGCATTCGGCAGCACCTCGGCTTTGTGCGCTGTGACGCGCCACAGCGGGAACGCCTGCTCGCTTATCTGACCGAGGCGGCGCAGGGATTTACCCGCACGACGACCTTGCGCCAAGCCGCGCATCGCTGGCTCCAGCAGGAACGCATTGTTCGACCGGGCCACACCACCTTGCGCGACTTAATGGTGAGCGCCCGCGAGGCTGCCTTGCAAAACGTGTACACACTTTTGTCGCATGATTTGACTCCGGAACAACAAGAGGAAATGGACTCGTTGTTGAACGTCCCGGCTCCGGCCGGATCGGAAACGGCGGCCCGGTCCCGTTTCGAAGAGTTCAAGGCGGTGGCGCGCAAAGAATCGCCCGAAGCGCTCCTGGGCTTGCTCAATCAACTCAGCGACATCCGTGCGCTGGGACTAACGGCTTGGCCTGCTTTGGCGGAGGTACATCCGGCGACTCGGCGTTTGTTGGCGCACTGGGGTTACCGCTATAGCGTCTGGAATCTGCGCCGCTTCTCCCCCGCCAAGCGCGGCGCCATCGTGATCTGCTTCCTGCAAGCCGCCCGAGCGGAGATGACCGACAGCATCGTCGAGATGCAGGATAAGCTGATTACGGCCATCCACAATAAAGCTCAAAAGCGCTACGAAGATCTGCTGCGCGCCACCGAAGAAGCCCGCAGCCGCGCGGTCGAAGTGCTCGAAACTATGGGCACCATCGTGCTCGATCTTTCGATTCCCGATAGTGCACTGCGGAACTGGCTGTTTCGCTTCTTCCCGAGCGAGGAGATGAGCCGTTTGGTGGAAGGCTGCCGGCATCTGCGCGCCGGAGCGGATGGTTCTCCCTTAGGGTTGATTCATCATTGGTACGGCTACACGCGCAAATACTCGCCGGCCTTGCTGGAGAAGACGCCGTTCCAGTTTGCCGAAGAGTCGCCACTCGGACGGGCTGTTGTTTTCTTGAAAGAGCTGAATGCCCACGGCAAGAGCCGCTCGTTTCGCGGCGCACCGATTGACTTTCTGCCGCGCCGCTGGGTGAAACATGTGGTTTCGAAAGACACGCAAGGCGAAGCCGTTGTCTCGCGGCCCCATTACGAACCGGCGCTCCTGACGACTCTGAATGAACGGCTCAAGTCGGGCGACGTGACCGTGGCCCACTCGCGCCGTTGGACCGACTTTGAGGACTACCTCATTCCGCGTTCGCTCTGGGCGGCGAAACGCGCCGACCATTATGCCCATCTCGAACTGCCGCTGGACGCTGATAACTACATCAGCCGTTTGGACGAGCACTTAAAAAAGGTCACGGCCGCCGTAGACGGGCGTGTTCCCCAGAATCAAGCTCTGACGATTGATCAGGAGAAAGGCGAGTTTCACTTAGCGGCTCTGAAGGCAGTGGACAAGCCGGACGCGATCAAACTTTACAAAGAGCACATCGAGTCGCGGCTGCCCCGAGCCGATCTCCCGGACGTGCTGATCGACATCCATCACCGAACCAACTTCCTCCGCCACTTTCTGCCGCCCGGCACGGAGACGGCTGAGCGGTATCGCGATGCCTTGGCGGCCCTGCTCGCTATCGGCTGCAACATCGGCTGTCAGCGCATGGCGCTCGCGTCGGGGTTGAACGTGCATGAACTCAGCCTCGTCGCCGACTGGTATCTGACCGAAGACACCCTGAAGGCCGCCACCATCGACATTATTAACTTCGCCTCCCGCTTACCCATCACTCCTGTCTATGGCCGGGGAACGACGTGCTCGGCGGATGGCATGCGCTTCTACGTGCCGGTCCATATCCTGGCCGCCGATTACAGCCCGGTGCTGCAGGGCCGGGGCGTTACGCTCTATGCCCATACGGCCGACAATTTCCTGCGCCTGCACCAGCAGCCGAGTCCCTGCCGGTTGCGGGAGGCGGCCTTCTGCCTGGACGGGCTGATGGAGCATGACACCGAACTTGATCCGAAGGTCTGCTACACCGACACGCACGGCTATACGGAAGTTGTCATGGGTGCCGGCGCGCTGTTAGGTCATGAGCTGGCCCCGCGCATTAAGGACATCAAGGACCAGACCTTATATAAAATTGACCGCCGGCAGCGCTACCCGCATCTGGACTCGATCCTCACGGGTACCATCAAACCCCACCTGATCCGCCAGGGTTGGGACGAAACCGTACGCGTGATCGCCTCCATCGAAGAACGCATCGTTTCCCCGTCCTTGGTGCTGCAGCGGCTCGGCTCCTATGCCCGCCAGAACAGCGTCTACCAAGCTCTTTCCGAGATCGGCCGGGCCCTGAAAACCATTCATATCCTGAAAACCTTAGATGACGAAGAGTACCGACGCCGCATGACGCGCGAGCTGAACAAAGGCGAAGCCTCGCATGATCTGTCCCGGTTTCTGTGTTTCGGCAAGGAGGGCGTGCTGCGGGGCCGGGAGTTCGGCGATCAGGTGAATACGTTTAGCTGTTTATCAGTGCTGCACAATGCAGTAGTGGCCTGGAATCTGATCCGAATCGGGAAGATTGTCGAGCAGCTCCGGGCCGAGGGCCTGGAGATCGACGAGGAAGTCTTGAGTCATGTGACGCCGCTCCTGCGCAAGCATATTAATCCGTTCGGGCGTTATCATTTCGACTTGGAGCGCATCGGAAGGCTCATGTGAAGTACCGGCGGAAATCCTTAACGGAGGTTTTCGGTTGGATGTGGCTATTAACCCGCTTACGAGATTGTCGAATCGTTTCCCGCCGTGCAATCCAAAATGACCGCGATGAAAGAAACCAAGTTGTTGCCGGCAGTGCAGGAAGCTTTCGCCGAAGAAGCGATCCAGCTTCGTTATGACCACCCCGTTAAACCCGCTCCGATTACTCCGGCGCAAGTGCTGCAACCGAAACGTTCTGCCGATGCGGGAAACGATGCCTGGAGCGTGTTCAACCGCACCCAGGAACACTTAGTACGCGGTGGAGTGAGCGGCACCGCCGCGCACGGCAGACGGCAACGCACCCGCCCTGTCACGAGCATTCAGGAGAACGTGAAGCTCAACAAAGCGCTGTGGAGTTTAACGGAACGGGTGACCGCGATTTTACGCGGCGAATCGTTCCAAGCAGCCTAAGCAGGTAAACAAAGAACCGGAGGCGGCGGAAACCCGAAACTGCCCCTCCCCACAAACCAGAAAGAAATGAGGAATCGAAAATGCCACTCTCCCAACCTGTGTTTACTTTTCAGAAGGCAGTCAAGTATGACGCCAAAGGTCGGATCGCGTTGATCGGCCCGGCCGGATCGGGCAAGA
>CAXUBB010000207.1:0-3243 GCA_964249105.1 uncultured Bryobacteraceae bacterium | reverse complement strand
AAGTATGACGCCAAAGGTCGGATCGCGTTGATCGGCCCGGCCGGATCGGGCAAGAGCTACACGATGCTCGAACTGGCCCGAACGCTGGCCGGGCCGCACGGCAAAATTGCCGCGGTCGATACTGAACATGGCTCCTTGTCGAAGTACGCCGACCTCTACGATTTCGACGTGATGCCGCTCGACAGCTACTCGCCGGAGAACTTCAGGGCCGCGCTGGACGCAGCGGAAGCGCAGAAGTATGCCGTGTTCTGCTGCGACAGCTTGAGCCATTTCTGGGTCGGCAAGGACGGCGCTTTGGAGTATGTCGATACCGCCAACAAGCGCCAGCGCGACCAGCAAAGCGGCTGGCGCGATTGGCGTCCGCACGAACGGGCGATGGTGGACCGGATGCTGGCCTCGCCCTGTCACGTCCTGGTGACCATGCGCACCAAGAATGACTATGTGGAAGAAGTGAACGCGCAGGGCAAGAAGGTCCGCCGCAAAATCGGGTTAGCGCCGGTGCAGCGCGAAGGCTTGGAATACGAGTTCGATCTGGTCGGCTACATGGATGATGACAATACGTTCATCGTCGATAAGACCCGCTGCCCGGCGTATGCCAAAAAAGCCATCACGCAGCCGGGGGAGAAAGACTTTGCGGCGTTTCGGAGTTGGCTGGCGGGTGTGGATCGCGCCACACCACCAACGCCCATTGCCGCCACTCCGCTGCCGCCCGTAGCCCACAACGCAGCAAAAGCCACTCCTGCCGAACTCGCACCCGAGGCCGATCCACGAGTGAATGAACTCTGGCGACGCATGACTTCCCGAGCCGGCTTCACCGCCGTGTTCCAGGAACTGCGACGTGACTTGTGCGAAGCCGAAGGCAGCGACCGGGGCGAAGAACTCTTTCTCGCCATTCTGTCTCGCTTCGGGCGGCAGGACCCGGAAGAGTTTGTGAGTGGCGCGAATCGCAGCTTCAAGGAAGCGCAGCAATGCGTAAGCCAACTCTACCAACAACTCGCGGCGGCAACGCGCGAGGAAGTCACCGATGACTAGCCGGTCACCCGACACACGCAACGCTTGGCGGAACTCGACACAGAGTTCCGCCAGCACAGCAAATCCATTCAGGATCACGAAGGAAGTAAAGGAGAAAAACTATGTCAGACGTGAACAAAGCCATTTTGATTGGGCATCTCGGCCGCGATGCCGAAGTGAGAGAAACGCCGAGCGGGGTGAAGGTCGTTGGATTTTCACTCGCCACCACCGCCCGTTGGAAAAACAAGGACGGCCAGAAACAGGAGAAAACCTCCTGGCACCGGATTGTCGCCTGGCACAAGGAACATTTGGCACCGTACCTCACCAAGGGCAAGCAGGTGTACGTGGAGGGTACCATTGAAACCCGCGACTACGAAGACAAAGATAGTGGCAAAAAGCTGTACGTAACGGAAATCATCGCGAACGAAATTCAACTGCTCGGCAGCGCCGAACGGGGCGAGGGAGCCGAACGTCCGGTTGCCACAAAAGCGAGTGCGACTGCTGGTGTTCCAACCAAACCTGCCCCGAGCCACTTCCCGCGCGCTGCCGTCGAGCCGCCGGAGGCTTGGAGCGATGACATCGCGGAGGACGAGGTGCCGTTCTGAGCGCCTGGAAAGCTGCTCAGTGTCTTGCCGGTGAGAGTGCTGTCACAGGAGTCGGCTCCTGGCCTGTGCCGCCCTTTGCCAACAGGACTTCCTCTGCCTGCGTTTCCAGCCGTGCGTGACCGCCCCAGCTTGACCACAACTCTAGCTAGGGCAGGCAAGCCTTCCCCACTTTCAGTGCCGGTAGTGAGAAACATTTCGCCCGTAGCCGGGATCAAAACTCTCCGGCTTGTTTTATCCTAGAAGCATTCTCGCGTTTTTAGGCGCCTGCCGGGCCTTCTCCGCTTCCCGTGTTAGCCGGGTCGCTTCTTACAAACTCGAAACTTCTCTCAGTTAAGCTGATGCCTAAAGCTCTTTCCTGTCATCAACCGCAACAAACAGCGGAGCACGCCCTGTTGTATGAACTCCTGGTCCAGGAGCTGACCGACTTCGCGGTGTTCCTGATGGACCCCACCGGCTGCCTTGTGAGCTGGAATCCCAGGCGTGGAGCGCCTTCTTGGCTATGCGGAAGCAGAGTGGATCGGACGGCCGGCACACATCCTCTTCACGCCGGAGGACCGGGCAGCCCAAGAGCCGGAAAAAGAGAGGGCTACCGCCGTGCGTGAAGGTCGGGCTCCCGACATCCGCTGGCACCAGCGCAAAGATGGCCGCCGCCTTTTTGTCGAGGGTACACTGGTCGCCTTGAAGGACAGCGCCGGGAAGCTCCGCGGGTTTTCCAAGGTGATGCGCGACATCACCGCCCGCCGACGTACCGAGGAGCGGCAGGACTTCCTCCTCACGCTGTCGGACGCTCTCCGCCCGTTGCGCGATCCGGAGGCGATCAAGACGACCGCTTGCCGCGTGTTGGGCGAGCAGTTACGGGCCAACCGCGCCTTCTACGCTGAGGTGAGGGGCGAGGACTGGGTGGTCGAGGGCGGCTATGCGCAGGGTGCCGCACCGCTGCCGCCGGGCCGGTATGCGGCCGCTACTTACGGCCCCCGCATCATGGACACCTACCGGGTGGGCCGGAGGGTGGTATTCCGCGACACGCGGAGTGACGCGGGCTTTGCTGCCGAGGAGCGCGCGGCACACGTGGCGATCAGCATTCTGGCCGCCGTGGGCGTGCCGCTCCTCAAGGAGGGCCGGTTGGTCGCCATCCTGGTCATTCACACGGCTGAGCCGCGCGACTGGACCGAGGACGAGATCACGTGGGTCGAGGAAACGGCCGAGCGCACCTGGGCAGCGGTGGAGCGCGCGCGCCGAAGCCTTTCTGCGCGAAAGTGAGGAGCGCTTCCGCCGGCTGACTGAGAGCCTGCCGCAGCTAGTGTGGACCTGCCGGCCGGACGGTCGCTGCGATTACCTGAGCCGTCAGTGGGTGGAGTACACGGGGATGCCGGAAGCCGAGCAGTTGGATCTAAACTGGCTGGACCGGGTCATTCATCCGGAAGACCGCCAGCGCACCTTAGAGCACTGGTTGGGAGCGGTGGCCGGGCTGCATCCCTATGAGATCGAGTACCGCATCCGAGCGGCCGACGGTCGCTATCGCTGGTTCCAAACGCGCGGCGTACCGCTGCGGGACAGCAACGGTGGCATCGTGAAGTGGTTCGGCACCTGCACCGATGTCGACAGCCGCAAGCGGGTCGAGGAAGAG
>CAXUBB010000206.1:5695-9353 GCA_964249105.1 uncultured Bryobacteraceae bacterium | reverse complement strand
CATTGTGAAGCATATGGTGGGCAATATGCGCTCGCGTTGGACAGATTTTTTGACCAGCGATGGCGAGAAGTCAAACCGGGATCGTGACGCCGAATTTACCGATCCTCCCGCCACGCGTGAAGCCTTGCTCGCCCTTTGGGAAGAAGGCTGGCAATGTCTCTTCACCGCGCTGGAACCGCTTTCCGACGCGGATCTTTCGCGCATCGTTACCATTCGCGGGGAGTCTCACTCGATCATGCAGGCCATCAACCGCCAGATCGCTCACTATTCCTACCACTGCGGACAGATCGTGCTCCTCGCCAAACACTTTAAAAATCACGAGTGGCGCTCCTTAAGCGTGCCTCGCGGCCAATCGGCGAAATTCAATCGCCGCGTGCTGGCCGGTGAAGCGAGTCAGCGTTAATTCGCTACATTTTTACTCCCACCGCAAAGCGCTCACCGGATCAGTGCGGGAAGCGCGCCGGGCTGGCAAATAGCCGGCAAGCCCTGACGCCAAGAACAGGACCCCACTGGCGATGCTGAAAACAGCAAAATCATGAGCGTTTACCTTGTACAACAAATTGGAAAGATAGCGCGTCAAAAAGTAAGAAGCCATCAATCCCGGCAGAAGGCCGCAGACTGTCAGCCAGATTCCTCGCTTGACGACATTCATCGTGATATCCGAAGGTTGAGCCCCCAATGCAAGCCGAACCCCAAACTCGCGAGTGCGTTTGGTGACAACGTAAGCCATCACGCCGTAAACTCCCGAGACCGCCAGAAAGAACGCCAGCGCCGCAAAACCTCCAATAATGATCAGCTCCAGCCTGCGGCGTTCAGTATGCTGCGAAATACGCTCGTCCATGCTCTGAAGATCAAACATAGGAAGCTGTGAATCCGTGCGGGCAAACTCTTTTCGTACAGCGGAGATCAAGCTGTCCGGAGGAACCGTGGTTCGAACTGCCAAAGTCAGATAATCGTGCGGAAATTGGGAAAATGGAGCAAACAATTCCGGTTGAGGATCAACGTCCTGGCCACGGTGCCTCACGTCAGCAGCAATTCCGACAATGGTTGTCCAAGGTGAGTCATCCGTACCCCAACGAATACGCATGCCAATGGGATCGGCATGGGGAAAGAAACGCTGAACGAAGCTCTGGTTCACGATGGCCACTGGCGGCGCTCCTAGGCGGTCGGAACTCTCGAATTCCCGGCCAATTAAAAGAGGCACGCGCAAAGTGCGGAAGTAGGCAGGAGTAATGGCGATGATAGGAACTGAAGGGCGTGCTCCCGGTGGCGGCGCTGGTTGCCCTTCAATGACCAACGCAGACCCGTTGCTATAACCATTGAATGGTAGTGCGCTCGTGATAGCTGCCGATTGGACGCCGGGAAGCTGCCCGATCCGCCGCGTCAATTCCTCTCCCAAAGCGATCTTGCTTTCCGTAGATTTGTAACGTGTCCCGTCCATTCGCAAAAGCCCCGTTAACATACTGGAGGGCTGAAACCCCAGGGGATTACTCAAAACTTTCGCGGCACTCTTCAGCAACAAACCTGCGCTGAGCAGCAGAACGAGCGCAATGGCGATTTGCGCGGCCACCAGAGCCGAACGCATCCAATTGCTTCCGGTTGTCAATGACCGGGAACCGGGCTTGATTGCCTCATAAAGACTCTGCCTTGAAACTGCCCAAGCCGGCCCGACTCCAAACAGAACGGCTGAACTGAGCGTGACGGCAAGGGCCATCATCAGAACCATGCTGTTCATGCCAAGATCAGAAGGCGATGCGAGGTGGAGAAATTTGATGGTGCGCACTGCCGGTGACAGGGCATAAGCTCCTGCCACTCCAAGAACACTGCCCACCCCGGCTAGTACCGCGTTTTCCGTCATTAAGAGATTCAACACCCGGCGTCGTCCGCTTCCGAGCGACAGACGAACGGCTAACTCGCTGGATCGGGCAAATCCCCGCGCAAGCTGCAAAGCCGCCATATTGCTGCAAGTAATCAACAAGATCAGCAGGACCGCACCGAGGAGGACCAGCAGCGTAGGGCGCAAGTCGCCAACGAGCTTGTTTTGAAGAGGTTGCATTTCCAATACGTGATTGCCGAAGATGCGGCGGTACGGAGCGGGAATCTCGGAGAGGTGGCGTTTTCCAATCGATTGCAATTCGCGGGCCGCTTCCGCGCTGGAAATACTCTTTCGAATTCGGCCAGCTACCCGAAGGAGAGCCATGTTTCGCGCACCCCATTGAGCAGGCGCGGAAAATCCGCCCGGCGTAATAACATCGGGACGAAGATCGCCCGGAAAGCGGAACGTCCGTGGCAGCACTCCGTTCACCGTATAACCGCTTCCATTCAGGTTGATGATACGGCCAAGAATCGCACGATTGCCTCCGAACTGCTTTCTCCAAAGTTCATCGGAAAGGATAACCAGACGGGCGGGCTGCGAACCGTCATCGCGCAAACTAAATCCATGTCCCAGAGCAGGGGAGATGCCTAAAACATTGAAAAAATCCGCATTCACCAAAGCGACGGAAAGGCGCTGCGGTTCCCGAACGCCGGTCAGAGTATATTCGCCGCCGTTCCACGCGGCAAAACCGGAAAACGTATGACTTTCTTCCCGCCATTCCGCGAACTCGGGCGGAAGAACCACTTCCATGCGTCCCATCGGTCCTTGGGGAATAACCCATGTAATCGAATACAACTCATCAGGCTGCTTGTAAGGCAAAGGTCGCAGCAGAATCGACTCCACCACACTGAACATGAGTGTGTTTGCGCCAATCCCCAGCGCCAGCGAACCCACCGCAACAGCCGTAAAAACCGGACTCCGCCGCAGCACGCGCAGCGAGTAACGAAGATCCTGGAGCAGGTGATCGAGAAAAGACATACCCCGCCAATCCCGGCACTCTTCCTGAATCTGAGCGAATCCGCCCATGCTGCGCTGCGCCGCATAACGGGCCTCTTTCTCGCTCATTCCGGCGCGCCTGTTCTCTGTTACCAACTCATCGAAATGAAACTGAAGCTCTTTACTAAGCTCCCGGTCAACCCTCTGCCTATGAAAAAGGGAACGAATACGCAATTTCAAAACCTGAATGTACCGATTGGACATGGAAAACCTCCACTAAGACATGCGAAGCACAAGCCCGATTGCATGAGAGAGCCGTTCCCATTGCGCCAACTCTTTTTGAAACTGCTGTTTTCCCGCTTTGGTCAGCGCGTAGAACTTGGCTTCTCGTCCCGTCTCGCTCGCCTTCCACTCCGCGCAAATCCAACCCTGCTGCTCCAATCGGTGCAGCGCCGGATATAAAGAGCCTTGGGTAACTTGCAGCGCCTCCTCGCTGACCTGTTGAATCCGTTTCGCGATCGCCCATCCATGTTTCGGCTCCAAAGACAGGGTCTTCAGAATCAGCAGATCCAGCGTGCCCTGGACCAGATCGGTCGGTTTACTCATATTTGATATCTAAGTATTCAACAATAATACCTTGGTTATCTACAATAGTTCTACTTCTGTTCGCTGTCAATACTTGCGGGAAGCGATACCGCTGATCCACCCGCCCCTGTCTTAGAAATTCGATTGCTCTATAACAGGAGAGGCTATGCGCTGGACGGGAGGAGGGTGTGCGTATTAGGATGATTTCGCGTGAGCACTGCTTCGAGCTTATGAGCGAGGCTGTCAGAACTATATTGGGAA
>CAXUBB010000206.1:0-5685 GCA_964249105.1 uncultured Bryobacteraceae bacterium | reverse complement strand
GCCAAACTGTCCGGACTGTTCCAGGGCCAGATATCCATGCAGGAAAGACCACACCGCGACGGCGGCAGCCGTGTCGTCGGGCTTGCCTGTGACCGCACTAACGAGTCGAAGGAATGTATTCCACAAATGTTTGAACGGGCTTTCCGGCTCCGCTCGATAAGGCCGGGGTGCCAGCAGCTTGCGGTACAGCGCGGGATGCCGGACGGCAAACCGACGATAATATCGGAGCGCTCGCGCGAATGGTTGTGGGCTGCGCTCCGCCCTCCGCAGTTTCGACTCAAGCAGTCCCGCCGCGCGTTCCGCTACGGCCATGTCCAGCGCGGCACGGTCCGAATAGTAGCGGTACAAACTGGAGACTGTCAAGCCAAGACGCTCGGCAATCGCCCGCATCGAGAGATCCTCTGCTCCCTCTTCGACGAACGCTACCGCAGTCTCCAGGATGATCTCGGCATCGACTTTCGCGGGGAACGGCACAAATTGAGTATACCTGAACATAGTGAACATTGTTCGTCTTGACAGTTCTGTTCAATTTCTGTAAAACTGAGATAAGACGAACAAAGTTCGTTTTGAAAGGAATGCTGGTTATGATCGACCGTTCACTACGCTATTGGCTGCTCGCGGAAAGCGGCGCGGAACTGATTTTCTGGACGGCCTGCTATGCGCATCTAGGTGCCGGCTGGTTGGTTTTCGGGATCTGTTTCCTTTTACCGGATCTTTCCATACTGGGTTATCTGAAAGATTCCCGTTGGGGCACCGTCTGCTATAACGCTGCCCACAGCTACATCGCGCCGCCGCTCCTGGGCCTGCTCGCGCTTGGACACTCTTCGCTCGCCCTCTCTGCCGCCCAGATCAGGGCGGCGCACATTGCGTTTGACCGCGCACTTGGCTACGGAATGAAAGAGACGTCCGGATTCAATCAGACTCACTTGGGCACGTTCGGCCGCGCACGCCGCGCCATTCCTCTGGTATAAGGATGCCGAAGGCTGATTTCGATGCATTGACTGCTGTCCGACCAAAATAAAGTGATGAATGAATACGTAGCAAAGTCAGCGGCGCCTGGTTTTTGAATGGTTCGAAGGGCTGGCCCGCGACCAGGTGAAAGCCGTGATCGAGTTCGCCGTGCGCACCCAAAATCTTCGCCGCCGCGAATCGCTTCGAATTTGTAACTCCTACGAAGTTAACCGAACCAGTCAGTGCTGGGACGAAAGTGACCGGGTCCCAGCCGTCAAACTGCCTGTCAATGAGTCATGATGCCGATCTATAGCAGCATTCCCGCGATACAAGCCGACATAAAGTTCGCAAGCGTTCCCACAAACATCGCCTTCAGCCCCAAACGCGCTAAATCTGACTTCCGCGAGGGTGCCAGTCCACCAATACCGCCAATCTGGATGGCAATGGAGCTGAGATTCGCAAAGCCGCACAGGGCGAAAGTCGCAATAATGAATGATCGCGGCTCCAAAGCGGCCCTCACCTCGCCGAGATCCACAAAAGCGACAAACTCGTTCAGCACCATGCGCGTGCCGAGTAAATTGCCGACCGCGGCGCAATCTTTCCAGTCCACCCCTAAACACCAGGCAATCGGCGCGAACACCAGCGCCAAAATCCGTTGCAGCGATGCCGGTATCCAATGGAGATGTTCATGGGCCCAGCCCAGTCCGCCATTGACCATGGCAATCAAGGCCAGAAACGCGATCAACATGCCGCCGATGTTGAGCGCTAATTGCAAGCCGTCTCCCGCTCCTCGGGCAGCGGCGTCAATCAGATTCACGCCGGGCCGCTCGACCTCCACCTTTACGGTTCCGGCCGTCACCGGTTCGCCCGTTTCGGGAACAAAGATCTTGGCGAGCATGATGGGGGCGGGCGCGGGCATAATGACAGCCGTTAACAAATGCGTGATGGAGACACCCGCGATGGCAACATAAGCCGCCATCACGGCCCCGGACACATGCGCCATGCCGCTGGTCATCACCGTGAAAAGCTCCGATTCCGTCATGCTCGGGAGAAAGGGCCGCACCGTGACGGGAGCTTCGGTTTGCCCCATCACAATGCTGGCGGCCACGCAAGTGGACTCGGCACCGCTGGTGCCCATGAAGCGCTGCATGACAATCGCCATCGCCTTCACAAACACCTGCATGACGCCCAAGTAATAAAGAATGGAGAAGATCGAGCAGATGAAAATCACAATGGGCAGCACTTGAAACGCGAAAATAGTCCCGAACTGGGCTGTTCGCTCCCCCAGCTTATCGCCAAAAACAAAATCCGAACCTGCCGTCGTATAGTTCAGCAGCGCATTGACGAATAGGCTTACGCCATAGAACAACTCGCCGAATCTGGTTTTAAGAACCAGAAACGCGAAAGCGAATTGAAGCACGACGCCCCAGACGAGAACCCGCCTCTGAATGGCCGAGCGGCGCGTGGAAAACAGATACGCGCAGAGAATGATTGCGACCAGGCCGATGAGGCCGTGCAGTCTATCCATCAAGCCTTTCTTCTTGCCGGGAGAGTTTAACTTACTACTTCCAGAATCAAGTCGCGTTCGTCAACAGGCTGCTGCGAGATTTTGAATGCATCTTCGACGAGTTCCGCCGCTTCCTCTAGATGTTCCTCGCCGGTGTAGTAGATGCGGCAGAGAATACTGCCCGGATCGATCTTCTGGCCCACTTTCACTTCCAGGATGACGCCGACGGCGGGATCAATCTCATCGTCCTTCGTGTTTCTGCCCGCGCCTACCATGGATGACGCCTGGCCGATCAGTTCCGCATCGATAGCGCTCACATAGCCGCCGCGCGAAGTGGTAATCTCCTGCGCGCCGGTGGCGTTCGGAAGGAGTTCGAAACGGTCGAGAACCTGCGGATCTCCGCCCTGCGCCGTGATAACATCCTTCAGCTTGCGGTAACCTGAGCCGTCCAACATCTTCTGCTGCGCTATCTCCCGCGCTTCGTCGAGAGTTTTGGTGATTTTGCCCAGGAAGATCATGCGCGCGGCGAGTTCGAGCGAGATGCGCGTCAGATCAGACGGACCGGCATTCTGCAGGGTTTGCGAAACTTCCATCACCTCCAGCGCATTGCCAATCGCATAGCCGAGCGGCTGGTTCATGTCGGTAATCAGGGCTTGCACGCGCTTATCGAGGCGGCGGCCAATTCCCACCATCATCTGCGCCAAGCGCCGCGCCTCGACCTGCTTCTTCATGAAAGCGCCGGACCCAACCTTTACATCCAGCACCAAAGCATCCAGGCTGACTGCCAGCTTCTTCGACATAATCGAGGAGGCAATGAGCGGAATGGATTCTACGGTGGCGGTAGCATCCCGCAGCGAATACAGCTTGCCGTCGGCGGGCGCAATTTCCGGCGTCTGGCCGATAAAAGCCAGTTTGTGCTGTTCTAAGAGGCCCCGGAATTCATCAATGCTGAGATTTGTGCGGAAGCCGGGAATTGACTCCAGCTTGTCCAGCGTGCCGCCCGTATGGCCTAAAGCGCGGCCCGAGATCATAGGAACCACCACACCCGCCGCTGCGGCAATGGGCGAGGCAATCAGGCTGGTTTTGTCGCCCACACCGCCGGTTGAGTGTTTATCTACTTTAACGCCCGGAATCGAGGACAGGTCCACGATTGATCCGGAATTCATCATGGCTTCGGTCATCGCGCTCACTTCGCGATCAGACATGTTGGAATAGAAAACGGCCATCAGAAAGGCCGACATCTGATAATCGGGAATATCGCCGCGAGTATATCCGTCCACGAGGAATTGCAATTCTTCGGGCGAAAGCTCTTCCCCATCCCGCTTGCGATGAATTAGGTCAACAGTGCGCATTTACGATAAACAAGATTAGCATTTCGGGTGTAAATCTTTTGATTCTCTAGTAGTTACAAGGTAAGTGAGACGAAAAACCGCGGCAGTTGTTCGCCCGAAACTCTCACCCCTACATAGAAACTTCCGAAGAGCGCATAAACCGCGCTCACCTCGTCAAAGCGCATTTCGTAGATCAGCTTTTTGAACACCAGCGGATCGTCCGCGAAGAGGTCCACGCCCCACTCCCAATCATCAAAGCCAATCGAGCCGGTAATGACCTGCCGCACGGAATCAGCGTAACGGCGTCCAATCATCCCATGCTCGTGCATCATGCGCTGCCGTTCGGCCATCGGCTCCTGATACCAGTTCTTACTCTCGCCGCGTTTGCGGTCCATGGGATAAAAGCAGACGTGCTTTCCCGGCGGAATCTCGGGAAAAAGCCGGGGTGACATCGCTGCCGTTTGGCGGGCCGTCACTTCGGCGATGCCGGCGTTCCACTCCGGCGAGTGTGGTTGAAGCCCGCGTTCGGCAAGCTGCTGGTACGTTTTGGCGGAAGATTCATATAAGCCAAGCTCCACCACGGACAAGTACGAGTGAGCCGGTTCCCAATAATCGCTGATGAGGAGATTCGCTATTTGCTGCTCGGCGCAGTGCAAGTCACTGAGCGAGTCCCGGAAATGGATCAGCATCAGATCACCCTTATGACCGATTAGCGAATATAAAGCCGACTGGTTCGGATGACCGTCATCCTTCGCTTTCTCCAGGGAAGCCAAAACCCTGGAGGCTTCCGCCGTCACATGCCGGCGCTGCTCATCGCCCGCCTCCCGCCATTCGCGCCTGCGCCAGCGGAACATCTGGTGCAGAACCCAGGAACCTTCCAATGTTAAAGGAACAGGGGGAATCTCAGCCATGAATTACCTCCCACTCCGGCGCGGGCAGCGGCGGCATTTCGTGCTGGTAGCGCCCTGCGAAAACTTCCGCAAACACCCGCAACGTTTCTTCGTGAACATGGCCGTTATCCGCCAGCAAGTACCGCCCATGCAGGTCCAGCGGTTCGCCGCGCATTCCGGAGACTTTTCCTCCCGCTTCCTCCACCAGTAAAGTGCCGGCCGCCATGTCCCACGGATTCAACCCAAACTCCCAAAAAGCTTCCAAACGTCCGCAAGCCGTATACGCCAGATCAATTGCCGCCGATCCGCCCCGCCGTACGCCATGCGTCATCATGGCGAGCTGATAGTAGAAGTGGATATTGACGTTCTGATGGCGCTTGCGGCTGGGAAAGCCGGTGGAAACCAAGGCGTCATTCAACTCCCGCGCCTTGCTCACACGAATCGGCGCGCCGTTCAAACGCGCTCCCGCGCAGCGCTCGGCGGCAAAAAGTTCCCGGTTGAGCGGGTCGTACACCACTCCGGCAATCACTTCGCCTCCACGCGCCAGCGCCAGCGTGACATTCCACATCGGAAATCCATGCGCGAAATTTGTGGTGCCGTCCAGCGGGTCCACATACCAGCGCAATTCGGCCTCCATCTCGGCGCGTCCGCCTTCTTCCGCCACAATGCCGTGTTTGGGATAGCGTTCGCGCAAGCGCTTAATGACAAGCTGCTCGCTGGCGCGGTCGGCAGCCGTGACCAGATCATAATCGCCCTTCAGCTCGAAATCGACGCCGCGATGGGCAAGCAGCACCTGTCCTGCTTCGCGGGCAATTTCGATAGCCGCATCGAGGAAACTGTCCATAACTTCACTTCACCATACCCGATGAAGAACGGAAGGGTGGGTATTGTCTCAGAGGTGCGTTGCCAGCTGAGTTTCCGTGAACGGCGCATCTCAGTCTCGATCTTTGGAGCGCCCTGATCTGGGTTCCTAAACCCTTCGCGACTAGGCAAGTTTTATTCCGGG
>CAXUBB010000205.1:4963-9355 GCA_964249105.1 uncultured Bryobacteraceae bacterium | reverse complement strand
ACATCAGCATTAACGGCAAAACGGAGTCCTTTCTGGCTGAAGTGAAAGCCGCAGACCGCATTTCTACCATTGCCCAGGTGAAAGCAAATTTGGACAGATTGCTGCATAACGGGATCCGCGCATTCAGTCCGCTTCTGGTAACGCCCTACATCACGCATCAGCTTGCGGAAGAGTGCCGACGCCTTAACCTGTCTTTTATTGACACGGCGGGCAACGCATACATTCGTATGGATGATGTTTTTCTTTACATCACGGGTCAGCCCAGAGCGCAACGCTACGAACGTGAAGTGTATCGCGCCAACACACAGGCCGGGCTCAGGATTGTGTTCGCGCTCCTTTGCCGTCCAGATTTGATTGCTGGAACGTATCGTGAAATTGCGAAGCTTGCGGGAGTGGCGCTGGGAACGGTAGGGCCTGTTTTGAAGGACTTGGCGCAACGAGGTTTTGTTCGCAGGACGAAGGCCAAGGGCACCAAGCTTCAGAATGCGGAGAAGCTACTGAATGAGTGGGTGAGCCGTTATCCCGAAACGCTGCGACCTAAGCTTAACCCTCGCCGTTATCGCGGTGATGACAAGAACCTTCGTGAAGCCGACCTCGACCGCCTGCAAGCGTATTGGAGCGGTGAGAGGGCAGCAGAGGTCCTGACGGGCTATCTTCGGGCAGAACAGTACACCATCTACACTCGCGGCCTCCCGCAAAAGGTCCTGGCCGCCCTTCGCCTGCGGCTCGATCCAGAAGGGAATGTGGAATTGCTGACGGCTTTCTGGCTGCAGGAGCTGGCTGATCCCAATCAGGCAATTGTCCCGTCGATTCTCGTCTATGCGGATCTGATGATGACAGGCGAGGCCCGGAATATCGAAACAGCAAACGTTGTTTATGAGCAAGTCATTCAACCCGCTCTCCTTGCGAATTGATCGCCCGCTGGATTTGTGGACCATGCAAATCCTGAGTGCCGTCAATGAGGTATTCCAGGAGCTAAATTGCCGGTACATGCTGATTGGCGCAACGGCTCGCGACCTTTTGCTTTTTCATGTTTTCGGGAGAGCAGCGATGCGCGCAACTCGTGATGTGGATTTTGCGATTGCTGTTGAATCATGGGAGAGGTTTGCGTTTCTAGTCCGCAAAATTCTCGACCATCCAAAGTTCCAGGCGTCGAAAATAGAACACCGTGTTTTCTTTCGACCCTCAGAAGCTGAAGACAGAGTTCCCGTTGATATTGTTCCCTTTGGCGGAGTGACATCTGCAGGAGCAAAAATTCACTGGCCTGGAAACGCGCACATGGTCGTGAGCGTGGCAGGTTTCGAGGACGCAATTGCGGCGGCAGTTTGGGTCTGCATTGATCATGATCTTACTATTCCCGTCGTTTCGCTGCCGGGACTTGCCCTGCTCAAGCTGTTTGCCGGGGCAGACCGCCGGGCCGGTAAAGATGCCACTGATCTGCATCGTATTCTTATGAACTATGCAGATGCCGGCAACGAGGATCGCTTTTACAGCGACAAACTGGATCTTCTTGAAAAAGCTGAATTCGATATGGAACTGGCAGGCGCCCAACTGCTTGCTCTGGACGTTGTTGATCTCTGTCATAAGACCACTCTGCAGGAACTGAAAAGCGAATTTGCATCGCTAACCGTTATTGAGAAGTTGGAAAACCAAATGGTAGGTCAAGCACTTCAAACAGAAGAGCGCGTCCGTCGAATCGCTGTTCTGGTTGAATCCTTCTTCACAACCCTTTTAGGAACTGCTGTAAGGTGACACAGAGTCTCGAACGCATCGGCGGGAGATACTATGATCTTCGAAATGTCGCTCCCTGCCACAGTACTTTGAGTATCTCTTATTACTTTGAACGATGCAGCATTTCAATGCCGCTGTAGAATAAGGGCGTGAAAGTTCTTGTTGTATTGCTGTGCGCCTTCGGCCTGCTCCTGGCGCAAGAGCGCGAGGGAAACTTCGATATTCGGTTTGAGCCGACAGCGAAGTTGCAGACCGGGGTGGAGGTTCCCTTTGCTATTACGGTTCGGGACGCGCGCCATCAGCCTGTGCCCAATGCTAAAGTAACGTTGCAAATCGAGACCAAGGAAGGCGCTCATGTGAAAGTCTTTCAAGCTACGGGCGTCAATCCAGGCGCTTATATTGCCAAGCCTGTGTTCCCCAACTCCGGAGCGTGGAGCGTCTATGTTGAGGTGCGCAGGGATAACGAGATGAGCGCTCGCACGATCGAATTTCAAGTTTTGGAATAAAGATTTTGCCTGGAGGAGAAACGTTAATCTAGGAACGAATTCGTGCGGCAAATACGGCATCGTTTGCGAAAATTTTTGAAGCCCACCAACCAAGTTGAAAGGGGTTCCTCCTATTCATTGGATCAGATTTTGCCGGATGGAGTTTACGACAAACTCGAGATTGACGCTAGCGGATTATTCCGAGTTGTCGGATGGCTGAAGGGCGAAGTGCGTTCGGAGTTTATCCCGGCTATCTATGTTGACGAACATCAGGTGCCGTTCTTGCATTACTACCGCGTTCCACGACCGGATATCGTTCAAAACGGCGGATCGCTGTCCGGCTTTCAACCGGGAGTCGTACTGGAGTACCTCCTTCCTGAGCGGCTTTGCTCTCGGGAATTTCGATCTATTTCTCTTGTGCTCAATCGTTGTCCGGACTTGAAGTTGAATGGTCCTTTTCAGTTCCAATCGCCGGACTATCGCGCATTATTTAATTCTGACCATGTGTATCATCGTGAGGAGATCTATGGTTCGGGTCCGCCGAACAGCCAAGTTCATCCGGATGTGCTTGAGCTGGCAAGAAAGCTCCCTCTTCCCATGCTGGACTTCGGTTGCGGAGCCGGAGCGCTAATCGCAGGGTTGAAATCTTGCCATATCGAAATTCAAGGTCTGGAACTGGAAAGCGCCCCATTTGTTCCGTTCATCTCGCCGGAACTGGCTCGTTCGATCACTTTCTATGACGGGAGCTTCCCTTCGCCTTTTCCCACCGGAAGTTTTCAATCCGTGTTTTGCTCGGAAGTTCTGGAACATATCCCCGATTACCAGGGAGCTATCAAGGAACTGGCAAGACTTGCCTCTGAAAACGTCCTTATCACTGTCCCCGATGCTGGCGGAATTCCGTTAGGCTCCCGCCATCGCTTGCTGCCCTGGCATTTGCTGGAAGGCACGCATGTTAATTTTTTCAACCAGACGAGCCTGGAATCCGCTCTTCGTCCCCACTTTTCGCAGATTGAATCCGGACGGGTTTGCGCCTGTAAGATGAACGATACGATGTTTTATGTCAGCCTGGTCGCCGTTTGCCGGAAATAAAAAGGGGACACGCTTCCGTTAAGAAAACATGTCCCCCATATAGGTTCGTTCTTCTGTTTAGAACATGTAGAGAGGCGTGACCGTCATGGGCGCGGTTTCTTCAATGCCGCCCGCAGGGACAGGTTGTCCCTCCAGGTCGCCGACTTGACGACAATAGATGCCGTTTTCATTGAGGTAAACCACTAATTCCGCCGGACGCGGTAGAGTGCCTTGAATGAGCGCTTCCGATAACGGGTCCTCAATGTACTTCTGCAATGCGCGGCGCAGGGGGCGAGCGCCGTAGCTGCGATCGCCGCAGGTTTTGTCAAGGATATACTTGGCCGCATCCGGCTCAAGCCTGATCTTAAGCTGCTTAGCGACTAGATTCATGTTGATCTGTTCCACCAGCAGGTCAATGATCTTGATTAAATCCTCATCAATCAGCGAAGTGAATAGGATCACTTCGTCCAGACGATTCAGGAATTCAGGATTAAAAGCGCGCTTTACCTCGCCTAGAACCTGATCCTCGATTTTCGGCGGAATGCCTGTCGTGGTGGAGGCCGAGAAGCCGATCTGACCGCGTTTATCCAGGAAACGCGCTCCCAGATTTGAGGTCATGATAATAATCGTGTTCTTAAAATCGACCGTGTTGCCGAGACCATCCGTTAGCTGACCATCCTCAAACACCTGCAGGAGGATGTTATAGATATCCGGATGCGCTTTTTCGATTTCATCGAGAAGGATGATGGAGTACGGGGCGCGCTTGACTCGCTCCGTTAACTGCCCGCCTTCCTCGTAGCCGACGTAGCCTGGAGGCGAACCGATCAGCTTCGAGATCGAATGCTTCTCCATGAACTCCGACATGTCGAAGCGAATCAGTGATTTTTCGCTGCCGAACAGAAACTCGGCCAAGGCGCGGGCTACCTCGGTTTTGCCGACGCCGGTGGGACCCAAGAACAGGAATGAACCCGCCGGGCGCTTCGGCGATTTCAAACCGGCACGGGAGCGCCGGATGGCGCGGGAAAGGGCCGAGATCGCCTTCTCCTGGCTGATGACGCGCTTGTGAAGCTCTTCTTCAATACGGAGAAGTTTGTTGATTTGTTCTTCG
>CAXUBB010000205.1:0-4953 GCA_964249105.1 uncultured Bryobacteraceae bacterium | reverse complement strand
CCTTAATAGAGGTCATGGGCACGCCGGTCCAGCGAGCGACCACATCCTCAATATCGTCTTTCGAGACAACGCCGGTAGAGGTGTCGTCCAGGTTGTATTTCTCCCGCAATTGGCGCAGGTTTTCGCGCTCTTTACGCTCCTCGTCGGAATAGAAGCGCGCCTTCTCAAATTCATGGTTGGCAATAGCGTTCTCCATCCGATGCACAATGAATTTGATGCGCTTCTGGATATCGGCCACTTCGGTCGGCAGCGTCGTCTGGCGGAGCTTGACGCGAGCGCCCGCTTCGTCGATCAGATCGATGGCCTTGTCCGGCAGGAAACGATCTGGAATAAAGCGCGTGGAGGTGTAAACGGCGGACTCAATAGCTTCATCCGTGTAAGCCACGGCGTGGAACTTCTCGTACCGTTCCTTGATGCCGAATAGAATTCGGATCGCGTCTCCTTCGGCGGGAGGCGGAACCTTCACGGCCTGGAAGCGGCGCTCCAGAGAGCGGTCTTTCTCAATGGATTTGCGGTATTCGGCGGGCGTCGTGGCACCGATACACTGAATTTCTCCTCGGGAGAGCGCGGGTTTCAGAATGTTAGCGGCATCCAGCGAGCCTTCGGCGGAACCGGCGCCCACGAGCGTGTGCAACTCATCAATAAAGATGATGGCGTTTTGATTTTCCATCAGCTCTTTCATGATGGTCTTCAAACGCTCTTCAAACTGGCCGCGATACTTGGTGCCGGCCACGATCAGCGACAGGTCCAGAGCCAGAATACGCTTGTCGGAAAGAAAGGACGGCACATCGCCGTCGGCAATGCGCTGCGCCAAGCCTTCCACAATGGCCGTTTTGCCGACGCCCGGCTCACCGATCAGAACAGGATTGTTCTTGGTGCGGCGGCACAGAATCTGCACCACGCGATCCACTTCCGAGTCGCGCCCAATGAGGGGATCAAGCATCCCATCCACGGCTGCCTGCGTCAGATCCCGGCTAAACTCAGCCAGCAAGGAGCTTTCCTTGGGACGACTGGCGGAAGTTTTCTCCGAAGCTGAGCGCGCAATCTCCTCGCGCACCGCCGAAAGCCGGAGTCCTCGTTCGTGGAGAATTTCCGCCGCAAAGCTTTTCTCTTCGCGCAGCAGACCAAGCAGCAGATGCTCAGTGCCAATATGCTTATGGCTCAAGCGCTCCGCTTCTTCGGCTCCATAGGCCAGCACACGCTTGCATTCGTGGCTTAAAGGCAGATCGACGGAAGTCGAAACCTTTTCACGAACGGTCGTGTGCGCCTCAATCTGCTTGCGAATCGATTCAATAGCGGCATGGGACCGCAAGAAACGATTCGCCAGCGCCTTATCCTCGCGCAATAGGCCCAGCAACAGGTGCTCGGTCTCAATATAAGGACTTCCGAACTGGCTCGCTTCGTATCTTGCGAAGAAGATGACGCGACGAGCTTTCTCGGTATATCGTTCAAACATACGTGCCACCGCCAAGACGGGTTGCGTCTTGTATAAATCCAGCTCCCTGCCATTGCTTATCGGCTAATTCGTGCAGGTTGCCCTTCTTTAACTCCCAGACCTGATCACATTTTCTCGCAAAAGCGAGATTATGGGTAACAAAAATCGATGTAAGGCCGTGCGCCGCATGCAGACCGTTCAATAAATCAATGATGGCTTCGCCCGTGCGGAAGTCCAAACTGCCGGTCGGCTCATCAGCTAATAGAAACGCCGGTTTGCCGGCCAGAGCGCGAGCTAGCGCCACACGCTGCTGCTCGCCGCCCGATAATTCGCCGCCGCGGTGGAGAGCACGATCTTTTAAGCCCACCTCCAAAAGCCGGTTCCTAGCTACATCCGCTGCCGCACCCGGAGGAACGCCGCGAATCAGCAACGGCATCATCACATTTTCGAGCGCCGTAAACTCAGGAAGTAGCGAGGGTTTCTGCCACACGAATCCAATCTGACAGTTGCGAAACGCGGCTAACTTATCATGATCAAGTTCGAGGATGTCCCGATCCTGGTAAAAAATCCTGCCTTCGTCAGGTTTCTCCAAGCCACCTAACAGGTGCAGAAGCGTGGATTTTCCAGCCCCCGACTCGCCAATAATGGCCACCCGTTGACGATAAGACACACAAAGCGAAAGCTCTCTAAATACAGTGACCTCCGCGCCGCCAGAGCGATAAACGCGAGTCAGAGAATCCGCCCAGATCGCAATTTCTGCATTCACACTCCCGCCTTCACCTTTAGCTTAAAACAGCTTTGTTCAGATTGTTTTCTTAACGAAGACAATCTTTGTACAAATGGTCTCAAAGGTGTCTAGTACCCCTGAACCCTCGTTAATTAGACGTACGCCTGCCGTGATTGGATTCTTCGCACATCAGGCAACGGGATCGGGAATACACTTCTCGATAGCGGTTTGCAGCGCAACCAGAGAAACCGGTTTCGAAACGAAATCATCCATGCCCAGTTCAAAGCAACGATCCCGCTCTTCCGGCATGGCGCTGGCGGTAACGGCAACAATGGGAGTGCGGTGTCTTTTCAGGTTCGACTCGGTTGCGCGGATCTTGGCCGTTGCTTCAAAGCCGTCCATCTCGGGCATATGACAGTCCATCAGGATTAGCCCGTATGCGCCGGTACTCCACTTCTCCACTGCCTGCTTGCCGTTTGCCGCCAAGTCTACTTGGTATCCCAGCCTCGCTAACATGGTTTGCGCGACACGCTGGTTCACGAGATTATCTTCGGCCAGCAGGATGTGAGGAGAAAAAGAGTCCTTTGTTATCAGCGCCGCAGGCTGTAGGGCTGTATCGGATAAATTGCAGTTCTTTCTTGCGGCGGTGACATCACGTAAGGCTTTAAACAATTTCCCGGATTGCACCGGAAGCAGCAATGTACACTCATATTCAGCTTGGGACGAGAGGTGCCCCGCGCCGGTCATCAGGGAAATGAGCGGAATATCAGGGAGAACGGCGGATGCTTTTTGCTGATTTGTTTGCCAAGGGTCGCAGTACTCCACAATGACATCCCAGTGCCGCTCTTCCTTTGTGCCGACCCATTGCCGGACAGCGCGGGCTTGCGCGCCCCAGCTTTCTATCATTTCCAGCAGCACAGACCGGGTAGCATCGCGTGCGCATACTAAAAGAACTTGTTTGCCCTCCAGCGCGCCAGATCGCTCAGCTCTGTTTTTACGGGAACTTCGATCCTCAACGGGCAGATTCAAAGTGAACTCAAATTGTGATCCCACCCCGCTTTGACTCTCGACCGTTAACTGGCCGCCCATCAGTTCTACTAAACCTTTTGAGATAGTCAATCCCAGGCCGGTGCCGCCGAAGTTCCGCGTCGTTGACTCATCGGCTTGCGTAAATCGGTCAAAAACAGCGCTTAGTTTGTTAGCCGGTATGCCGATACCAGTATCAGAGACGGAGAACCGCAGGCAGCAATTGTTGTCTGACTCGCCCAGGAGATCCACGCTGAGCCGCACATGTCCCGCCTGAGTGAATTTAATGGCATTACTTAATAAATTTAGAACGACTTGCCGGAGGCGCGTCGGGTCGGTCCTGACTATATCAGGCGCTGACGGGTCCACACGCACAATTAATTCGATGTTTTTATCATCCGCTTTGGGAGCAAGCAAGCTCCCAATCTGCTCTACAAATTCCCGAAGCCGAACCCATACCAGTTCTACCGTCAGGCAGCCCGCTTCAATTTTGGATAGATCAAGAACATCGTTGAGAATCGTTAATAGAACATCGCCTGAGTCTCTGATAACTTCGGCAAACTCCCGCTGTTCGGCGCTGAGCGATGATTGTAGAAGGAGTTCGGTCATGCTGAGAACGCCGTTCAGGGGGGTGCGGAGTTCGTGGCTGGTGTTGGCGAGAAACGCGCTTTTTGCCTGTACCGCGTTTTCCGCTTTGATTCGCGCCGCCTCAAGCTCCACGGCGTGTTGAGCCAAGGCGCATTCCGTTTCCCGGCTGCGGCGCAGCGTTTCTTCCATGCGGGCGTGACTATCAGCAATCTCGATCCTTTGAGCCTCAGAGCGCAGCCGATTACGTCGGTTGAGGATAGCCCAGTAACAGCAAAGCGCGGTTTGCACTAAGGCGATTCCATAGTGGAAAGAGAGCTTACGGATGGTGATGTAGGAGTCAGGAAAGAAGTAAACCGCCGACCCGGAGTTCTGTAACAACGCAAAGAGAGTGTGCTGGGCAATGATCGCCAGAGTGCCGGGCCAAGTCGCCAGCCAATCCTCATAAATAATCATCATGGTCTGCGCTGTAAAAAAGTAGAAGTGCATCTCCGGAAGCCCATGCAATTGATAAATGTGCAAAGCGACAAAGATTTGCAAGGAAAGACCCGCTATCACGCGCGTGAGCCGCGCTTGCGGCGCAAGCAGCATGCAACTGGTAAACATGACGTCTGCCGCGACCGTGACGGGAATTGTGATGGCCCAAGTGCGGTAGCTGAAAGCTTGGAAAAGGGCCAGCAGGTTGTGGCCGAAAATAAACCATAACATCAGCCGGTCGGCGCGGCGGTACACCTTTCCCATAATCTGGGCGACCGCTTCCGCGGGCAGTCCGAAATCTTCGGAAGCAAACCGCTTGAAACGCTGTATGGGGTTCATAAAGCCCCTCCCTCCGGCGCTCCCCGTGGTCTTTGCAGCAGACATCCATAGGCGATGACCGCTCCCTGCGGAAAAGCAGGCAGGGGCCGTCCGTTAACCAGCGCGGCCAACGCTAATCTGGCGAACTCCTTCGTTTCATCGACGCAATAGCGTGAAGCATTATAATTTCCCCGGAAATAAAGCCGGCCCGCGTTGTTCAGCAGGACAGCCTGCGGCGTGCTGTATACGCCCAAAGCAAGTCCCATCTGCCCATCTTTGTCGAGCACCATGGGCATTGCCAGATGCAAACCTGCATATTCCGCTTGAGCCTCGCGCGCGGACGTCTGCCATTGCAGAACTGCCACGAAATCCGCCTTTGAACCGA
>CAXUBB010000204.1:7107-9362 GCA_964249105.1 uncultured Bryobacteraceae bacterium | reverse complement strand
CGGCAAGGCTGATGCCTTCGATCGCCGGTAGACGCTGCGGAAACAGCCGCTCCTGCACTTCGCGCGCAATCTCCATTTCACGCGCGTTGTGTGCGCGTTCCAATGCCGCAGTTGCCAGCGACGCAGCCGCTTCGCTGAGTTCGAGGCCTAGGCCTGTCTGTACACTCACCGATTCGAGCAAACGCAGGTCGGAGGGCGTGTACGGCTCTTCCGAGCGCTTCGGACCGAGCGCCATCGCACCTAACAATTGCGTACGTCCGGGCAGCGGAAGCAGTAATTCCGGCGATTGCGGGTCGGGCGTGCGGCCGTCGTTAGCGCTATTGAAGATCGGTTTCGATGAGCGGCCCTGGTCGAGCATGCGTACCGGCGTGACAAGCTCCGGCCCGATCGCGTAAGCAGGTGTGAAGCGGCCGTTGCTGCGCAGTAGCACCGTGAGCTGGGCGATATGCAGGACATCCGAGATCCGGTGCGAAACCGTCCGGATCAATTCCCCTGGTTCCGAAATCGTTTGCGCAGTCTTGGCGAGTTGACTCAGCGTCACTTCGGCGTCATACGCTTCGCGAAAGAATTTACGGTCGATCCACTGCTGCAGAAGGTCGGTAGGCGACCTCCGCTTGAGGAACAGAAAGCCGAAAAGCAGGAGCACCGAGCCCCAGAAGGCAGCGGTCAGCGGGTCGTGATGATGAGTGAAAAGAGGAACCGCGATCAACCAGATCAGAGCCGCGATCCCGGCAATGCGGAAGACTTTCAGCGTTGTACTGGCCAGCAAGTACTGGCTGCCCAGGCGCAACAGAATGGGTACGTCCATAGCGCGCTGGACGATCACGACATAGGCGAGCGTGAGCGGAAAGAAGAGCATCAGAACAATCGCTAGAAAGACGAGCCAGCGGATCTGGTTGGGGTCGGCAATTCCCAAGTAGGGCAGTAATCCCCAGATCAGAAGAACGCTGCCGAGACCCACAACGGAGCCGGCCAGCAAGACTTGGAGGCGGCGCCGTGCGTCCGGCGAAGAGGCAATTCGCAACTTGTCGAGCAGAAGAATCCAGTACAGTGCGATATAGAGAAGGCTGGACCACGCGAAGATAGGGTTCAGGACTCGATCAATCGTATCGACGCGCGGCAGCAGCGAAACGTCGTACCAATGTTGTATTCCGAAACGAAGGCGGCAATCACGCTTGCTCCGGCGAAGGTGATTACCAGCCACTTTAACCAGGGAAGTCGCTTATCCAGACGCGATCGCTCTGGAAAAAGCAGGCCGAGAAGAAATAAAGCGGGCGGCGTTAAGAACCAAGTCGCGAGGTGCCAATAAAGTCGAAGGCCCAGCCAGGCTGGAATCCACCAGCGAAGCGCCCCGGGATTAAACGATTGCGGATAGGTCAGAAGAATGAGGATGAACCAGGCATTCGGATCGAAGGGCCGGGCCAAAACGACCCAAACGCCCAACGCCAGGCAGAAGAGCGGAACGACGATCACCGCTATCAGGACAAGAGTATGGTCCGGCAGCGTGGTCCGGACCGGCGGGTCCTCAACGGACCAGCCTTTCGGATAGCCCTCAAGAGGAATCGTCGCAGTAAGCGTGTTCCCGTTCTGTTTTCGGACCAGAAGAGTAACTGTGTCGCCTGGGCGAGCGTACCAGCGAATGCGCTGCCACAGCGCTGTTCCGGTAAAAGGCAACCGATTGATAGCGAGCACGGTGTCGCCCTTAGCAATACCGGCATGCGTCGCTACTGCTGACGGACTGAAGAGCAAATTGCCGTAGAGTTGAAAAGGCGCTTGTACCTGGTTGCGGAGATTGAAATTCCCAATAATTGATGAGATCGAAGTGACGACTGCGTAGGTACCCGCGATGCCGGCGTATATAAACAGCAGCGCGTAGAGGACACGGATTGCAGCAGCTTTGATAATCGGAAGGTTGGGCATTGATGGACTGGTTTCACGTACAACCATAATTGACATTAGATCTTATAACCGTGGAGTGCCCAAACCAGCGTTTGTGCAACGAATCAGTGAAACCCGCTGCTCCCTCGATTTTTGTATTGCGGAAGCGTATTCTACAACAAAGCCGATTGGCAACAGGATTGTGCAGTGATCAGGGGGCTTTGGGAAGCAATCTTTAGCGCTTCTCACATTCACAAGCCCATAATTTTGTCCCGATCTTTGCTGATCGTGAATCTACTTAGTAACTAAGCGGAACGGAAAAATCTATGGGGCAACTCGAAAGGAGCTTTCGCCCGGCATGGAGATTTACAAAGGGC
>CAXUBB010000204.1:0-7007 GCA_964249105.1 uncultured Bryobacteraceae bacterium | reverse complement strand
GCGCGCGACTACGGATTTTGCCAGCCGCCGCCGAGGGCGCGATAGAGCTGGACCAGTGATAGCAATTCGTTCTTACGAAGCTGGGCCAAAACTAGTTCGCTCGAAAACTCGTTGCGCTCGGCATCGAGAACCTGAAGAAAGCTGTCAAGACCTCCCTTGTAACGGAGATTCGAGAGACGATTGGAATCTTGCAGTGCTTTCACCAACAATTCTTCCTGGCTGCGCTGTTCGCGGTTTTTTTCGTAATCGGCAAGCGCGCTGGAAACTTCCTGGAAAGCAGTCTGAATAGTTCCGCGATAAGTGGCCACGGCTTCGCGCTGTTGCGCCTCCGTCAAACGAAGATTGTTACGCAATTGTCCGGCGTTGAAGATGGGCAGCACGCCGGTAGGTCCAATGTTATCGTTGCGGGCGGGACCGGTAAACAAGTTGCTGAGAGAACGGCTTTGCACTCCCAAAAGTCCAGTCAAGGAGATTTGGGGAAAGAACAGCGCCCGCGCCGCGCCGATCTGAGCATTAGCGGCGATCAGATTTTGTTCGGCTTGCCGGATGTCAGGGCGGCGCTCCAGCAGATCGGAAGGAAGACCGGCGGGCACTTTCGCCGGAACTCCTAACTCAACCAAGGGTTTACCGCGCGGAACGTCGCCTGGATTCTGGCCTAGTAGGACGTTCAACTGATTTTCAGCTTCAGCAATGGCTCGTTCCGTGGCTGCAATCTGCGCTGTGGCGGTATAGAGCAGTTGTTCAGCCTGACGGACATCAAGACCAGTAGCTACGCCACGTTGTTGTCGAAGATTGGTCAGCCGGAGACCGTTTTCGCCGAGATCCCTGGTCTTACGGGCAATCTCCAGCTCGAGATCCAGTTCCCGTACGGTTAAGTATGTGGTGATCACGTCGGCAATCAGACTGGAAACCACGGCATGACGCGCTTCTTCCTGCGCCAGAAATTGCGCGCGCGCGGATTCGGTCAAGCGGCGGAGCCGACCCCAGACATCGATCTCCCAAGCTAGATTGAAACCCGCCTGCGTGTAGCTGACCGCAAGATTGCTGCCGGGCGGAATAAAGTTGAAAGATCCGACGCTGGAGGTGCGGGTCGCGGCGAATCCGCCGGACGCCGTTATTTGAGGCGCAAGCTGGGAGCGAACAACGCCAAGCTGCGCACGGGCCTGCAGGACGCGCTCAGTAGCGGCCTCAAGATTATTGCTCTGGCGCAGCGCGGTTCTCACCAGATTCGTGATGACTTCATCGCCGAACAGGTTTGTCCAGGAAAGATCGGCCAGCGATGCTTTGCTGACAGGCTCGGTCACGGGTACCGGCTGCCGGTATTGCGCAGGCGACTGGATCTTCGGACGTTTGTAATTAGGTCCTACCGCGCAGCTTGTTAAGCAAAGCAGCGCGAGCGCAGTAAGAGCGGCACGCATTTAATCGCCACCTCCGACAGGTACGGGTTCAGGAGAAGCGGAGACCTTAGCGGAAGCCTTGCGGCGGGAAGCAATACGGTTCACCACTACATAAAGAGCAGGAACGATGAACACAGCAAGAATGGTCGCCGCGATCATGCCGCTGAAAACAGTGGTGCCGAGCGCCCGCCGCGCACCCGCGCCTGCTCCGGTGGCGATAATCAACGGAACGACACCCAGAATAAACGCAAAGGAAGTCATCAGAATGGGCCGGAGCCGGAGCTGCGCCGCCGTAATAGCGGCATCCTCAATGGATTTACCTTCTTCCTGGCGCAACTTGGCGAACTCCACAATCAGAATTGCGTTCTTAGCGGCAAGTCCGATGAGTGTGACAATGCCGATCTGCGTGTAAACGTCATAAGCGTAGCTGCGTGAAAAGATGCCAAGCAGGGCGCCAAAGATGCCAAGCGGGACAGCCATGATGACGGAGAAAGGCGTTGACCAGCTTTCATACAGAGCAGCAAGAAACAAGAAGACAAGAACGGCGGCAAGTCCAAAAGTATAGCCTTCCTTGCCTTGAGACAATTTTTCCTGGTACACAGTGCCGGTCCATTCATAGCCGAAGCCGTTCGGAAGCTGTTTCGCCAAATCCTCCATGGCGGCGGCGGCTTGCCCGGAACTGTAACCCGGAGCAGCGCTACCGAGAATTTTGACGGCGCGGTAGCGATTATAACGATAGATTACATCCGGGCCGGTAACGGCCTGGGTATGGACCAGCGTGCTGAGAGGGACCATATCACCTTGGCCTGTGCGCACATAAAAACGATCGATGTCGGAGGGTTGCCGCCGAAAATCCGGGTCGGCTTGGAGGTAGACGCGCCAGGTACGTCCGAAGCGGTTGAAGTCGTTAACGTAAAGACCGCCCAGGAAGGTTTGCAGTGCGTTGTATACATCGGTAACGGGTATGCCAAGCGTTTCGGCTTTCTCGCGATCGAGGTCAACTTTGTACTGAGGGACCGAATTGCGGAATGTGCTAATCACGTTCTGCAACTCGGGCCGCTTACTGGCAGCGGCCACAAGTTCGTCGGTAGCTTGCGCGAGCTGATCAACACTGCCGCCGGCGCGATCTTCCAGCATGAATTCAAAACCACCGGAGGTACCCAGACCGAGAATCGGAGGGAGCCCAAAGGCGAAAATAAATCCGTCCTTGATGCCGAAATAGCGCCCCTGTACGGAAGCCAGGATGTTTTGAAATTGCGTTTGCTTGCTTTTTCGATCATCCCAGGGGTCCAAAGTGGCAAACACAGTGGTCACGTTCGAATTGTTCGTGGCGGTTGGAATATCCAATCCGCCGATCACGGACATGTCGTGTATGCCGGGAGTGCTTTTCAGGACGTCTTCGACTTGCCTGCTGGTGGCTAGGTTTCTTGCAAGCGAGGCTCCATCAGGGAGGCGAACCGAGGAGATAAATACGCCCTGATCTTCATCAGGCAGGAAGCCGCCGGGCAGAATTTTGAAGAGAGCGCCGGTGCCAATGTAAACGGCTCCGAGAGCGACAAGCGCCAGCACGGTTTTGCGGATCAGCCCGCGAACGCCGAAAAGATAGCGGTTGGTGGTCCACTCGAAACCTTTGTTGAAACCGCTAAACAATTTGGCGAGCAATCCTTTGGACTTGCTCTTGGGTCTCAAAAGAAGAGTGCAAAGAGCGGGACTTAGCGAGAGGGCACTGAAGGCCGATATCAGAACCGATGACGCAATGGTCAAGGCAAATTGACGGTAGATCTGCCCGCTGATTCCGCCCAGAAAAGCGACAGGGATAAAAACGGCGGCCAAGATACAGGCAATCGCGATAACCGGGCCTGAAACCTCATCGAGAGCGTGAATGGTGGCATCACGCGGGTTCATGCCGCGATCAATGTTAAGTTGAACCGCTTCCACGACGACAATGGCATCATCCACTACGATTCCGATCGCCAGGACCAAGCCGAACAAACTGGTGGTGTTGATGGAGAAGCCCAAGGCGGGGAACAAAGCAAACGTGCCGATGACCGCAACGGGAACCGTGAGCAGCGGGATCAGCGTGGCGCGCCAGTTCTGAAGAAAAACGAAGACCACCACGATAACCAGCAGAATGGCTTCAAAAAGCGTCTGGAGCACTTCGCGGATGGATGATGTTACGAAGCGGGTTGAATCGTAGGGAATAGCGTACTGGAGTCCGGCAGGGAACGCTTGCTTCGCTTGTTCCATAAAATTCACGATTTGCCGCTGAGTTTCAACAGCGTTCGCGCCGGGGGAGAGATAGACGATAATAAAGCCCGCCTCACGGCGGTTCCAGTAGGTGAAGCTGCCGTAATCCTGTGCTCCAAGATCGACATGGCCTACATCGCGCACGCGCAGGAGTGATCCGTCCGGCTGCGCTCTGACGATGATGTCGCCAAACTGTTGCGCGGTGAGCAAACGGCCGGAAGCATTTACGGGATATTGATAATCGGAGCCTTTGGGAATAGGAGGTTGCCCTAGCGAGCCCGCGGGATTCTGCCGGTTCTGCGCCTGAATGGCGTTGTTAACGTCAGTGGCGGTCAGTTGCAGCTTTGCCATTTTGTCCGGATCGACCCAGACGCGCATGCTGTAGTTCTGCTGGCCACCGAGAACGGCGTTGCCTACGCCAGGCAGACTTCCGATTTTGTCAACGAGGTTGATGGTCGCGTAATTGTTCAAAAACAGCGAGTCATAACGGTTATCGGGAGAGGTCAGCGCGATAAACAGCAGGAATGAAGACGAGACTTTTTTCGTTGTTACGCCGACGCGCTGTACTTCAGGCGGCAGGAGCGGCAGCGCCACGCTGACTTTGTTTTGCACTTTGACGGTAGCAATGTCGGGATCGGTTCCCAGTTCAAAAGTGACATCAATGGTAAGAGTGCCGTTGTTCGAGGCGCGCGCAAAGTAATAGAGCATGCCATCGAGTCCAGTCAGTTGTTGCTCAATGGGTTGAGAGACGGTCCGCTCCAAGTCTGTGGCATTGCCGCCCTGGTACACGGCAGTAATCTGCACAACGGGCGGCACCACTTCCGGATAGGTCGCAATAGGCAGCGTCGGAATCACAACGGAGCCGAGAATTATGATCACGATGGCAATCACAATCGCGAAAACAGGACGGTCAATAAAGAATCGCGCCATGGCTAACCTCGCGTCTGCCCATTCGCGGCGGTCACCGGGGCTTTATAGGGACTGGGCTGGACCGGAGCGCCGGGACGAACTTTCTGCACGCCCTCGACGATCACTTTGTCGCCGGGCTTTAATCCTTCCGTAACAATCCAGTTGTCTCCGACCCGGTCGCCCGTCACGATGTTGCGTGCCTGAGCCTTGTTGTCGGGGCCGACCGTAAAAACAGATTGCATGCTTTGCAACTCCTGGACGGCGCGCTGCGGCACAAGGATCACGTTTTTCGCTTCCTGCGTCCGTAGGCGGATACGACCGAATTGACCAGGAAGAATTTCATGCTTCGGATTCGGAAAAGTGCCCTGAATCTCGAGCGTGCCTGTTTTCAGATCAACCTGATTCACTGTGTTTCGAATCTGGCCTTTGTAAGGAAAGGTCGATCCATTTGCCAGGACTAATTGAATGGGCGCATTTATGTTTTGCTGACGCGCTTTCGAGTTCTGATAATCGAGATACTCGGCCTCACTCACTTTGAATCTCACCCAGATAGGATCGAGCGGCACAATCGTTGTCAAAGGCGTTGAGGAAGTTTTAGAAACAAGTCCTCCGACTTCAATAAGACTATCGCCGATACGCCCCGCGACAGGAGCTTCAATGGTCGCGTAGCCAAGGTTTAATTCGGCGGTACGAAGGAGAGCCTTGTTCGATTCAACCTGAGCCGCTGACGAATCGATGCTGGTGCGCGTTTGCAGGCGGGTCTGGTCGACGCTGGCCGTCAGCGCGGCAACATTTGCCTTATTAACTTCAAGCGCGGCCAGCGCGTTATCAAGGTCTTGCTTCGCGGCGGCTTCGTCTTTAACGAGCGGCTGCAGGCGGTCTACGTCCTGCTGCGCTTTCACTAAATTGGCTTTTGCTTGCGCCAAATTCGCTTGCGCCTGAATGAGGGCCACTTGTTTCTTGGCGAATTCCAAATTCGCTTCGCTTTGGGCCACATCGCCCTTGGCCTTCTGAACGTCGGCGGCGTAAGGGCGCCGGTCCAGGATATACAAGGTTTGACCAGCGCGCACATCCGAGCCTACTTGAAATAATCTTTTCTCTATATAGCCATCTACGCGTCCTCGGACTTCGACCATGTCGCGGGCAAAAGTTTGCGCCGCATACTCTCCGTAAAGAGGCACATCCTGCGCCTGAACCTCAACCACGGAGACCAACGCCGGAGGAAACGCCATCTGGTTCTGCGCCTTTGACGAAGATTGGCAGCCAGAAAGGGCGAAAGTTGCAAGCAAAAAGGCAAAGCCTCCAGCTTGCGTAATGCTGAATTCCCTCATAACTTAAATACTCATCTGAAGATATTGAAGTTCGATTGGATTCAACAATCTTCGCAATTTTTTCGTTGTCGCTTAAATTACATAATTGATTTCATTAAGCAGAACAGAGAAACGAATTTTTGAACGAGTCAAATACTGTTTGATCCTTATCAAAATGGTATGGCTCATATGTCGAACACTATTTGGGGAGCCAATGCCCCATTGCTGTCTGAAATCGAATCAGGTCTTGTTGCGCTCGGAAAGGACGGCTACACCGCCGAGGCGCGTGCTACTGCTCGCGGCGTTTCCATCCAATTTGGATTTGGAGAAAACACTCAGACGCTCCACTTCACCAGGGAGCAGATGTGTGAACCGGGCACCGTTTCCGCCGTAATTATTGAAAACTTGGATATTTAATCTTTTATCAAACTTTATAAGACTTGGACCAAGCCGGTGAGTATTGCCTGCATTGCAGCCTGATTGTGACGTTAAACGCGCCGGAAAACTTCTGTTAACGGGATTCGAATCGGTCCCGCGCTCAACGCTGCATCGGCTTTGCGCGGCTCCGGGTCATCAGGAGTATACTCCCAGGCAACTTTACGCTCGGGGTCAATGATCCAACAATGCCGAACTCCCCACGTGTGATACTCCTCGCACTTGCCGAACAGTTTTCCAATGCGATCGTCCGGTGACTTGATTTCGACACACAAGAAGACAGGATCTTTGGGACCAGGATACCGGCCTTCAATGGGATGCGCTGTATCTTCGACCGCAAGATCCGGCACATAAAATTTCGCTTCGCGCAGTCGGGTTGTTAGTTCAGGCAAGGCTGCGAACTGTTCTCCATTCTTCTGTCGAATATTGAACATTATGTTCGCTTGTACTTGGCTATGTTCTCTGGTTGCCATCGGCTTTGGGCGAAGTTCGCCATCAATGTATTCACAGGTCGGCTTCTCGCCGCCTTCTACGAATCGAGCAACGTATTCTTCGATCGATATGAGGGGCGTGCTTGTGACTGCTGCCATCTCCGCTTTACTCCTTTTTTAATTATGAACAGTCCAGAATAAATTGATGGCTCTGATTGAACGCGCACTGTTGAGCTGACTGATAAAACTGGTTTGGCTAAGTTTGACAGCAAATTGCA
>CAXUBB010000203.1:0-9383 GCA_964249105.1 uncultured Bryobacteraceae bacterium | reverse complement strand
TCACGTAAAAGTCAAGGCCACCGTCATCTCCACCCTGAAATCCCAGTCCCTTGCCGAAAGTGTAAGCTGTTGTGATATTGAGATCGGAGAAGCGGCGATCAAACTTAATCTGCAAAGAATTATAGGAGGTGGAAAAGGGAGCGAACAAAACATTGGTATCCGCCGCGCGCTTGAAAAGGGCGTAAAGCGGCCGCCCGTTCACGCCCGCGCCGGGTATGAATCCGGCGTTCAGGTTGTAATTCACTACGGAATCCACGCCGTGATTGGCGACATACGCCGCGTCAAGAACAAATTTCCAGGGAAGAGCCTGTTGAACCGCGAGATTCCAGGACTCGACATAAGGATTCTTGAAGCCCGGATTAACCACGTTGTACTGCTGCGTCAAGGTCGGATTCGTAATGATGCCGTTGGATGGAATAGGCGGATTGACCGACGCGGGAAAACCGTTCTGGAAGGTGGCGGTCTGTCCGGTGTAGAGGACGGCGGGAACGAATGAGTTTGGCGCCGTATAAACATTGTTGGCCCGGACCGGGTAGTTATAAGCGTAGCTGTTGTCCGGAAAGGGAGTGTAGCTGATTCCAAAGCCGGCGCGGACTACCGTGGTGTCGGTCACTCGGTAAGCCAGGCCGAGGCGCGGAGCGAAATATTTGTAGCGCGTCTGAACTCCCAAATCTTGCGGCACGCCGCCCACGCCTGCGATTTCCAGCGTATTGTTGACCGGATTGTAATTCGAAAAACCGCCATTGAATTGCGGGTGGAATGGCGGATAGAACTCCCAGCGTAACCCGAGATCGACGGTCAGCTTTGGAGTTACCACCCACTTGTCCTGCACGAAGGCAAAGAGTTGCCAAGCGCGCAAGGACGGGAAGTAGGTAGCAAGATCGCGGCCCGCCTGGTTCGGCACATCCAGAAGAAAGCTGGCGAAATTGTTGTAATAGCTGGTGACGGAGGCATTGCCGTTTGCATTTTTAAGCGCCGTTTGCCCCGACGCAAAGGAATACAAGCCTCTGGGGCTATAAGTCTGTTCCTGCAGGAGAGCATCGCGCACGCGCCGGAAATCGCCTCCCCATTTGATTGTGTGATTGCCCAGGATCTTGGTCCACGTATTCACTAAGTCAATATTCGCTTCCGCGCGCGTCCAGGGCAGGGAAGGCGAATAACCAATAATCGGACTGGAGTAAAAAGAACCGATGTCAACGCCGACAATGCCGCTGGTGATTGGATTCAGGTTGATGCCGGGAATGCCCAGCGCCGTCGATTGGTTCGTGCCGTAATCCGCCTGCGTCGCCAGGTTGTTGTAGTAAGCGACGCCCGCTCGAAACTCCGCTACCAGGGTAGGCGAGAAAACACGATCATAGTTGATTCCGCCGCTATAGGTCCGCTGCACGGAGGTTCCTTCAAAGGCGGTGCTGACTCCGCCCGGTCCTCCGGCTAATCCGAAAACCGGCGCTTGGAACACATCGGGACGCTGATAGCTTAAACGCACGCTGAGGCGATCTTTTTCCGTGGGAACGTAATCGACCTTCACATCGTAATAGGTCGTGTCTTTGTGGTAAGGCAGAAGCCCGAAATAGTTATTGGTTCCGCTCGTGCTGGCGACGTTGGGAGTAGGAAGCAAGGCCAGCAAAGAGCGCGAGATCGGATTAATTCGGTTCGCCGGGATCACATTGCCGGGAAATGCCGTGCGTCCGCTGCCGTCCGGGTTGCCGGTGGCTGGATCGTAGATGGCGGTCGTTGACGCGCTCAGATTGCCTGCAATCTGGGTAGGGGTCGGAATGGTGAGCAAGTTCGTGTTCGCTTCATGGTCTGTTACGCGCAGAATATCCCCGAAGTAAAACAGCTTATTCTTGATGACGGGGCCGCCGACATTGCCGCCGAAGTAGTTGTAAACCAGATGTCCAACGCCAGGGTTGAAAAAGCTGCGCGCATTGAACTCGCTATTCTGCAAAAATTCATACGCGGCGCCGTGGACCTGATTCGTTCCAGACTTGAGGATGACGTTCACTACCGCTCCGCTGGCGCGTCCCAGTTCTGCTTCGAAATTGCTGGTGGAGGCATCCACGGTCTGAATGGCTTCGATCGGCGGAACCAGAATCTGCAGCAAGCCGGTGCGCTCATTGTCGTCAATGCCTTCAATCTGATAGTTGTTGCCCATTCGCATCTGGCCGTTTGTCTCGGTTTGCAGAGAGCTTTGGGCATTAAAAAACTGGGAGTGCTGAAACGAAGCGCGAGTCGTACCCGGCACTAAATTGAGCAAACCTTGAAAATTCCGGTTTGTGCCGGTCGGCAGATTTGCTGTTTGCGCCACCGTCAGGCTCACCGATGTGTCGGCACGATCTGTCTGCAAGGGAGGCGGAGCCGCCGTGACTTCAATTTGCTGATTCAACTCGCCCGGCTGCAATTGTGAATCCACGCGGGTGCTGGTATTCACGGCTACGCTGATGTTTTGGCGAACCTCACGGCGGAAACCGGGAGCCGACACCGTAACGGAATAATTGCCTTCCGGAACATCAGGAAACGTATAGTTGCCGCTGGTATTTGTTTCTGAAGTACGGGAAACTCCCGTGTTGACCTCGGTGAGCGTAATCTGCGCATTTGCCACCACCGCGCCGCTGGCATCCGTCACAGTTCCTAAAACTGTGCCCGTAACCGCCTGCGCGAAACCACATACCTGAGTAATAAAAGCGAGCGCACACAGGGCACCCGCCAGACGGAGAACTCTCATAAGACCCTTTCCTCGGACCTGAAACCTAACTGTCGGTCATTATATTGAACTTTTGTAACTAAGGGAACCGAATTAGTTTGGAAGTACTAAAAGAAGAACCTGAAGTGTGACAATATAGACAGCGAGAAAACGAATGAATCGTCCCACGCGCCGTGAATTTTTCGCTTCCGCCAGTTTTTTCTCCGCCCTGCCTGCTCTTGCCGCCGCGATTGGGAACTCTCCCTTCCGTATCGCTGTCATCAACGACGAAATTTCACAGGACCTGGATCACTGCTGCCATGTCATCGCCGACGAGTTCGGCCTCGGCTGGGTGGAATTGCGCAGCTTCTGGAATAAAAATATCCTGACGCTCGACGACAACGAACTGGCCGAAGCCAAACGCACGATTGATAAATACAATCTGCGCGTCACCGATATCGCCAGTCCTCTATACAAGGTCGACTGGAAAGGCGCGCCGCTCTCGAAGTTCAGTCCCAAGCACGATGAGTTCAAGGCTCGCTTCGGCTTCGATCAGCAGGACGAAGTGTTGGACCGGTCCATTCGCCTCGCCAAAAGCTTCAACACGGAGCGAATTCGCTGCTTCGATTTCTGGCGTCTCGAGGATCAAGCGCCTTACCGCGCCGAGATCAACTCCGTCCTCCGCCGTGCCGCCGAGAGGGTAGCGAAGCAAAACCTGCTCCTGGTGCTTGAAAACGAAATGGCCTGCAACACCGCCACGGCTCCGGAAGCCGCGAAGGTGCTGGCTGCCGTCGGAACTTCCGCGTTCCTGCTCAACTGGGACCCCGGCAACGCCGTCGCTGCGGGCGAGGAACGTTCCTATCCTGACGGCTATGCTCTGCTTCCCAAAAACCGCATCGGCCATTGCCATGTGAAAAGCGCCACGCGCGAGCCCGACGGCAAATATAAATGGGCGCCTGTAGGGCAGGGACTTGTGGATTGGACTGGCCAGTTCCGCGCCCTCAAGAACGACGGTTATCGCTACGCCGTGAGCCTCGAAACCCATTGGCGCGGCGCGGGAACTCCCGAAGCTTCAACCGACATCAGTTTCGCCGGCATGAAAAAATGCCTCCAGGAAGCCGGCGCGCTTACCTCCTGAGGAGACCGTTCCTATGCAAAATCAAGTAAACCGCCGAAATTTCCTCGCCCAAACCGCCGGAGCTGCAGTGGCTGCCTCTTTGGGAACCAGACTCGCCACGGCCCGCGCCATCGGCGCCAACGACCGTATCCGCATCGGCATCATCGGAGCGGGCGCACGCGGTCAGGAAGACCTGAAAGAGGCCATCGCTGTCCCCAACGTGGAGTGTGTCGCTATGGCCGACATCTACACCCGCCGCCATGACGAGGTCCGCGCCAAGCTCGTTCCCAAAGTGGAAGCCTACACCGATTACCGCAAGCTTCTCGACCGCCAGGACATCGACGGCGTGATCGTCGCCACGCCCCTCTTCCTGCACGTGGTCCACTTCCTGGACACGCTCAAAGCAGGCAAGGACCTGTACAGCGAAAAGACCATGACCTGGTCCATCCCGGAAGCTGTGCAATGCCGCGAAGCCGCCCGGAACTCGGACCGGGTCATTCAAATCGGTCTTCAGCATGAAAGCTCCGGTTCCCTGGCCGACGTCAGGCAATGGGTCAGCGAAGGCAAACTGGGCAAAGTCACGCAAGTGGAATCCTGGATGAGCCGTAATTCCCGCGTGGGCGAAGGCCAATGGGTCCGCCGCATCCCCGCTGACTGCAACCCGGAGCACGTCGATTGGAACTTGTTTCTGGCGAATCGCCCGAAGAAGCCGTTCAACGCCAACGAATTCATCAACTGGCGTCTTTTCTGGGAGTATTCCAAAGGCAACCTGACCGAAAATATGGTGCATCAAATTGCCTGGATCATCTCCGCGCTGGATCTGGACCTGCCCTCCGCCGCTAACATGTCCGGCGGCGTTTTCCTCGAAAACGATGGGCGCGAGGTGCCTGATACCCTCGCCGTCACGCTCGAATACCCCGAGAAAGTCATCACCTGGCAATCCACCTTCGGCAACAACCATTTCGGATTGGGCGAACGTCTGCTCGGTCGCAGCGGCTCGGTGCAGCACTTGTGGGGCTCCACTGACATGGTGACTGGAAAATCGAAGGAAGAGACCCACTACTACCCTGAAAAAATCACCAATCCCAACGGCGACGAGTTAGTCGGCCAGAACAAGAATCAAAATCATATGGCCAATTTTTTTGATTGCATGCGCACCCGCAAGCAACCCAACGCGCCGGTCGAGATCGGCTACAAATCCGCCGTCGCGGTTATCATGGCGAACATCGCCTATCGCGAGAAACGCCGCGTCACGCTCGAAGAAGCCATGACCTACAAGCCTGAATACGTCTAATCTTTTTGCGATAAGTCACGCGCCTCCATTCATTTACTTATTAACGGTAAACTTCTGAGCGGTGTCGTACACCAAAGATGCGCATAGCCGTTGGCCGATCCAGGGCGCGAACATCGGCTTTTGCTTCATCAAGCCAGGCAATTTGATAAGTCGGCATTACCGACTGGAGGAGAAGTCTTCCGGCTTCCATCCAAATTCAGCCAGCACTTCTGCCATCGCAGTACCGCTACCACCCTGTTGCGCAAACCGTTCCTGTCCTTCACGAAAGCGGCGGCGGTCTTCCTCTGTTACCAGCTCATTGTCCAGCGGAGTAGAAATTACCGCTCGCGCCACGGGATCAGTCATAACCTCAAGCAGATGAATCACTGCAGCAAGCTGACCTGCAGCAAGCCGGTTTAGCAAGTCGGTAGCGTGCTCTCTGATTTTAGTAATTTGCATCGCTCTCGGCCACACCCCAGCACAAGCTCAGTATATCTCCGGTAACGAGGATATGCTCGACGGTTCGACGCGCTAGGAGCATTAGACGGAATGCTCATGATGCTGGAGCAGTTTGCGAAATAACACATCCGGAAATCACCGCTCTAAGCGCGCAACCCGCTACAATGCTTAAAACCCATGCCGCGCAGAGTTTTCGTTGCTCTACTTGCCTTAGTTTGGCCGATACTGGCCGACAAGCGCCCGCTGAACCACAGTGATTACGATCACTGGCGTCATATCCAGAACCAGCAGCTATCGGCGGATGGCCACTATTTGGCGTATGCCGTTTTTCCGCAGCAGGGCGACGGTGAAATTGTCGTTCGGGATCTAAAGACCGGTAAAGAAATCCGGCAGCCCGCAGGCGAGCTGCTGCCTCCGCCTCGTCCGAATTACGCGGCACAGACCGAAGAAACACCCCCGCCTCCTCCCGGCATCGCCATTAAATTTTCATCAGACAATCAGCGAGCGGTATTTTTGTCCTTCCCTACCCATGCCGATGTGGAAAAAGCAAAGCGCGAAAAACGCAAGCCGGAAGACATGCCGAAAGGAGAACTCGTTATCATCAACCTGAATAATGAGGCTGTTTCTCGAACGCCACGAGTCGCCAATTTTCAGTTGCCGACCAAAAGCGCCGGGTACCTTGCCTATCTGCAAACCCCTGAGAAAGGTTTGCCGGATAAGTCTGCGGAGCCGCCGGAACCAACGACGGAGAGCGCCGGTTCGAGTGCAAACCAATCGCCGCGTTCCGCAAAAACACAGGCCGGGGATCTGGTCCTGCGTAATCTAAAGGCGGAAACGGAGCGCCGCCTTCCTGATGTCGGCGAATACACCCTGACCAAAAACGGATCTCTCCTCGTATACGCCGTAGCTGCAAAGAAGCCCGAAGGGAGCGGTGTCTATTTTCTGCGCCCAGATAACACCGCTGAACCCGCTGCCTTGCTCAGCGGCAAGGGCAAGTACGAAAAACTTGCCTGGGATGAGGAGCAAACGCGGCTTGTCTTTGTGAGCGATCACGAGGGCGCGTCTTCTCGTCAGCCTTTCTTTAAGCTCTATACCTGGGACTGCAAGACGCCGACAGCCACAGAGATTGTTTCGGCGCAAACTCCCGGTTTTCCGCAGGATTGGATCATCTCCGACAAGGCAAATATCAGTATTGCGAAAGGCGCGCAGCGCATCTTCTTTGGAACCGCGCCGAAACCAGCGCCGCCCACTCCGCCCGATAACCGGCCCGCTGACGAGCGCGTCTCCGTGGATCTCTGGTCCTGGAAGGATGACCATATTCAGCCGATGCAAAAGGTGCGCGCCGCTGTGGAACGCTCCCGCAGCTATCGCGCCGTGTATGACCTGACCAGCAAAAAATTCGTTCAGCTAGGCAGCCCGGCCCTGTACGAGGTAGCGTCCTCCGAAGATGGACTGTACGCCCTTGGCGGCGATGATCGCGAGTACCGCAAGATGGAGGAGTACGATCAGCGCTTCGAAGATACTTACTTGATCGATACGAGCACGGGAAATAAGAAGTTGGTTGTTAGGAAGCGTCCTGGCCGCGTCGCCTGGTCGCCGGATTCGCGGCACGCCATCTATTTCGACGGCAAGGACTGGATGCTGCTCTCCGCGCCCGATGGCGGCTTGCGAAATCTGACTGGGCAACTCGGAGCCAACTTTGGCCGCGAACTGTATGATGAGCCGGGAAAGCCGCCCGCAGTAGGTCCGGCGATTTGGACAAAGGACGGCCATTATGCCCTGGTGAACGACAATTATGATCTCTGGCGCTTGCCGGTCGATGGCGGTTCGCCGGTCAATTTGACTCAGTCGTTTGGGAGCAGGAACCGCCTCGCTCTGCGGATTGTTCGCTTCGAGCGGGACGACCCGTCTGACCGTTTCCTGGACCCCGCCAGGCCTGTGCTGTTGCGAGCCGAAAATCAGGACACGCGGGATACCGGTTTTTATCGGACCACTGTGGATGCAAGGACGCCTCCGACGAAACTCATCATGGCAGCGAAGAACTTTGCGCCGCCGATCAAGGCTCGTGATGCGGAGGTGTATGTCACCGCAGAGTCCACTTTCAGCGAGTTCCCGGATTTGCAGGTCACGGACGGAAGCTTCACCGCCTTGAATAAAGTGACCAATTTGGGATCGCAGTTGAACAACATCTCCTGGGGAACAGCGGAGTTAATTCATTTCAGGAGCGCCGATGGCACTCCCTTGCAGGGCACCCTGTATAAGCCGGAGAACTTCGACAAGGGGAAAAAATATCCGCTCCTTGTATACATCTATGAGCGGCTGACGCAAAACTTGAACAATTTCATCGAACCAAAGCCGACCAACGTGATCAGTCCCAGCTATTACGCCAGCAACGGCTACTTGGTTTTGGAGCCGGATATTGCTTACAAAGTGGGCTATCCCGGCGAGAGCGCTCTGGATTGCGTTCTGCCGGCCGTGCAGGAAGTGGTTGATCGTGGCTTCGTCAATGAGAAAGCAATCGGCATTCAAGGACATAGTTGGGGCGGCTATCAGATCGCGTACATGGTGACGCGCACCAATCGTTTTCGCGCCGCCGCTCCCGGCGCTCCGGTGGCTGACATGATCAGCGCCTATGACGGTATCCGTTGGGGGCCAGGGCTGCCCCGCCAGTTTCAATATGAGCAGACGCAAAGCCGCATTGGCGGAACGCTCTGGCAATATCCGCTGCGTTATATCGAGAACTCTCCCATCTTTATGGCTGATCGTGTCACGACGCCGCTACTCATGATTCATAATGACGCCGATGATGCCGTGCCCTGGTATCAGGGCATCGAATACTACCTGGCCCTGCGTCGCTTAAACAAGGAAGTTTATCTGTTCAGCTACAATGGCGAGCCGCACAACCTCCGGCGGCGGGCCAATCAGAAAGACTACACCCTGCGCTTGCAGCAGTTTTTTGATTATTACTTGAAAGGCGCGCCTGAGCCGGACTGGATGGAACACGGCATTCCGTTTATTGACAAGGGAAGCGTCACGGCAACTGATGGGGATGAGCAATAGCTCTTGCAAAGACGCCCTCAATGAATAGAAGCTTGGCCGTGAAGCTTCATCAGTTCTGTGTATTGTTGTTGTAAACGTTCGTTCGTCGGGTAAGCGGCAACAACTTGCTGCAGATGGGCAAGAGCTTCTTTCGTCCGGCCAGTTTTGAGCAAGGCCAAGGCTAGATTATAGTGAGCGCTGGCATAATCCGGTTGCGCTTTGAGCGCCAGCCGAAATTCCGTAATGGCCGCTGCGAGTTGTCCGGTATTTTGCAGCGCCGCGCCGAGTATGTCGTGAGCTTCGGGCCTTTGCGGATCCAGCTTAATCGCTGCCCGTAGTTCCGTAACCGCTTCCTGGGCGTCAAGACGCGAAAGCAGCAGCGCTCCTAAATTGAGATGCGCTTCGAAATCGTTGGGATCTTGGGCTAACCAGTGCCGCATCAACGCTTCTTGCAAGGCGCGGCGTCCATCGCCTTGTCCGCGCGGCAGAACCTGTAACCACAGATGGCTCATTTCGTCCGTAGCCTGATTGCCCGCCTGGACCCGTTTCGCTGTCGAGTTCCGGTAGTGAAACCGCATGGAAACGACTGTGCCCTTGGGCAGGAACACCGGCTTGCGGTAACGATACACGGATTGCCAGTTGAAGTCCCATCGGGGAATGCGAATAAGGCACTCTTGTGTTCCGTCCGGCGGGGTGGCATAGGCTTCGAGCCGGGTGCCCAGGTAATGCGCGTGCGGATAGATTGCAAGTAGGTCTACATCTTGGGGCAGTTGAAAGTTATCACTCACAGCAAAGTCGCGCGCGTCGGGAGG
>CAXUBB010000202.1:2764-9391 GCA_964249105.1 uncultured Bryobacteraceae bacterium | reverse complement strand
ACCCTGGCCGTCAAACCGGTTGGCAGCTTCCTGAGCGGCAAAAAGTAGCCCTTTCACGTTCAAATCATATTGCCGATTAAAGTGCTCTTCCGTAATGCTGCCGAGAGGCGCGAACTCATAAACGCCCGCATTATTGACGACGATATCAACTCGTCCAAACTCCTGCTGCGCCTTCTCAAAAAGCGGCTTAATTTCGCTAACTTTACTGAGATCAGCCTTCACAGCAACGGCCTTGCCGCCTTTCGCTTTAATACGGTCAACGACTTCGTTCGCCTCTTTGGCGCTGCGCGCATAGTTCACAACGACCGATGCGCCCTCCTCAGCAAACTTCTCCGCAATCGCGGCCCCAATGCCCTTCGACGCGCCCGTCACAACAGCAACCTTGTCCTTCAGTCTTGCCATTTCATCTCCTTATAGCCGCTTCAATTAGACAGCCATCAATATGATGAGCATCGAAATGAGAAGATTCAGCGCGTTTCGGAGCGGCGCGGCAAAAGAGTCGCTAAGGCTTGGACATACTCATTCCAAACCGCATGGTTCAGTTTCATGTGTATGTACTTGGCCTGCCTTCGAACCTCAATCCAGCCCGCTTCCTGCAACTCACGCAGGTGGTGGGAAATTGTCGCTTGCGTCACGGGAAAAGCTTCCTTCAGCACCGAGCAGGCAATTTCCTCATCAGCGGCAATACGCTTCAGAATTTCAAATCGAGTCGGATCTGAAAGCGCCTTGGAAATGGCATGGAGCCGGTCTGTCTCCATCGCGAGAGCTACACTTCCGTAATTTCGGTCTTGTTCTTGCGCTTGCACCCGCAATGTTTGCTCAGGTACTCCCACAACCTCGATTGCACGCCGGAAGGAAGAGACTGCGGCTGCATGCCTTTAAAAACTCTGATCGTCTTCAGAGTCGTATCGCATACCACCCAGCAATTCGGGCATTCATCCACGTGCCGCTGCAACTCGGTCCGTACCGCCGGGTCCAGCCGATCGTCAAGAAACTCGTTCAGTTCCTGCAAAAACTGCTTACAGGTAAGCAAACGTGTCATCCCCCTTTTTTTTGAACTGTCGGGTCAATTTTTCCCGAAGCTGCAATCTCGCTCGTAAAAGGCGACTCTTCACCGCCGAAATCGATAAATTCAAAGCCTCAGCCGTCTCCTCGATTGACAGTTCTTCGATGTCTCGAAGAACAAAAACGGTGCGATAAGCTGGCTTCAAACTTTGAACCGCCTCGTTTAGAACCGTGCCCAGCTCTTCGCGTGAGTAGCTTTCCTCCGGATTCTCATCCCAAACGGCAATTTCCCGGATCATCTCGTCCTCTCCGGTGTTGATCGGCTCATCCAGCGGAACTGTTCGGTCAGAACGCCGCTTGCGCAGCTTCATTAAAGCTTCATTGACCGCGATCCGCACAAGCCAGGTATAAAACTTGGAGTTGCCTTGAAAATTGTCGAGGTGAGTATAAGCCTTTAGAAAAGTTTCCTGCAGCACGTCTTCGGCATCATCGTCGTTTTGAGTAATCTGCTTGGCCATGCGGAAAACTCGGCGCTCATAGTGCGTAACCAGCTCTGAAAACGCATCCATGTCTCCGCTTTTAGCCCGCGCAACCAGAGCCGATTCATCAAAACCAAGTGTGACGGAAGAGGTGCTCACGAAGTAATTTCAGTCTAGCAATTAATCCCTGATGTTCGGGGGAAAGCCCTTCTTTGCTACGCTCGAATTTAACCCTCTAAGGCATGGATAGTTTGACGATCACTCTGCCCGACGGCAGCCGGCAGTCCTTTCCGCCAGGCACGCGTCCGATTGACATTGCCCAATCGATTAGCCCCCGACTGGCTGCTGATGCGATTGTGGCCCGCGTGAATGGAGATCTGTTCGATCTCACGCGCCCGCTGGAGACGGATAGCGCCCTGGAAATTCTGACTCCCAAAAGCCCGGATGCTCTCCACGTTTACCGCCATTCGACAGCGCACCTGCTGGCCGCTGCCGTTCTCGAACTCTTTCCGGAAACGCAGCTTGGCATCGGTCCTCCGACCGAGTCCGGTTTCTACTACGATTTCCAACGCGGCGCCAAGTTCGCCCCTGAGGACCTGGAAAAAATTGAAGCGAAAATGCGTGAAATCCAGGCCCGTAATCTTCCCTTTGAGCGCAAGCTGACGCGCAAGGAAGAAGGCCTCGAAAAATACCGCGATGACTGGATGAAGCATGAGCTGATCGAGGAGCGCGCGGGCGAGATCTTTTCCGAGTACACGTTGGGACCGGATTTCATTGATTTCTGCCGCGGTCCGCACGTGCCCTCGACGGAAAAGCTGAAAGCTTTTAAGCTGCTCTCGATTGCGGGCGCTTACTGGAAAGGCAACGAAAAAAATCCGCAGTTGCAGCGTATTTACGGGACTGCGTTCTTTAGCAAAAAGGAGCTGGACGAATACCTCAACCGGCTGGAAGAGGCCAAGAAGCGCGATCACCGCCGCATCGGTAAAGAACTGGAACTATTCACGGTCAATGAACTGGTCGGGGCCGGCCTGCCGCTCTGGCTGCCGCATGGCGCGACTGTGCGACGGGTTCTCGAAGAATACATCCTGGATAAGGAACGCCGAACCGGCTACCAGCACGTCTACACGCCGCCGCTGGCAAAAGTAGACCTATATAAAGTGTCCGGCCATTGGGAACACTACCACGATGATATGTTCCCGCCCATGGACTTGGAAAACGAACAGATGGTGTTGCGGCCCATGAACTGCCCGCATCACATTCTGATCTACAAGTCGAAGATGCGGAGTTACCGCGATCTGCCGGTCCGAATCGCCGAACTCGCCGACATGTACCGGTATGAGCGTTCCGGCGTTCTCAGCGGTCTGAGCCGGGTTCGAGCCATGACGCTGAATGACGCTCACATCTTCTGCACCCCCGACCAGATTAAGTCCGAGTTCACCAAGGTCATGCAACTGGTCGAACAGGCTTACCGTGACCTCGGAATTACCAAGTACACCTATCGCTTGTCCTTGCGTGACAAAGCCAATAAGGAAAAGTACGTCGATAACGACGAAATGTGGGCGCTGGGCGAACGCGTTCTGCGCGAAGCCATGGATTCGTTGAATCTGCCTTACGTCGAAGCGCCGGGGGAAGCTGCCTTTTATGGACCCAAGCTCGACATCCAATTAGCCGATGTGATGGGTCACGAGGAAACCTACTCCACGATCCAGATCGACTTTCATCTTCCCAATCAGTTTGATTTGGGCTACATAGGCCCGGACGGCCACGAACACCGGCCTGTTATTATCCATCGCGCCATTATCAGCACGATGGAGCGCATGATCTCATACCTGATCGAATTATACGGCGGCGCGTTTCCGGTCTGGCTGGCTCCAATCCAGGCCATTGTATTGCCCATTTCCGACCGTCAGAACGAGTACGCTGCGCAAGTTTACGAAAAATTAATTTCTGCCGGCATCCGAACCGAGCTTGATACTCGTAAAGATAAGGTAAACTCCAAGATACGGGAAGCGCAACTACATAAAATACCTTATATGCTGGTTGTGGGGGATCGTGAAGCTCAGGCCGGTGAGGTTTCGGTACGGAACCGGAAGAGCGGCGATAGTGGGGCTGTGGGGGTGGATGACTTTGTTTCCCGCCTGTGTCAGCTCATAGCGAGTAAAAGTTTAGAAGAATAATCCATTGTGCTCATTGCAGTCTTAGTTTTATTGGGCTGCTGGGTGTACTGTGTCCTTGCCATCGCGGCAGCGGTAAGGCACAAGCGCGGCTGTCGTCCGCTCGCGCCGGGTATTCCCGCAGCCATCAGCATTTTGAAGCCTCTCGCAGGCCTGGACGAAGGCTTGGAAGGCAACCTGCGCAGTTACTTCGAACAGGACTACAGAGAGTTCGAATTGTTGTTTGCTGTCCGGCACGAGTGGGACCCCGCCGCCGGTTTGGTCCGTCAATTAATGAGGGAGTACCCGGAAATCCGCGCCAAGCTTCTTCTAACTGGTGAGCCGCCCTATCCCCACGCAAAAGTGTTCAGCCTGCAATGCATGCTCGATCGGGCCCGTTATGGCCTGATTGTGATGAGCGACAGCGATGTGCGCGTGGGCCGGGATTTCTGCAAAAGCCTGGCGGCTGAATTTACGGATGAGCGGCTGGGATTGGTGACTTGTCCTTACCGCGCTGTGGCGGGCCGGGCGATTTGGTCACGCTTGGAAGCGGTCGGCATGAATACTGATTTTCACGCCGGTCTGTTCACGGCTGTGATGATGGAAGGCACGAAATTCGCCGTAGGGCCAACCATTGTTGCCCGCAAGCACGTGCTGGACTCTTTGGGCGGAGTGGAGCGGGTTAAGGATTATCTAAGCTCTGAAGATTTTATGTTGGGTCGCATGGCAGCCGACCAGGGATTTGTCGTCCGCCTGTCTTCTTATGTGGTGGAGCACCGCATCGGCAGCGAACGAATGCTTCAGAACTTCTCTCATCGCCTGCGCTGGGCCCGCACGAGCCGCCGTTCCCGGCCATGGGGTTACATCGGCCAGTTCTTTACCCACCCGCTGCCCGTCAGTTTAGGCATGTGCTTTCTCGTTCATGGATACTGGCCTCTACTGGCGGTTACGATGATTTTGCGCATGGTGGCTGCCTGGACCGTATCAGAATGCATTCTGCGGGCCCGCGTGCCTTGGCTGCTGCTGCCTTGGCAAGATCTTCTTAGCTTCGCCTTCTGGATCGCCGGATTTTTTGGCAACTCGATCAACTGGCGCGGGCGGCGTTATATTTTGAACCGGGACGGCACGGTCCAATTAGCCGGTTAGCCTTGGCCTATGGAACAGGGTGTCCCTTTTCGCGGTCCTGTGGATGGTCGGCGGCGGCTTCTTCTTCCAGTTCCTTTGAAAAATGCTCATTGTTCATCGCTTCAAAGCCTTGTAAGGTATGATGCGAATCTACAGAGTCTTCCAAGCTCCGAGCTGCGTTCTTTTGTTCCGCATCGGTTGGAACCATGTTTTTCAATCGTTCGAATTCTTTTTGATCAGGCATTTTTATCTCACCCATCATTCTAAGCGGACGAGGGCGGCAGAATATCCCGGAGCTGAATTTCGAGATCAAGCGTCTGCGCTATCAGTCTTCTATCCAGTACCTCCTGCGGCGGCTGATCCAGGTCAAAGACCCAGGCCCGCGAGGACCAGGGATCGATGACCCACACGCACGGCACTCCCATCGCGTGATAATCGCTGATCAAACTATTTGTCCGGCTCCAACGATCTTCCGGCGAAAGGACTTCCACGCAGAGAAATGGCGGCTTGGTAACAACATCTTCCAGCTCTCCGACAACGCACACATCCGGTATGCGAACGCGAGTCGCTGTTACTTGAACACGATACTCTGTAGCAGCTAAAAACCCTTTCTGGGAAACACGCTCTCTCAAAATCGACCCTACAGTCAGTTGTGTCACCGCATGCTTCCCTTTACCCACATTACGCTCCACGATTTCGCCGTCGATGTATTCGCAGTCAGGCGAATAGGAGGTATGCATGTACTCTTCGAGCGAGATGGAATGAGCTATCGTCGCCATATTCTACCGATGTTGTTCTATTATGCCGCAGCTTGATCGAAGCAACTGTTTGGTTACAATTGCGCGTTTCGGCGAACTTGCACTAAGGCAAAAACGGCAAAGCTGACAACTAGCAGCAGAAACGTGCCCGGCTCCGGCACGGCATCGACTCGGGCAAACAGCCCATCGGCCTCGCCGTTTAAGCCCGCTGTAATATACAACGAATTCACACTGCCTCCGTTGCCGCCATTACCAAATTGCAGCGCCCAAAGACCTTCATTGACAAGCGGAAGCCCGTTTGATCCCGCGAGGGTACCCACAAACGCGCCATCCAGACCGAACGCATTGATCTGACCATTTCCAAAGTTGCCCACCAGCAAATCTCCGCCGACCGCGCCCCAGTTGGCGGGAGCCAGCGCCAAGCCCCAAGGCGAATCCAGGGAGCCATTCGAGGCCAGCCTCTTTACAAAGTTGCCGTTGAGGTCAAAGATGCTGACGAAGCCGTTGCCCGCGCCTGCCACATCGTCACGACCGGCGGCATCCTGCTTGGCGTAAGTGACATAAAGCTGCCCTCCGATGTTCTGGACATTGAACGGAGCGTATCCCGCCGGCAGGTTCGGGTCCACAAAATTTCCGGCTAGCGACGATGCCCCGCTACTCGGGAAAACATCAATTTTGTTGTTGTGAAAATCGGCTGCCAGTAAATAGCTGCCCTGTCCCGTTGTCGCCAGAGCAAGCCCTTTATAAACGGCTCCGTTGCTGGAGCGATCGAAAAGCGTTTCTGCGGTGGTGCCAAGCGCGCCCCGCCATCCCGCAATTGTTCCGTTCTCGGTGGCAAAGATAAAATTATCACCGTTGAACTGGCCGCTGCCATTAAAAACCTGTCCGGTCGGAGACGAAGCGCCGCCCCCCGGATTTGGAATGGTGACAACCAGCGATTGCGGCGTTCCGGCGCTGTTATAGAGAGTAGCCACACCTGTTCCGTTGTCGGAAACCCAGAATGGGCTGGTGGCGCTTGCCGCAATACCCCAAGGGTTGACTAAGTTAGGGTCTGTGGAAGCCGCCAGGCCCGGAATATCAGAGACAAGGTTCGTCTGTCCATAGTCT
>CAXUBB010000202.1:0-2754 GCA_964249105.1 uncultured Bryobacteraceae bacterium | reverse complement strand
GGCCACACGCTCGAATTCCATCGGGAAACTTTTGCCTGTGTAATAAGCCTGCCACTGGTCTTTGTAATGTCTGGAGGCAACCATGCCTGACTCGCCAACCGGCAGGTTCTGCACCGACTGGTCCAAGTTTCCTAAATCCACCACCATGCGCTCCGAGGGGCCGAGCGTTCCTGTTGTTTGTTTTACGGTAGTGCCGGCGCCGCTCATCTCCACAGGGCCGATGTCGAAGAAGCCGCTAACCAGTGGCAATTGCTTCCCGACCGGGTGCGTTAAATTCCACTGAAGCATTTGTCCCCACTTCCACTTGGAAACCGGGCTGCCTTGCCGCTTGCGGCCCTCCTCCAGTGCTTGTCTTAAGTTCTCCAGCAGCCACTGATTCCAATCATCTTTAGCTACCCAGCCGCTTGGTCGAGTACGCAGCAGCCATTCCAAAATTTGGGGACGCGGCAAGATATCTGGAATGGTTAGATTTTGAGATGTAAGGACCGGTCGGGAACGCTCACCATTTTTAGTAACAGCATTTTGCGGCTGTGACTTTAATTGTTTCTGTGCGGCATTGAGCATCGCTGTTGGTTGTAGGAGTGAAACAACCAGACTTATGCCCATCTGATTACCCAGCAGTTCGGTAATCATCGGCGCTGCTTCATCCTTGTCCATTTGTCCGTTCCAACGGCGCAGCACCTCCGCTGCTTCCCGTATGCCGCCATCATTGCTGGAGCGCTTACCAGCGACAGCCACGACCTGCTGAGCCAGAAAGTGATCATAGGCTGAGTACACATCTTTCTGCACACGCAGCATGTCGTCCACAGTTAACTTGCTTTTTGCCTGCAACAGCGCGCGAATCTGCTGAACCCGGTACCGGTCCGCAAAGCTGCCGTTTACTTGATAAGGAAAATCAGGCGGGAACGGATTTTGGTTCGCGGTCGCCACGATGCCCGACGCCGGATTATAAAGACTCGGCATCTGCTCAAACGGAATGTATCCGGTCCACTCCGCTGCGCCGCTTGCGCCATCGAGCGGGGCATCGCTCAAAACCGGCGTCTTCCCATCGCCGCGAATCGGCATTCGCCCGGTAGCCTGATAGCCGACATTCCCTGCCCTGTCCGCGTACACGAAGTTCTGTCCCGGGCCCCAGAAGCTGCTCAAGGCCGCCCGGAACTGCTCCCAGTTACCGGCTCGGTTTAACGCCCAGAAGGGAAAGCCAAAACCATCCGAGGCGCTCCAGCGCATGGCATAGGACTTCCCGTTCGCATGAAGAATCACCGGGCCATGCCGTGTGACCCAGATATCCACTTCCACCGACTTGCCGTCCCTTACACCGATGATCTGCCGGTCCAACTGGGCCTGTTCGAGCTTGCCTTCAAACACGTACCTTCCGGTACGCTCGTCCATTTGCTCCGCGTACAGGTCCATGACATCCACCTGCATATTGGTCACGCCCCAGGCGATCTGTTCGTTATGGCCGGAGACCACGCACGGCAAGCCGGGCAGGCTGGCCCCCGTCACGTTCAAGCCTGGCGCTTTCAGGTGAATCAGATACCAAGTGCCCGGAATTCCGTAGGAAAGATGCGGATCGTTGGCCGCCATCGGTTTCCCGCCCGCGGCATGCGAGCCCGATACCGCCCAGGCGTTCGATCCCGGACTGACTGCCGCTCCCTGCACCGGCGGGAACAAGATCCGCACTTTCACCGGGTCGCCCTCCCGTAACAGCGTGCCTTTGTCAAACTCAAACTTTGACGAATCCGTTAAGTCCCGGTACATCACCAAACCGATCAGCATTGAATCAGTTAACGTCCAAGGGCGGGGATCATAGGCGTGTCCCGGCAGCGCAAACTCAAGCGAATAATCTCCTCGATGCGTGTTGATGAAGTAATTGACGCCGCGCGCATACTCCACCATCACGGCCCGGTCCTCCGGGGTTAATCGGGACACATCGGCCTCCGCCAGCGCCCGCATTCGCATCCGGCGGGACCGGTCATCGGCAATCAGCGCGCCCGATCCGAAAACCTCGGCGAGTTCACCGGCTCCGAAGCGCCGCAAAGTATCCATTTGCCACAATCGATCTTGGGCCGTCACGTAACCCTGCAAGAACATTACATCCTGCCACGACCGCGCTTCGATGTGGGGCACGCCGCGCGCGTCGCGTGTAATGGAAGCGGGCGCTCCCACAGGCGCGGAAACCGCTCCCGCTGTTTGCGGGAGCGGTCGAAAGGCATACCAATAAATAGCAACGGCAACAAGGGCCACCAGAACCGCTATGCTCACATTGACGATGCGTAGGAAACGGGACAGCACCCACCGATTTTACTCTGGAGCGCCCTCGCGCTCTTCCACCCAAGAATGAGCCTGCGATTTATCATTCTCTTCGTGATTCTCGCTTCGAACGGCTTTTTCGCCGCGGCGGAAGTTTCCCTCGTTTCTGTCCGCCAATCCCGTCTGCGGGAGCTGGCGGAACAGGGACATGCGGGCGCGCAAAGCGCGTTGAGCCTGCTGGCCAACCCCGGCCGTTTGCTGTCGGTCACGCAATTCGGCGTTACCCTGGCGAGTCTGGGCCTGGGATGGGCGGGTGAAGACACCATGTACCAGCTTCTGCGGGGTCTGCTGGAATCACTGCATCTGCCCATTTCGCCCGTCTTGCTGCACGGCCTTGGATTCGGGATCGCCTTTCTTCTAATCAGTTACGCTCACGTCATTATCGGCGAGGTAGTTCCGAAGAATCTTGCTCTTGAAAAGGCGGACCGCATGGCGGTGCTG
>CAXUBB010000201.1:0-9441 GCA_964249105.1 uncultured Bryobacteraceae bacterium | reverse complement strand
TATGGGTAGGAGCAGCGGGGGTTCTGTTGTCGTGCCTGTGGTTAATTCCTTTGCGAAAAAGCCGGGAGATTCGGGGATCGCAGGAGGTCCGCCCTGCGCCTGTTTAGAGCTGTGCCGATTGACTCGTCGGGACTAATTTCGATCAGAAATTTGTGGTTCAATGAACCATGCTCCCCCGTTATTCGCTTTCTTGGTTGTTTGCGTTTTCCTTGGTTCTGCCGGTCTGGTGCGCGAAAAAGCCGATTGTTGAAACGGATCTGCTGAAAGTGCAGCGCGTGACGGAGGTGAAGATTGCGCCGGATGGCAGCTTGGCTGTGTATGGCGTGCAGTCGATCCATACTGATCCTCCCGCGACTCCGGGCGGCGATCCGGTTTATAGCTACCAGGTTCATCTATGGATGATTGATTTACGGGATGGCGGCTCGAAACCGGTGCAGATTACGTCAGGCGACCGGAGTGATAGCGCCTTCGCGATGAGTCCTGATGGTTCGCAGTTGGCTTTTGTGCGGGCGGACTCAAAAAAGCATCCGCAGGTATGGGTGATGCCGCTCCGAACTCCCGGCGAGGGGCATATGGTGACAACCCTGGAGCATGGCGCGGAGTCGCCGCAGTGGCGTGGCGATGGTAAAGCGTTACTGGTGAGCAGCGCCCTTCCGATTTCAGAGCTGTCCGGTAAACCGGATTTTGATCTGGAGCGGCCAGGGCGGGACTGGTGGGATTTTGGCCGTCCGGACTCTAAGGCGGAGGGCAAAGCGCAGGGAAATCCTGATGGGGATTTGCGGTCCATTCGGAACTGGCTGGAGCATAATTCCGAGCGCAATGATCCGAGTGATTTAACTCGCATCAATTTTCTGGGTGAGCTTTCGCTCAATGGCGAGATGACAATGAATGAGTTGTTCCGGGTAGATCTGGAAGCCGGGGGGAAAACAACCCAGTTAACCTCAACGTTTCGGGACCATAATGACGCAGTGTTTTCGCCGGAAGGCAATCACATTTTGTTTACTTCAACGCCGCCATCGCATTTGCATCCGGACCGGCTGCGGGATAAGGCCGTGATTTGGGAGATGGCGTCAGACGGCAGCGGCGAGCATCCGCTGATTGCGAAGGAAGAGTATAGCTTTCGGAAGCCGCAATTTACTCCGGATGGAAAGCATGTAGTTCTTCTTGGCGTGAAGAATGACCAGCCGACTTACCGGCAGACCGCCCTGGCGATTTGTGACAGCGACGGCGCGCATTTGAACTGGCTGACTCCCGACGGGGAGCCTTCGGTGCAGACTGCGGATGTTTCCGAAGGGAGCCGCGTCTATTACAACACGGAGTTCCATGGCGGAGAGCCGCTGCATCGCATTGATTTGAGCACGGGAAGGATCGAGGATGTGGTGGACGGACCTGTCGGCGTGAATGCGTTCGCGGTAGCAGCGGGAAAGATCTTGTATGCGCGGATCAGCGCGGAAAATCCGAATGAACTCTACGTCATGGATGCCCGGCGCGGAGGAAAACCGGAGCGATCCTCGGCGCGGCGGCTAACGGAGATGAACGCGGCGTGGCTCGAAGACAAGATGATTTCACTGCCGGAAGAACACTGGATCACAAGGCCGGATGGATTGAAGGTGCAGTACTGGGTGATGAAGCCAACGAGCGCCCAGGCGGGCAAAAGGTATCCCTGGGTGCTGGACATTCATGGCGGGCCGTCGGCGATGTGGGGACCGGGCGAGTTCACGATGTGGCATGAGTTTCAGATTTTTTGTTCATTCGGTTATGGCGTGGTGTACTCAAATCCGCGCGGGTCGGCCGGTTATGGCTACGCCTTCCAGCGCGCCAACTATAAAGACTGGGGCGATGGCCCGATGGGTGACGTCATGGGCGTAGTGGATGATGCGATCAATCACGATCCGGCTATCAATTCGGATCAGTTATTCGTGACGGGCGGTTCTTATGCAGGCTACCTGACGGCTTGGATTGTTGGTCATACAAATCGGTTTCAGGCGGCGGCAGCGTTGCGGGGAGTGTACGACCTTGCGACGTTTTTCGGCGAAGGGAACGCTTTCCAACTGGTGCCGGAGGAGTTTGGCGGCTATCCGTGGGAGCCGGAAACGCGGAAAATTTTAGATCAGCAGTCGCCGGTCACGTATGCGGCAAAGATCAATACGCCGTTATTAATTATCCATGGAAGTTCCGATAACCGGACTGGCATTGTGCAGGGACAGATGCTGTTTCGGGCTTTGAAGCAGATGAATAAGCCTGTGGAATATGTTCGTTATCCGGGCGCGGGTCATGAGCTTACCCGTTCGGGACAGCCCGAGCAAAGGATGGACCATATGCTGCGGATCATCGAATTTTTCGAACGCTACACGAAAAATGCCGCGCCCGCTCCGCAGGCGGATATGGGCGCGATAAGCGCGGGCGTGCAATGAGACTTAAGACTAGCGCGTGGCGGCGTAGGCGCGCTTAAACGTCTTGGCGATTTCGGACACGGAGGGCTTCTCCCGCGAGGAGTAGCGCAGGGTGCGGATGCCCGCCGCTTGCGTGATGGCGTCGCGTTCACGGTCGCGCCGGGCGTCGTGGGTGCGGTCGTCGAGTTCAATAATGGCGAGCACATTCAGGGGAAGGGGTTCGCAGATAATGAAGTGCGGAATTTTGCGGGCGCAATGCGAACGGATCACCCAGCGCTGTTTGGCGGGCAAATCGGGGTTCGCGTCCAGAATGGCTCCCAATGAAACTTGCGGGAAAATGTAGTAGCGGGGCAGGGCTCGCGTGAGGCGCTGAAAAAACTCCAGTTCGTTTTCGGTCAGGAGCGACTTGTTTCGGATATGAGCAAGCCATGGTTTACGCTTTCGGAAAAGCAGCCATAAAACCAGCAGAACCGCCAATATCGCCAACGCGGCGGCCTCTGTTGGGATTTGGGGAACAGTCACTAGGCCGAGTGTACGGCAAAGCTCCTCGAATGTTTAGTGATAAACGTATTGAATGGGTGTCGCGTTTCTTTGGGGAACGTAAATGTTTGCCAAGACATCTAATGGATTGGGATAACTGACGGGTTTATCCGAGCAGGATAGAAGGAGTTGGAATTTATGGGACGCGTATGGAAGAGACCGGTGCTGGTCCTTTCAGGGCTGCTGGGTGTAGCCGTGTACGCGATGCCGCAGGCTTATACGATTTCCGCCAAGCCTGGAGCAGTCAACTACATTGAAGGCAATGCTTTCCTGAATAGCAAGCCGATTTCAGATAAGAAGCTGAAATCGATATTTTTGGATGCAAATGATACTTTGTCCACCGACGTGGGCAAAGCGGAAGTGCTTCTCACGCCTGGGGTGTTCTTGCGGGTGGGCGAGAACAGCCAGGTTCGCATGATTTCACCATCGCTGACCAATACGCAGGTGGAGATAAACCGTGGCGAGGCGATGTTGGAGGTCACTGGCCTGCTGAAAGGAAACGATATCCAGATCATTGACCACGGAAGCTCCGCCACGATTGATAAGAATGGACTTTACCGGTTTACAGCCGATAATCCGCCGACGGCGGCTGTGCTGGACGGCAAAGCGTCCATCACGGTTGATGGCCGAAAAATCGATTTGAAGAAGGGGAAACAAACGGTTCTGGCCGAGAATTTGAAGGCGGAAAAGTTTGACGCCCAAAAAAGCGATGACCTGTATGCGTGGAGCAATGTTCGTTCGGAGTACGAAGCAGCCGCCAGCTATCGCGTGTCTCAGAGCGCTTACAACAGCACTGGCTTAGGCGGATGGCGCGGGTTTGGTTACAATGGCTTCTCTGGTCCGGGCTGGTACTGGGACAACGGATTTGATTCTTGGGCTTGGCTGCCTGGAATGGGAGCATTTTATAGCCCATTCGGATATGGATTCTACTCGCCTGGACTGGTGGCGTACGCTCCCGTGGTAATCGCTCCGGTGTACCGTGGAGGCGTTATCTATGGTCCTGGTCAGGTTCATAATGGACCCATTAATGGGTGGCGCGGACACCCGCTGCCTCCTGGGACAGTAGCGGGCGGCCAAGGCATTGTGACTCATGTGCCGATCAACCCGAATCGCCCGGCGGCTGTTGGGATGATGGCAGCATCCCCGGCAGCGTATCAGGCGGCTCGGATGCAGGCAGCGCATTCCATGGCGGCTTCCGGCTTTCGTACCGCTTCCGGCGCTCCTGCTCCCGCTTTTGTGGGCCACGGCATGGCAGCCGCTCCTGCGGGTGGCGGATGGCACGGCAGCGGCGGTGCCGGAAATGCAGGAGGCGGTTTTCATGGCGCTAGTGCATCAGCCGGTGGCGGTGGCTTTCACGGCGGCGGCGCGTCAGCCGGAGGCGGCGGTGGCTTTCATGGCGGTGGTGCTGCCGGAGGTGGTGGTCACAGCGGCAAGTAGTTTTTAGCCGGTTAGCAAAGCGGTGGGCAGAAATGTCCGCCGCTTTTTCTTTTTATGGAACAGTTTCCGAGGTAAAGGGTGAAGCGGGCAGCCCGGCGGAGTTGTAAAGATTGAGAGTGGGATCGCCGGCCCAACCGTAGCGGACGTACTTGGGCGCTTGCGTTTGTGAGTTCGTCACCAGCACGCTCCCGCCGTTAATAACCGCGGCGGTAGGCCGAAATTGACGGTCTTCGCTGGCAATTTCGAACCCGGAGGGCGCGCCGCCTTTCGCTGTCAGTCCGGCTGCATGATCGAACCAGACACGCACGCCGTCCTTATCGATGCTGGTTTGGCGGAAGAGCGGCCCGGAATACTCGATATTTTCGCCATAGGCCAAGGCGCGGGCTGCCAAGGCCAAACGGCTCCCAACACTTTGCTTATCAGCGGGGTGTATGTTGTCCGGATCGCCGATATCGATGGTAACGGCCATGCCGGTGTTCGTCATTGAGAGAGTGCGCCGCTGCGCTTCGCGGATCGTGGGCCATTTGTCATTCGGACCTGATTTGTAGTTGGCAAGTTGGACAAAGAGGAACGGAAAATTGCCCTCGCGCCAGTGCGTGCGCCAGTCGCCGATGAGCGCGGGGAACAGTTTGGCATACAACGGGGCTCGTTCGGCTCCGCTGTTCGATTCGCCCTGATACCAAATGACGCCTTTGATGGGATATTCAATCGCGGGGGCGACCATGCCGTTATACAGCCATGCGGGACCCCAGGACGCGAAATCAGGATGCCAGGAGTGTTTGGGCAGTGGCTGGTTGGTTCGACGGGCGAGGGCGTCTTCGCGTTCTTCCGCCACTTTCATCGCGAGAAAATCCGCTTGTTCATCGGCCATCTGCGCCCGTGCAGCAAAGACCGGCATGAGACTGGAGTCCGAAGCAAGACCTTCGAGGCTGGTCCAGGCTTCGGCGGGCGTGCCGCCCCAGGTGGAATCAATCAGGCCGATGGGGACGTGCTCGTGCCCGGTGAGTTCACGCCCGAAGAAATAAGCGACGGCGGAAAAATTCCTGGCGGTTTCAGGCGTGCAGGGCGTCCAGGATTGCTCGTAATCGGGCAGCGGGTAATCAGACGCCTTCTGGCGCACGTAGAGCAGCCGGATATTGGGTTGATTGGCGTTCCTGATCTCTTCTTCGGAGTTTCTGGTGATGGAGTTTCCTGGAAAGCCCTGTAAAGGCATTTCCATGTTGGACTGGCCGGAAGCAAACCAAACGTCGCCGATCAAGACGTCATCAAGCTCGACGGTGTTGCCGCCTTTGATCGTGAGTTGGAACGGACCACCGGCAGATTGCGGGGGTAGATAGAGAGTCCAATGTCCGAGCTTGTCGGCGGTTGCCGTTTGGGTGCTGCCCTTAAACGTAGCGGCTACGTTTTCGCCTGCTTCGGCCCAGCCCCAAAGGTGAATGGGGCGATCCCGCTGCAGAACCATGTGACTACTGAGGATTTTAGGCAGGCGCACTTCGGCGTTTGCTGCTAAGACGACGAGAAAAATGACGGGAAGTTTCCAGGGCTGATACATTGGCGTAGACGTTGAAGATCTTCGTATACTTTATCGGAAAACCACGTGACGCGCACGCAAATGCGATGGCCGCTGAATTTTTAAAGCGCAGCAGCCGTTATGCGGATTGCGCCATGCGCGAAATTGTGCCGGGCCGTTTTGATCTGTTCGAACGGCATGGAAGCGCCCGGAAAATTTTTCTCGACCCCATCGGGCGCACTGCGGATTCGGCGGGATTCATCGAAATTGTTTCGCAAGCGGAACGAGTCGGGCAGGATCTGGTATTTCTGATTGGCGGACACGACGGCCTGCCGCCGGAATGGAAGCTTAGGGCGGATCTTCTACTTTCTTTATCTCCCATGACCTTTCCGCACGAACTGGCGCGGGCCATGCTGCTGGAACAGATCTATCGGGCTTTCACCACGCTGCGGGGGCATCCTTACCCGCGATAACAACGATTCAGTACCGAGTCGCGCGCGTCAGGGTGCGCTAAGGCGTGGTAGCCTGCAAACATGCCCACCAATACAGCCTTGCAGACCTTCTACGGAACCATTCCTCTCATTTTGGTACTCGCAAGTCTTTATTTCCGTGAGCAAATCTTGCTGAAAGATATTCTGGAGCGTTTGGGGCGGCTTGAGGGTCGTATGGTCAGCATTGAGGAGATACTCGGCAAGGTGAAGGAGCGGTTGGTGACGCTTGAAACCCGAGCAGGGGTAATTTATCACGAATAGCGGGCGAGAAAATGGTGCAAGCTCCCCAATTAACTTGTTGCTGTCAATAGTTTAGTGATGGCAATCCGCGCCATGCTGCTGGAACAGGTTTACCGGGCTTTCACGACGCTGCGGGGGCATCCCTATCCGCGATAGTTTATTCTTCCCGTAAAGCAATCATGGGATCAAGACGGGCGGCAAGCCTCTTATAAACAGAATTGCGGATTACCATATATTGAACCCATGATTTCGTGCCGGTCACTGACGATGCGCTATGGCGATTTCTGCGCTTTGAACAGTCTGGATCTCGATGTGCAGACCGGCGAAATATACGCGCTACTTGGCCCAAATGGCGCTGGCAAATCTACAACGCTGAAACTGCTGGCCGGATTACAGAAACCCACATCCGGCTCGGCAACCGTTCTCGGTTTAAACCCGCAGGATGCCAAGCAGGTCGTTGGAGTGATGCCGGAAAACCTTGGACTGTTTGCAGATCTTACCGTTGAAGAGCATTTATTGCTGACCGCCGACATCTATAATGCTCCCAAGGCGCGCATTGGCCAGCTCTTGCGGGTGCTGGGCCTGGACAAGAGCCGCAATACCTTTGCGAGCCAGTGTTCCCAAGGTATGCGCAAGAAGACATCATTTGCCATGGCGCTGCTGCCCAATCCGCGTGTGCTGCTGCTCGATGAGCCATTTGAAACCGTTGATCCTGTCAGCGCACGGGCAATGTTTGAACTTTTACGTGATGCCGCGCACAATCACGGCATCACGATCCTCCTGACATCACATATTTTCTCGATTGTCGAGAATCTGACTGATCGCTTTGCGCTTATCCGCAGCGGCAAGCTGATCCACACGGCCGCAGCCGACCTACCGGCGGGCAGGCTTGAAGAACTGTATTTTGAGCTGGTCGAACCGCCTGTTTCGGAGAAGTTAGAGTGGCCCGGTTCCGCACGGTCCTAAGCGCCGTCGCACGCGCCGCGAGTCGCGGATCAAAATCGTTGCGGAAGGTCAGCGGCAACAACATCTTCTACGCGGGTATTACGTTGATGTTCATGGGAGATCCGGCGGCTCTGGGTTTTTTCATGAGCTTAATCGTAATCGTCTTATTCCTGCCTTCGAGCAGCGATCCCATGACAACTATACCGCGTGAGCGTTTGGAGTTATGGCCCTTAACAGCTTCGGAACGTTACGGCTTGCGTTTGCTGAGTCCGCTTCTAAATCCTTTAACTTGGGTGATGCTCGCGGCAATGATCTGGAAAGGCATTACCTGGGGTCTCCGGGCCTTTGTCGGAGGTCTCTTTCTCTGTGGATTCATCGGCTCGTCGTTCCGCATGCCGAGCGTTTGGATTCCAGAAATTCCGGCGGGCATTCTGACGCAAATCTTGCGTAAGGATTTGCGTCAGTTCCTGACAGCGCTCGACCTGTATTGCGCCCTCTTGATTACGGTCCCGGCTTTCTATTTGCGGCTGACCGGCCAGCTCGCCTTCAGTGCCCGTATTCCGTTAACTGGTTTATTGATCATTATCATGTCAACGATGGCGCTTACACTGTTTGGGTTGGATGGCGAGAGCGGCATGACGCGCTATCGTTTGTATCCCCTTTCCGGGTGGCAGGTGCTCGTCGCGAAAGCCATCGCTTATTTACTGTTAATGGTGCTTGTGACATTGCCGTTGTCACCTGCAGGCGGCCTCGCCGGAGGACTTATGGCATTGACTGTGGGCCAATTTGTATCAGTGAAGCAAGTAATCGAGCAGTCACGATGGCGTTTTCGGGCGAGCAGCCCGTTTGGGCATAGCTTGGCGCAAATGTTCCTGGCTCTTTTGGGTTTTCTGCCGTGACGCAAGTGGGAGTTTGGTGCCTAGGGCCGTGCGTTGCCATGTATGCAGTATCTCTCTGGTTTTGTGGGCGACGTTTCACCGTTTTAAGTTCCATGTCGACAGCGATACGATGTCTGATCACAGAAAGACTTTTTCACGTGTAATAAACTCACTTCGTGCTGTTATCTTTGTCGCAAATCCAAAAGCACTTCGGCGGCGTCAAGGCGCTGCGCGACGGTAATCTGCAAGTGCAGGAAGGCGAAGTCCATCTTTTGATGGGCGAAAATGGCGCGGGCAAATCCACGCTGATGAAGATTGTCGCCGGGCTGTACCGGCGCGATGGCGGCGAGATGACCTTCCGGGGAGAGCCGGTTTCGTTTGGAAGTCCGTCGGAGGCGGCGGCGCATGGAATCGCCATGGTGCATCAGGAGTCGCTGCTGGCTCCGCATCTGAGCGTGGCGGAGAACATCTACCTGGGTCATGAGAGCAGCAGTCCTTGGGTGAACCGCCGTAAACTGTCGGAGCAAGGCAGGAGACTTATTTCCGAGAATGGCTTCCGCCTTGACCCTGATGCACGAGTGGAAAAGCTGACGCCGGCGGGCAAGCAACTGGTGGAGATCTGCCGCGCCATTGCCCAGGGATCGAGCTTACTGATCTTTGATGAACCTACTTCTTCGCTCTCGGAAAACGAAACGCGGGAAGTGTTCCGGATCGTGCGCGAAATGCGTCAGCGCAAGATGGGGGTGATCTACATCACCCATCGGTTGGAAGAACTACGTTCGGTGGGCGACCGCGTGACAGTCCTGCGCGATGGAGCAACGGTTCATACGGGTCCGTTACAGGAATTAACGCGGGAACAACTTATTCAGCACATGGTGGGACGGCCCCTCGAGAGTTTCTTCAAGCGTGAGACCATGCCAGCGGGTGAAACGCTGCTGAGATTGAAAAATGTGAGCCGCGGTATTCTGCGCGATATTTCGTTCGAGATCCGAGCGGGGGAGATCCTC
>CAXUBB010000200.1:414-9458 GCA_964249105.1 uncultured Bryobacteraceae bacterium | reverse complement strand
TTGGGATTGAAAATAATGCGGGAGATCGTGGCTGTTCCGGACAGAACGCTGGCCTGGCTGGTTCCCGTGAGAGCCAGTTGCGAAGCGCCGGTGACGCTCACGCCGTTGGCATTACGGATGCGCACGTCCTGGCCGGCGGCTTCCAAGCGGTACACCAGAGAACGACCGGCGCCAAAAGTCATAAAACCGCCTAAAGCGACAGTTCCGCCCCCGAAGCGTGCCATTACCTTCTGCAGCGTTGCCTGGTCCCGATTGAATTCAAGCGTTCCGTTCAGATCACTCAAGCCGTTCGGAAAACCGTTGACGAATACGCTACCGTTATGAAATTCAGCAGTCCCTGTGATCGTGGGATTCATCAGTGTGCCGCCGAAAATAGCGGAAATTTTTGATTCACCGGCGGATTGAAGATCGGAACGAAACAGTTCGGCAATACGGAGATCAACGCCTCCATTTACCTTTAACTGCATGGGACGGTTGTGAACGAGCGGAACGACCCCGCTCACGCTGAGATTCGTATCAGGGCCTGATAATTCCATGGATTGAACGGTAACGATTCCGTCCGCCGCTTCGAAGGCAATCGGCGCGGAGTTGCGCAAGATGAGATGCGCTCCCTTGATGTCGGGAGAAGTGATCTGCAACTCTTCCAACCTGACTGCGGCGCGAATCTTCTCCCATTGCCGCAAAGGTCCTTCGAGCGTCACTCCTCCGCGTACCGACCCGGTTAACGCGCTGCGGACGTAATCAGGAAGAACAGCGGTCAACGCCTGAAGGTCCATCGGCCCAAACTGCAATTGAGCTTTGGCGGACATTTCGGAAGTCAATTGCACCTGGGCGGTTCCCGACAAGCGGCTGGAGCGGAAGTTTCCTTCCAAACTGCCTTCCGCCATCTGGCCATGCGTGGAGGCGTAAAAATTGAGATTGCCATATTCAATCTGGTTCACGGCAATATGACGAAGGACCACAGATCCGTCGGCGCCTCCCAGTTGAATGCGGCCCGGAGCGATAAGCCAGATGGTCTTTCCATCGATTTTGGTTTGCGCCGTTAGACCCGGCAAACTCTGCCGAAGAGAAAGCAGGTTTGAAATCGAAAACAGGTTGCTTTGCGCATTGAGGGATAGAGCGCCCTTGGCCCAGTGAGCCGGCTCATGCCGGTAATCTCCGCTGAAGTGAACGGAGGCATCGCCTGATTTGCCTCTGCCGTTTAGTATTTGCAGTTGGCCGTCGTTAAGTTTAATATTTGCTGCAAGGGAATCGAGGTGTTCTTTGTCTACGCGAAGGTTGGCGATCTCAATTTGCAGGTTCCCGATAGGCGCGGAGAGCGTGCCGCTGAGATCGAAAGACCCAGCGGCCAATCCACCTGTGGGTTGAAAGCTTGTGCTCCCCCAATAGTTCTCCATTACATGCTTTACATCCAGGTTGGAAAATTGTCCCTCCAGGCGCAATGCGCTTTTTGGTCCGACATTCCAGTCGGTTAAGGCAATCTGGCCCGTTGCTTTTCCGCGAAAGAAATCCTGTTGTACGACCAGCGAAGAGAGCGCCAAGTCCGACTTTCCAAGGTTGAAAGAGGAACACAGGTTTTGCCAGTTTGCGCCTCGCATTTGAAAGTTCGTCAGCGCCAGCGCTCCGGCCACTTGCGGATTACTCAAATTTCCGCTAACCGAGCCTTCGAAGTGGGCCTTGCCATTGTGCAGCAAAACGGGAAACGGAGCACTCGCCAAAGACGGACGGATGAGCGGCAATAGGGACCGGAGTTCGCCAAGATCGGTGCTGTCAATCGACAACTTCAGATTGGCTCCAGGAACACCGGCGATGGTGAGTTCAGTGCCGGGCAAATGCAGCTTTGAATCAGCCAGTTCTAACGAGTTGCTGCGCTGATGGTAAGCAAAATCAAGATTGCCGGAAACAGGAGGACCGCCGTTGACGGGAGCGAGTTGAAGACTGCCTTTGATGGTGAAGTCCTCCATGCGGGGACGAATCAGGCCATCAGCATCGACGGGGCCATGAGCAATCGCGGACCATTCAATGTTTTTGACTCCCGCCGCCAAAGCAACAGTTCGAAGATCCAGCCGCGCCAACTCTCCATGCAGCGCAATCTTTTGATAGTCTGTCAGCTCCGCCCTTCCCTTCCATTGAAAGCCTGATCCAGCCAAATCGAGATCGGGAAAGCGAACGGCGTTTTCATTCACGATGAGCTTTGATTTGAGTTTTACGTTTCTCAGGGAAAGCGCACGAGCAAGATAGGATAAATGCTCGCCATTCATCTCGCCGTTAAAGGCAAATGGCGTGTGCGTATCCCGATAGCCTGAACCGTTGATGCTGATCGTGCCGCTTCTTATGTTCTCCATCCGCAGCGCCGCCGCCAATTGAGAAGCGTCCAATCGCGCTTGCACATTCCAATTCATGACCGGCTGCGCGAAATGACGCAAGCTGCCGCTCAGCTCAATTTGGGAATCCCCTGAGCGGAGGAAGGCCTTTGTTAGCGTGAATTGATCTTGCGCGAGTTGTGCGCCGGCCTGAAGACTTCCCGCGATCTCCTGTGTTTTCGCCCAGCGAATATCCATCGCCGGCGAAGCGAGATGGAGCGCACAGCGGAGACCGGTACGTTGATAGAGCAGGGTCATATCGTTTGCTGTGAAGTCAACGGGAATGCGCTGATCGTTGATTTGAAGCAGCCCACGATCCAAACGAATTTGTTGCAATTTCAACCGCAGCAACTGATCCGTTAATTGATGAAGTGTAAATTGCCGGGGATCAGGCAGGTTGTTTGTTCCGTCCGCCCGAAGCCATAAATGGATCTTGGGAGCTTCGATTTGCAGGGAGGCAATACGGACGTCATGCCTCAGCAAAGACGCGATTTGCAGCCGTACTCGCACGGAGTCCGCCTGAAACAGCGGCGCTTCCTGGCCGGACTCCCTTCCATGAAGGACAAATCCGTCTATTTCAGCGGAAAGCAGATGCCAGTGCAGCCGGAAAGCTCTGATTTCCACCTGTCCGCCCGTGGCGTTTTGAACGGCTGCCGTCATCCGCTGTCGAACATTTTCCTTGAGCCATTCGGATTGCAGCAGATAAAAGATGAATCCAACGCCGATGAACAAAACCGTTACGGCATACAAAGCGGCTCTCGTTTTCGAAAGCACACTCATCATTGAAGCGCCTGATCCAGAAACATAATATTGATCTGCTTGCGGCTTTCTTCCAGCCACGCAGCGAGAATCTGATCGGTACGCTCCTCGATCAGCGCTTCCCGAACGGCATCATGAGATAATTCCGCGGCAGTTAAAGTCGAGTGACGTTTGCGATAAGCATTAATCTCTTCTTCTGAAACATTGAAATCGGGCCGGAAACGATACTCGATAAAGCGCAAAGCAGTCAGTTGAAGCGCCAGATGTCGTTTCAGCGTTTCTTCCGTCAGCCGATCCTTAGCAAGGGCGCGGCGAAAGCTGTCCGAACCGCCAAAAGATTGACTTAGCTGATCGTAATATTTTTGAACATCTTCCGCCGTGGGCGCGGGATAATTCCCCAGATCCATTTCGCGCTTTACTAATAATTGTTGAACCAGCCGGTCCGCGGCGGAACGGCGGTCCTCTTCCTTTTCCTGAACGGGTTGGCGATTCAGCAGCGCGGTCACCCGGATTTCCTCGTTGATCTCGGATTCCGTAATGACCTGCTGGTCCACAACGATGGCAACCCGGTCAATGATCTCGGCTTTCAAAGCGAGGCTCATCAGAAGTAGCGGCAGAAAACGATACATCAGAAAGCCTGTCCCAGGGAAAAATGAAATTGAAACGCATTGATCTTCTGCACGGTGGACACAGCCGTTCCATTAATATAATCCTGCTCTGTTCCCTTCAGTCCGAAGAATCGCGGCGCATCGGGGCTGAACGAAAAGTCCAGCCGGATCGGACCAATCGGCGTGCGGTAACGCAGGCCGAATCCCGCCGACTGGACAGTGTAATTAAAATCCCGAAGATCGCGCTGGCGGAAGCGCAGGCTGAAGTTGCCCAAGCTGCTATAAACGTTTCCGGCGTCATGAAAAAGAACCGCCGCTAGGTTGTCCCCATAAAGGGGAAAACGCAGTTCCAGACTGTTTGTGAAAAGCACGTTCCCGCCCAAGGGAAACCCCGTTGCCGAATCGCGCGGACCGGCCTGGAAATCCGGAAAGGCCCGGATCGAAGTAGATCCGCCCGAGTAAAGGCGTTCCGCCAGAGGAATACTGGGACGACCGCTAAACCGGCTGATTAATCCGAATTGCGTGCTGCGCGCAAATACCCAATCACGGCCCAAGGCATGATAAGTGGAGTTTCTAAACTGCCCGCGAGCAAAATGCGTTTGCGAGCCAAGCACGCCGGGAGCGTAGCTGAGGTTCAGCGTTGTATAGGTTCCGTGATGCGCGTCGGTGGGATCGTCGCGCTTGTCTTCAATGATGGAGAACTCGCCTGTGCCGACCGTTTCCGGCTGGGAGAGCAATGGCACCAGCAGTTGATTGATTTTGAGATTCGACAGAGTCACATTGCGAAAGACCAGTCTTTCTTGCACTGTGTAGGCCCGTGAAAGTCTTTGCCCCAGTTGAATGGAAGCCTCCCGGCGATTCGCCGTGAAGGTGCGGATATCGCTCGCGTTGTCGAGCAGCGTGGTAATCGAAAGGCTCAGATTTTCGCGCGAAACGAAATTGGGAATAAAGTAGGTTAAAGCGACGCGCTGTTCGATGGTTGACAGGGCGGTCTGCAAACCGACCGTTTGTCCGAGACCCAGGAAATTCAAGCGGGTAATGCCGAATGCAAAGCGGGGCGCGAAACCAGTGGTTCCCGCCGGATTATCCAAAGTGGTGACGCCGCCGCCAATACGGGCAATTTGCGCCCCAACTCCGACGTTCAGCGAATAATGTCGGGCCTCTTCCATGTCGTACAGCACATTTTTGAATTCCTCGTCCCCTTGGGGATTTTGTATCGCCGTGTTCACGCGCGCAAAGATGCCTAAATCATAAAGACGGCGCTGGCTATCCGTTTGTTGCGGAAGCGATAAAGGCTCGCCCTCTTTCAGTTCAATACGGTTGGTTACCAGCCTTGACCTTGTCGTTTCCAGGCCGCTAATCAAGATGTTTCGAACATAGCGCTGATTGCCTGGATGCAGGACATAGCGCAGATGAACATGGTTTGCAGTCTCCGCAGGAAGAGCAGAGTAGTCGAAAGAGGCATTGACATAACCAAGGCCGTAATAGAAATTCAGCAGATTCTCACGGTCGTTGGCAACACTGGCTTCGCTAAAAGGTTGTCCCGCGAAAGAAGCAAGCCGGGAACGCAAAAGGGGGAGATCGCCCGGCCTGGCCCCTTCAATAGATAAGTCAGACACCAGCCATTGCGGCCCCTCCTCGATGCTGATAAAAAGAGCGAGACGGTGGATTTTACCCCGGTAATTGTCCTCGCTTCGGGAACGGACGTTTACATCTCTAAATCCGTTGGATTGGTAAAGGTTGCGGATCGCTTGCAGGTCCTGCCGCAGATAAGATTCGCTAAAGCGCCCATAGGGGAAGCGCGGAAACCCAGCCGGTTCGACGACAAGCCGTTCTCGAATCGTTTGAGTCGTGAAGTAGCGATTGCCCGAGATTTGCAGCGCTACGAATCGATGGCGGCTGCCGCGAACCACGGAGTAAGTGACAACTTGTTGCGGCGGCGCGGTTTCTCTTGCCACCTCATAGGCCACCTTCGCCTCGAAGTAACCTTGTGAAAACAGGTATTGCTGAATATTGCGCTGGCCTTCCAGCAAAAGATCGGGGTCCATCGCGTGTTCCTGAAAGAGCGGCACTAACTCCTTGAGTTTGCCGTTGCTGATGGTCGCGCCGACGGAGCGGATGATTACTTTCGGGCCTACCTGCACATCCAAGGTAGGCTTCAACGTATTAGTAGTCTCAAGGTACTCAAGCCGGGTCAAGGTGACTCGTGAATCGAAAAAATTATGCTTTTCGTAGTATTCGCGCACGTTGTCAACTCCCTGACGCACGCGCAACTGAGTGACTTGCTGCCAGCCCCACAAACCGTACAGCCTCTTCCAATGCGTCGCTCGAACGATTTTGCTGTCCAACCGCTCCGGATTACCGGTAATGACCGGCTGTTCAAAGCGCGCGCGGTCGCCCGGTTCGATCCCGAAGGTAACATCAGCCTGCTGCTCGGTTTGATTGTATTCAACGCTGGAATGAACCTGGGCGCGGTAAAAACCGTTTTGCCGCAGCAGATCCTTGATGGACTCCACCGCCTGCACCCGTTGAGAGTCAGCATAATTTGTTCCTAAGCGGAGCCGGGCCGCGTCAATCACCTGGCTGGCGCTGGGAGGAGCTTTCACGCCTCTGGCTAAAACGCGCCCGACGAAATACGCCCGGCGCGTCAGGAATCGTAGCATCAGTTTCCCGTCCACTTCCGCCGCGTCCACCGCCAGGTCGGCATATCGCCCGCTCCCAAACAAATTTTGAATTGCCTGACGCAACTCCTCTTCGTGGAATTCGGACCCGATAGCAAAAGGCAGCCGCCGGCCGAGTTCTTCTCTGGAAAGAGGCTGATCTTCCGGCTGAAACTGTATCGCCGCGATACGAAGACCTTCATAACGGGAGGCGTCCTGAACCAGAGACGGACCCTGCGCAGAAGCGGTAACCGCTCCCAGCAACAGAACGGCTGTTACGATTTTCGTATATGCATCCGGGCCAAAAAGACCGTTATTCCCGGCAAATTCTTTTTTCACCCATCGGAGAAGAAGGCCAGGAAAAGATTCGAAACGCGTCGGTGTGCATCGTGGGCTGCGGCGCTCTGGGCAGTTTTGCCACTGAGGCTTTGGCGCGCGCGGGCGTAGGCCGATTGCGGTTAATTGATCGCGATTACGTCGACTTTTCAAATCTTCAAAGACAGTGGCTTTTTGACGAGAGCGATGCCTTAAACGAGATTCCGAAAGCCATGGCAGCCGCCCGCCGGTTGAAAGCAGTAAACAGCGAAGTGTTGGTTGAACCGTTTGTAAATGATCTGACCCCCTCCAACGTAGAGGAGTTAGCGGGAGATTGCCACGTGATCCTGGACGGCACTGACAACTTTGAAACCCGTTATCTCCTCAATGATTTTAGCGTGCAGCAAATGGTTCCCTGGATTTACGGAGCCGCCATCGGCAGTTACGGCATTGTCATGCCCATCGACTCCCGGCGCGGCCCCTGCTTCAGCTGCGTGTACCCGGAGCCGCCTGCCGGCCTTCAACCCACCTGCGATGTGAATGGCGTGATTTCCTCCACCACGGCTTCCGTGGCGGCGCTCCAAGTCGCGGCAGCTTTACGCCTGATAGTGGGAACGGAAGATTTCCGCCCCCGAATCCATAGCTTTGACGTTTGGCGGGGAACGAGTCAATTCATCGACGCGGGTGAGCGCGACAGTGACTGTTTGACCTGCGGCCACCATATTTACCGTTACCTGGAAGGAAAGCGCAGCGTACCGGTCAGCTTATGCGGCCGCAATGCGGTCCAGCTTCATAACACGGCAAAGGCGCTTGATTTGCAAGAGCTCGCCCGCCGGCTCAAACCGTTCGGCGAAGTGCGGGTCAACGAATTTGCCTTGCGCATGATCCTGTCCAAATACGACATGACCGTGTTCCCCGATGGCCGCGCCATTGTGAAAGGAACAACCGACGTGGGAATCGCGCGCAGCCTGTACGCTCAGTTGCTAGGATCTTGACTGCCGGACATGCGACTATGAAAGGTAGCGGACGGACGCTTAGCTCAGCTGGTTAGAGCGTCTGGTTTACACCCAGAAGGTCACAGGTTCAAATCCTGTAGCGTCCACCATCTCTTCTTTCTTAAGCATCTTTATGAGATTTGTGGCGTGCGGTTGATCAGCATGGTGCCTACTCTCTGGGGTCACCTCGCGCCAGCCCGCAAATTCACTCACATCCCGATCCGGATGGGCATCGAGCCAGTCCATCAACGGGTCGAAGCCTTCGTCGATGGACTAGCAGGCAACAGCATCAGGAAAGAAATTCTGCTTTTTCATCATGATTTCCCTTGCTCTCCGGGACCGCCCCGCTGAAAGGCAGAGGCCAGCCACGCTGCCAGCCCAGCAGGCTACCTACCTGCGAGGCTGGCTTCTGGCCAACTCGCGTTGCCGTCCTGTCAACCTAATGGTTCTCCATGAACACGTAGGCGGCTCCCCGATAACCGTTCTTGCCGATCGCGCCGATCAGGGCCGTATGCCGGTCATTACTCAGCGCCACCGAGTAGCCGAAATCGTCACTGGGTGCTCCATCCGGGGCTGTCAGCTCCTGCTGCTGTGCATAGGAGCCAGGTTTGGCTGTGGCCGGTCCCAGGGTTTGCTCAATTGCTTGCGCGAGCCCGGCGGGCAGGAGCGACAACCGGGCCGGAGCGCCGGGCCGGTGCCCCCCACCATGCATCGGCGTGGCTGCCGGCGCACTCCGGGTGCCCCCACTCAATGCGGTGCCCAAGAGCACCGTTAAAATAAGGCTAAATCTAGTTAATTGCATAACAAAACACCTTGCGCTACGCTCTCCTGGTTCAGAGTAATTGATAAGGTATGGCGGAGGGAATAGAGGGAACCACACAAACCACCCGTGTGGTCCTACACAAGCACCCGTGTGGTTCCACACGGGTACCCTTACTCGCCCGCGCCGCCGGAGCGGTGCTGCAAAGCGAAACGCAGCAGGGCATTCGCTCCCTCCAGACCCAGCTTCCGGCACATATTAGTGCGGTGGTTCTCCACTGTCCGGTAGTGAATGGACAAAGCGGCGGCTAATGAAAATGAATAAGCAGCGCACAATACGCTCTTGGTCTGCTTCACTTCTGCGCAGAGCAAAGGTTTCGGTTGCGGACACAACTATCGAACGGCGGCTACCGCTTGGCGTCTGCTTGTTGAATGTTTTGCAAACACCGACAAGACGAAAAAACTTAACCAAGGACAACGTTGCAGCGATTTTACTGATTAGGGCATCAGACAGAATCAATTCCGGCGATATAGTCCCGATGCCAACTAATAACCTGCACCGAAGCTTACGACCATACCTGCGGT
>CAXUBB010000200.1:0-404 GCA_964249105.1 uncultured Bryobacteraceae bacterium | reverse complement strand
CACTGTCCGGTAGTGAATGGACAGCGCGGCGCCAATCTCCTTGCTTGATTGGCCGCTGGCGATCAACTGCAAAATCTGATTCTCGGTGGGGGTGAGGCGGTTCACGGACCGGCTGAGGGAAGCGAGACCCGCTGCCCCGCCTGACTGCAGGAGGCGCGCTGTCAAAGCCGAACTCAAATAGGGCTGGCCGCCGGCCACCGCCTGCACACCGGCAACAATCTCCTGCATAGCACTGTCTTTAAGAATATAGCCTTGAATGCCCAGTTCCATGGCCGCCCGGAAGAGGTCTTCGTCCGTGTGCAAAGTGAGAATAATGGGCTTGGTCGGCAGACCCTGCCGCAGGATCTCCCGCGCTACCCCGAAGCCGTCCCGCTTCGGCATGTCGATATCGAGCACCGCGACCC
>CAXUBB010000199.1:0-9483 GCA_964249105.1 uncultured Bryobacteraceae bacterium | reverse complement strand
GATATGATTTGCGGCAATTTCGAGCGTGAGAAGAGCTTCTTCCAGTACCGGAGCAGCATGTATCTGACTGAATTTTTTCAGGACTGTGTTACCGGTTATCACCATGATGGCTCAACGCGAAATCAATGGGTAGCTGACACCCTTCGACAAATTCTTGCGGAACCGCACTCTAACGCAAATACCCCACCTGAAACATTCTTGTGTGTGATCCGCACACTCATGGACTAAGGAGATGCAATAAATGAGGGATCAGAGAGAAAGGGAGTGCTGACACTCCTGAATGCTTCCCTTGCCCGCGAGGGATTCGAAGCATTCTACGGGCCTGATAAGAAATGCTACTTGCGGCACATAGGGACAGGCGCTGTGGCGGCATCGCCTAGCCCGCACCATCCATTCACGACGTCCGAACTTAAACGGCGCGAATACCTGATTGCCTATCTTGATGATTCATCAGAGGACACGCTGATTGAAGAGGTATTATTACCGCTCTTCCGTCAGCTTGGCTTTCATCGAGTGACGGCCAGTGGCCACAAAGATAAAGGGCTGGAATACGGCAAGGACCTTTGGATGAAGTTCACATTACCGACTCAGCACGTCCTCTCCTTTGGCATTCAGGTAAAGAAGGGAAAGCTGGATGCTTCGGGTGCTAGCCAAGCGGCAAACAAGAACGTCGCTGAAATTCACAATCAGGTAATGATGATGCTGGGGCATGAAATTTTTTGATCCTGAGATTGGTAAGCGTGTTCTCATAGATCACGCGTTTATCGTCGCTGGTGGTGAGATCACCAAAGCGGCCCGGAACTGGCTTGGTAATAAACTGGATGCCTCGAAGCGGAGCCAAATATGTTTATGGACAGGGATGACATCCTGAATTTGTTTGTGGTCACCAGCCTTCCACTACCAAGCGGAGCATTGCCTGTACCAGAGCCGTTCGACAAAGAAGACCTGCCGTTCTAAACAGCTTCTGCACACCTGCGCAAAGGCAAATTCCAGCCATGATAGTTGGAAATAGTTAAATGCGCAAAACTTTGAATGCTGCATTTTCCATGCCAATGGAGCTACTACCAGAGGCGATCTGCGTAAACATGGGCTGTAGCTGTAGCCCCAGCCTTGCCGATCTTAATAGCCGTAAGCATTCGGCATATCAAAAACCGAAGCAAACAACAGTAAGCTAAAAGGATGGCGGACGCGCAGATTCAATACGTTTCTGACGAGAACGGTGAAACCACAGCGGTGATTGTGCCGATTGCTCTTTGGTATGAAATTGAATCCGAACGCGAAACGGCCCATCTGTTGAAATCGGAAGCAATGAAGCGCCGACTCTTGGCCTCTAAGGACCGGCAGGAAGGCATACCGTTCGAGGTAGCCCTTAAAAAGCTCGGAATTTGATGCGCAAAGTTTTGGATGCCGCGCCTCTCAGGCCGATGGAGCCGCGATCGAAGGCGATTTGCGCGCACGCGGCCTCCAACTGGTACGTGATCCAAATACTGCCGATCCGGTAGTCAGCTTAAGAGGAGCCACAACCTTGCCGATGTAAGATCATAAAATAAAAGAAAGCGAAGCTTCTGAACAGATCGGTTCGTGAGATGCAATCATGTCTGAAAACTTAAATAATCCAAAGGCAATTGCTGAAAAGGGCAAAAAAATTTACAGTTCTAAATATCGGGAAGAGTACGAAGATAAATACCCAGGCAAGTTTGTCGCAGTAAACGTTCTGGATCAAACAACAGTATTAGGCGATACCGCTTCCGCTGCTTTGCTGGAAGCCAAACGGCAAAATCCGCAAGGCTTATTTCACCTCATCCGTGTTGGACATCCTGGAGCCTTTGAGGTTGGGTTCGGTCTTCGAAGTGTCAACTCAAATCGGCTTTATCGATAGTGACGGCCATCCACGTATACGAGTCAGGATTACCGGCACTGTTCCTGGTGTTTCCGTAGATCTTGATGCCTTGATTGATACGGGGTTCACAGGGTTTCTGATGCTGCCGGTAGCTCAAGCCCTGTCCCTCGGGTTGGTGCTGATTGGCACTGGCGATTACACCTTAGCAGACGGATCTGCGGTCACCAACTTTCTTGTGAAAGGCACGCTTACAATCGGACCTGATTTGTACTTTGCTTCCGCTGGCAACCCGGATGAAGCGCCGGAAAGCCCAAAACGAGGTAGCGAAAGTGCTGAGGGTGTAATCGTCCTCTCTGGGGATGAGGCTCTTATTGGCATGGATTTTCTCCGAACACTCAATAAAGCGCTGCTTATTCATTCAACTTCGGTTACGTTAACTGATGAAGATGCTCCAAACTCATGAAGTCAGCCAAAAACCGGAGCAAGCGACTGTAAGCTAAAAACATGGCGGACGCAGAGATTCCATATGTTTCTGGCGAGAATGGTGAAACCACAGCGGTGATTGTGTCTATTGCTCTTTGGTATGAAATTGAATCCGAACGCGAAACAGCTTATCTCTTAAAGTCGGAGGCAATGAAGCGTCGACTTCTGGCCGCTAAGGATCGACAGGAGGGTATACTGTTCGAGGCAGCGCTTGAGAAGCTTGGAATTTGATGCGCAAAGTCTTCGTGCAAAGTTTCGGATGTCGCGCTTCCCAGGCGGATGGAGCCGCGATCGAAGGTGACTTGCGCGCACGTGGGCTGGAGCCGGTGCGCGATCCGAGCCTGGCCGATCTCGTAGTCGTCAATACCTGCACCGTAACCCATTCAGCCGATGTCGACGCCCGGCGCGTGATTCGCGGCTTACACCGCGATTATCCGCAGGCTCAAATTCTTGTGACCGGCTGTTATGCCCAGCGCGCGCCGGAAGAATTGGTCAAGATCGGGGGTGTCCGCTGGGTGGTCGGCAACTCCCACAAGACCGAAGTCGCTTCCATTGTTCTGAACGAAAGCGAAATTTACCATGGACAGATTCTCGTCACCCCCTTCACCAAAGAATCACAGTTCGCCGCTACCCCCGTCCGCGATATCCGCGAAGACCGTACCCGGCCCAACCTGAAAGTACAGGATGGGTGCAGCAATCGCTGTTCGTTCTGCATCATTCCCTCCGTCCGGGGCCGCAGCCGCAGCGCTCCTGCTTCCAGCATTGTGGAGCAAATGCGCTACTTGGCCGCTCACTATTGCGAAATTGTTCTCAGCGGGATTAATCTGGGCCGTTGGGGACGCGACCTGCCTGGCCGCCCGCATTTCGTTGGCCTTTTGCGGACAATTCTTGCCGAAACAGAAGTGCGCCGCCTTCGTATCAGTTCGGTGGAGCCGATGGACTGGAGCAGCGATCTGCTCGAACTCGTCGCGAATGAACCACGGATCGCTAAGCACGTTCACCTGCCGCTCCAATCCGGCTCGGATGCCGTGCTCAAGCGCATGTTCCGCAAGTACCGTGCCCAGCATTACGCAACTCGTGTCGAACTAGCGCGGAAACTCATGCCCGATGCCGCTATCGGCGCTGATGTCATGACTGGTTTCCCTGGCGAAACAGATGCCGAGTTTGCCGAAACGGTTGAATTTATCGAAGGACAGCCTTTTACCTACTTGCACGTCTTCACCTATTCGGAACGTCCCGGCACTGCCGCCTTTGCCATGGGTCAAGCTGTACTTGTGGAAGTACGGCGCGAACGCACACGCATTCTGCGCGAACTATCCACCCGTAAAAATCTGGAGTTTCGCCGCCGCATGCTGGGCCGAACGCTCTCCGCAGTCACGCTGGAAGAACCCCGTCTGGCCCTCACCACGAATTTTCTCCGCGTGTACATGGCTGAGAAAAGGCTGCCTAATCAATTGGTGGAACTCGCCATCGGTGCTCTCCACCCAGTGGGACTTCAGGAAAACAGCGCTTTCCCGATTATCTAAAAATAAAGGCCGCAGTACAGAACGACTGCCAATGTAAATAGTCCGATGAGACCTATGCCGATGAAAACCCGTTCAGTCCACTTCCGTAGCTCTCCCGGTCTGCTAACCAGGCCGCTGGTGATTGCCGCCATATTCACTCCTTAACTGGCTTCTGACTTCTCTTATCGGCAGATCTTACGGTATTGGAGAGAATATTTTTCCTAGCGCTTATATCCGAGCTTTTGCAGCAGCGCCACCCGCGCCTGCACGTGCGACTCTTCTTCGACACCCTTGGGCCGGTACCCGTCAACTACGCCCAGTACGCCGCGCCCCTGCTCCGTTTCGGCCACAATCACTTCCAGGGGGTTCGCTGTCGCACAAAATACGGTTGCTACTTCCGGCACTGCCTGAATGCGCCCCAGCACATTGATCGGAAACCCATTGCGGAGCGCCACCACAAACACATGACCGGCCCCGATGGCTGTTGCATTTGCAATGGCATTTCCCTTCAGCCCGTCATCATTGCCATCGAACCGCGTCAGGCAATCGCCTGAAGCCTCATTGAAAGCGACGCCAAACTGTATGTGCGGCGACGTATTCACAATAGCCTCGTAGATATCCTCCACCGTCTTAATGAAGTGGCTTTGCCCTACGATCACGTTCCCGTTTTCCGGGATTTCCAGACGGATTGCTTTCAGTTCCATATGCAGGTACTATAGCCAGAACCGAAAAAACCCGATGCTCTTTCTATAATTTCGGTAGTGCCCAAGCATGCCCGCCGCGTCCCGAAAGACTTTCTCGAAGGCGCCACACAATTTAACGATCGCACCCTGCTGGAGCACATCCGTGCGCTGCCGCACAGCCGCGGCACTTATAAACAACTCGTCCGCGAACTGAAACTGGTCGGCGAAAATCGCGATGCCCTCGAAGACGCTCTCGACCGCCTCACGGAAAAGGGTTTGCTCGTCGAACTGCGCTCCGGCCATTTCATTGCTACCGGACCCGAATCGGATTATCTGACCGGACGCCTTTCCATTCACCGCGACGGCTTCGGCTTTCTCCTTCCCGATCCCACGGCTGGCCAGCCCGGCGGAGGAGACATCTTTCTGCCGCCTCACGAGGCCGAAAAAGGCATGCATGGGGATCGAGCGCTGGTCCACGTGGTCCGCCGGTCCAGTGAAGGCCGGGCGGAGGGCGAAATTGTCCGTATTCTTCGCCGTGCCCACATTACTGTTGTCGGCGAGTTCCGCATCCGCAAGCGAGGCAATTTCGTCATGCCCGCAGACGACCGCATCCAGCAATGGATCGAAATCCCGGAAGGCATGGAGATTCCGCCTCAGCAGAACGCTCTGAATCGCGTCGGCGCATCCGTCCACCAGATCCATGCCGCCGAAGATCTGGATGGAATGATCGTCAATGTGGAAATCCTGGAGTTTCCCGAAGGCAGCGAGGGAGCGGTAGGCCGCGTGATCGAAGTTCTCGGTTATCCCGATGACTTCGGCGTTGACGTCGAGATCATCATCCGCAAGCACCACCTTCCGCACCAGTTTTCTTCCGAAGTCATCGATCAGGCGCGCGGAATCTCATCGCAAATTCCGCCGGAGGAGTTTGAGCGCCGACGCGACTTCCGGCATCTCAATATTGTCACCATTGACGGTGAAACCGCCCGTGACTTCGATGATGCCGTTTTCGTCGAAAAACTCCCAAACGGCAACTTCGCCCTGCAAGTCCATATCGCCGATGTCAGCCATTACGTCCAGCCCGGCACGCCCATTGATATCGAAGCTGTATTGCGCGGCACCAGCGTGTATTTTCCGGACCGCGCCGTGCCCATGCTGCCCGTTGAGCTTTCGACCGACATTTGTTCGCTTCGCCCCCAAGAAGACCGGCTCGTTCTGTCTGCCCTGCTCGAAATAGATCGTCAAGGAGATATCGTCTCGCAGGAGTTCACGCGAGGCATGATCCGCAGCGCCGAGCGCATGACTTACACGAACGTTTTCCGCCTGCTCGAAGGCGATCCCGGCTTGCGTGAACGCTACGCCAAGCTGATTGACCGTTTCGAACTCATGCGCGAACTAGCGCTGATTCTAAATCGTAAGCGCACCAAACGCGGCTCCATTGATTTCGACATGCCCGAAAGCAATATCCTGCTCGACATGTCCGGTCAGATGGTCGGTGTGACACGCGCTGAGCGCAACATCGCCCATCGCCTGATTGAGGAATTCATGCTCGCGGCGAATGAATCCGTGGCGGGCCACCTCGAAGCCGCTGGTATTCCCATGATCTATCGCATCCACGAGCAGCCCGACGCCAAACGTGTCCTGGACTTCGAAGAAGTCGCCGCGCACTTCGGCTACTCGCTCGGCGTGGGAGCCATACCGATGAAGCGCTTTCCGTCCGTGCAGCGTAGGCGCGATGGCCGTAAAGTCCGCAAAGACATCGCCCTGCCGCGCGAGGATTTCGATATTTCCTCGCGCAATTACCAGCGCTTGATTGCCAAGATCGCCGGTAAGCCGGAAGAACGTATATTGAGCTACCTGATGCTGCGTTCGCTCAAACAGGCCCGTTACAGCAATGTCAACGAAGGCCATTTCGCTCTGGCCGCGTCCTCATATACACACTTCACCTCGCCCATTCGCCGCTATCCGGACCTGATTGTGCATCGCATTTTGAGCCACTATTTGGACACGCACAGCCCGCTGCTTGATGAGGGGCAATTGCACGAGCTGGGCAATGACACATCGTTTACGGAGCGCCGCGCCGCTGAAGCCGAGCGTGAACTGATGGAGTGGAAGAAAGTGAAATTCATGCAGGACCGGGTAGGCGACGAGTTCGATGCTCTTATCATCAGCACCACCAAGTTCGGATTCTTTGTCGAACTCAGCGAATTGTTTGTGGAAGGGCTGGTGCCCATCGAAACGCTAGGCAGCGACCGCTTCCTTTATCACGAGAACGGGCGCAAAATCATCGGCGAGCGCAGCCGCAAAAGTTATGGCATCGGCGATGCGGTGCGCGTCCGCCTTGACCGCGCCGACCCCGTTGAACGCAAACTACAGTTCGCCATTGCGGGAGAATCCCACCGACGCCCAGGAAAGCGGAAATAGGAAAAACCAGGTTACGGCAAATAAGAGCGCGAGCAAGACCGTTACGGAGTCGCGGCGTAATAGCCTTTGCGCGCCCGCACCCGTACATTGCCCAGATCCACGACCACTTTGACGTTGCGGTATTCCTTGTCTTTCGGATTGTCGGAAACATAGCGAATAATGTACTGCGTCGTCACCTCGCCCGCAATGTCCGACACGGCATGATACATGCGCCCGTCCACCACGGATTTGTAAGCGCCCGTCCCGACCGTCAGCGCGTAGTTGCCGTCGTCGGAGGGATGCGAAAGATACCCGTCCGTGTCTTTATAAACATCGCCCAGCGGATACACCACGCGACCGCCGGTTTCCTGCGCCAGACGCACCAACGTATCGCTGCTTTCATTGGCAAAGCCGAACGCTTCCGTGCTGATGCAGTAAACCGTTACCAGATTCCGCTGCGCCAGCTCGATGACCTGCTGGAGGGAATGCTTGCTGGCATTGTCATGCCCGTCGCCCAGGATGACAATAATCCGGCGCGGCTCAATCGGCTCGCCCTGCACCAGCTTGCGACTGGTGCAAGCCATATAAATGGCATCGAACAAAGCCGAACCGCCGCCCGGCTTTAACTGGCGGATCTTATCCACGATCGGCTCCGGGTCGTTTGTCGTATTGACCGCCACTTCCGCATCCTGCGCGTAGTCAATCAGATAGCCCGAGTACTTCTTATCGCCCGTCAATAGAATCTGAACCAATTCCGTAATAGCGGCCTGATAATTTTTCCAATGAACGCGGCTGGCGGAACTCAAGTCCAGCAAAAACCCGATCACTACCGGCTGGCTGCGCTCGCGCGTGAAAAAGCGGATTGTCTGCGGCTTGTTCTCCTCAAAAACTTGAAAGTCCTTCTGATCCAGGTCGGAAACGAAGCGGCCCTTCTCATCCGTTACCGTCACCGGAACGATGACTTCGTTGACCGTCACCCGAATGGAGCTGTCCTTTTTGCCGTCAGGAGCGGGCGCTGCGCTCTTCGCTGCTTCGCCCGGTCCAACGGACACCGTTGTCTGGCTTGTGCCCGGACTTTTTGGCGCTTCCGGCGCTTGAGCGCTCTTCGATTGATTGGGGGAAGAAGCAGCGGTCTTGGCTTCCTGCCATCCCCACGCCTGCCACGCCAGCGCAAGAAGAGACAGAACAGCCGCCGCCATGGTCGGCTTACGAAACTGCATGTGAAGGATTGCCTGTTTGGATTATACGATTTTTAGCGCTGCACCCGCCCGGATCCTCCGCCCGTAATCAGGGCATTTACCTCTTCCACACTGAACCGGTTGAAGTCTCCCGGCACCGAATGCTTCAGGCACGAAGCCGCCACAGCGAATTCCAGAGCCTCCTGCGGAGCCTTCCCCTGCGTCATCGCATAGATCAGACCGCCGGCGAAACTGTCACCTGCGCCCACGCGATCCACAATATGCGTAATCTCATACTGGCGGCTCAAAAAGAACTCCTTTCCGTTATACAGGCAGGCCGACCACCCGTTATGTGAAGCGCTTTTCGATTCCCGCAGAGTAACCGCTATGGTCTTCAAATTCGGATACGTGGAACACACCCGCTCCGCCAGTTCTCGGTACATCTCCCGCTCCAGACTGCCGGACTCCACATCAATATCCACATGAATGTTGATGGATTTCTGGCAATCTTCCTCGTTGGCGATACAATGATCCGTCAGCTTTAATAATTCCGGCATCACCTCACCCGCCGACTTGCCCCAGCGCCAGAGGTTTTTCCGGAAGTTCAAATCGCACGAAGTTTCAATCCCCATTTCCCGAGCTGCCCGCAATGCTTCTAAGGACAACTCAGCCGCCGAAGCGCTGATCGCCGGCGTGATGCCCGTGATATGAAGCCAGGTCACGCTTTCCAGCGCCGACTTCCAATCGATGCTGCCGGGCTGAGCGATGGCGATTGCGCTTCCTTCGCGGTCATACAGCACTTTGGAAGGCCGCTGGTTTGCTCCCGCCTCCACAAAGTACACGCCCATCCGCCCCGGCCCATACACAATCTTCTCGGTATCAACTCCAAAGCGCCGTAGTTCACTCACCAATCCTTTGGCTACATCATTCGAGTTCGGCAGAACAGTAATGTACCGGCTTTTCGCCCCAAACTGCGCGACGGAAACCGCCACATTTGCCTCGCCTCCGCCAAACGTCGCCACAAACAGCGGAGTCTGCAAGAACCGTTCAAATCCGGGCGGCGACAGCCGGAGCATCACTTCGCCAAAGGTCGCAATCAAAGGTGCCATTCACGGTGATTGTATCTGGAGTAGTTCTCTTCTCACAATCATTTATCACTGCCATGCGCTGAGTTCCGCATAATTTACTGCGCGCTATTCGGTAACAGGCCGTAAACTAAGAGCCGAGCGGCCGCGCCGGGCACAAACACCTTGCCATTGGCAACCGTGAACTGCGAGAGACGATCATATCTGCCAATCGAATCCCTCGCTTGGTTTTGATTGCTGTTCCATAGCTCGCGGGAAACGTCCGTGGCATCGTAGGCGTGCAGCAAACCGGGAGTAAGCGCCCATACG
>CAXUBB010000198.1:7746-9487 GCA_964249105.1 uncultured Bryobacteraceae bacterium | reverse complement strand
TCATCTATCTGTCTCCCGTTCTCGCGCTGGGCTATTTGCTGCTTGCGTATCTGCCGACAGAAAGTCTCCGTCCTTACCGGGAATTTTGGGGGAATTTTCGAAGGGATCTGCCCAGAGCCATGAGCGGCTTTTTGATAGTCGCGCTCGGGCCTACTTTGCTGGCGTATCCGTGGATTCACCTCAGCCGTCAGCACCCTTCGACAGCGCCGCTCGAAACCATCACCAACGGGATGTACAAGCAAGTTTTGATGCCGCCGAATGATCCCGTGAATGCGCCGTTGCGCGCTCAATACCAAGCCATCATCCAACAAGACGGCCCCAACGGCAGATTGCCCCTGGACGGATTATCGATTGCCGGCGAGGACCGGCCTCAGTTCATAAAACATCTTTCCGCGATTTACATCCAAGCGGGATTGATGAAGCTCATTGCGGCACATCCAGGGCGTTACCTGGCCGGAGTCATCCGCACGTTCATTTATTTTCTCGGCGTTCCTCATCACCGGCCTGACGACGAAAATTGGCATTTCTCTCAGTACGTATTTCAGCTCTGGCCGCTCGATCAAAACTTTCAGCACGTGCCCGGTTGGATCGGCAGCTTAAAACAGTTCGAGCCGAAACCTTATGGAGGCGGGGCATTGGTCGGCAAAGTTTTTGATGTATTGGGTCCGCTCTATATCGGGTTCGTTCTTCTGTCCTCGGTTGTGTCGTTCTGGTGGTTTGCGGCGGCTCTCCGAGGAGGCAATGCTAGGGGACTAATCATGGCGGGCCTCCCTCTTGCTTTTTTGTTCCTCCACGCGCTGACCATGATGGCGGCTGCGCGGTACGCCTTTCCTGTGTATCCGCTGATGATGGCCAATTGCATTACCCTAGCGAGCCTTGCCGTTCGCGGATGGATCAATAAACGGATGCCCGATACGTTATAAGCGTCTGTCCAAACATGGTAGACTCGTCTCGAAATTGCAGCCTTTTTCGTTCCCTACTCAGCTTCCCTCGCTGGCATTTAAGCCGCGCCGTTACCGGCCCAACGGCATTGGTTACTGGTCTGGCCATATTCCCTTCGCGTGTGATTTGATCGTCACTCTCCGCCCCGCTACTTTCGTCGAATTGGGAACGCACATGGGCGAATCGTATTTCGCGTTTTGTCAGGCCATTGCCGAAAACGGCGTAAGCTGTCAGGCTTTTGCCGTTGACACATGGCATGGAGACGCGCACACGGGAGCTTATGGCGCGGAGGTCTTCGATGAAGTGAACGCGTACAACGCAGAACTATACAGCGGGTTTTCCAGCCTGCTTCGCATGAGCTTCGATCAGGCGGCGGAAAGCTTTGGTGACGAAAGCATTGATCTTCTCCATATCGACGGCGAACACACATACGAAGCCGTCGGGCGTGATTTCCGCCGCTGGTGGCCGAAAGTGAAACCAGGCGGGGTTGTCATTATGCACGACGCAGCCGAACGGCATCATGACTTTGGCGTCTGGAAGTTTCTCGAAGAGCTGCGGAGGGAGTTCCCGGTCGCCGAGTTCGTCCACAGCCACGGACTTGGCGTTGTCGTCAAACTTCCGTTTCCGCAGAACGGCAACATCGCCACAGCGCTGGTGGAAGCCGATGAGAACGGGCTTTGCCAAATGCGCCGGTACTACCAAACCTGCGCCGATCATCTTCAGTTACAGTTTCTCCGCCACAGGCAGGAACGAGGACCCGAATGGGAAGTAACCAGCCAACTCTTCTGGCGCGGGCCGG
>CAXUBB010000198.1:0-7736 GCA_964249105.1 uncultured Bryobacteraceae bacterium | reverse complement strand
TTCGACTCGCGCATATTGTCGGCGCGCCGCGTTCGGAGGCGCGTCTCCGGTTTCCTGCCTCGCTCACGCCCTATAGGGGCTTTCGAGTAGCGCTAACACTTCTGCCCGCTTTTCTGCAGTTGCATCGCATCACGGTAACGACCGCCAGCGGAGAGCAGTTATGGACGATAGATGCCCGCAACGCGACCGAATTACAAAATGGCGGCTTGCGTGCCGTTGTCGCTAATGACCGGGAGGGTTTGTTGATTCTGGACGCGCCCGCCGGTTCGCACGTGAGTTTAACTTTGCCTGATTCCCTCCAAAATCAACTGATGGCGGGCGGCGTTTTCCATGTAGAGATGAGCGGATTAGACCCATATACTTTCGCTTCCCGCCTGGCGGAAACAGTAGGAATTGAAGAATCTTTCGCAAAGCGAATGCGGCGGCGTTTGAGTGGATAAAGTTCGGGAGCGGCTATGAGGAGCGCCCGAGCATCTTGCGCCCGAACCTTGCGGCGGCCCGCATCGGTTTGGTAACTTGCCAGGAAGCCGAATTCCGGAGCGCCGCCATTTCCGCTTCGGACTTCCTCAGGCTTTGCTCCATCAGCGCTTCCGTTTTCTCAAGCTCGGCCAAGCGCTTGTCTTTCTCCGATACCTGATTGCGCGCTGCATGAAGTTCCTCGCGGAGTGAGTCCGCTTCTCCTTGCGTCCTGCTTAAATCATGGCGGAGCGAATGGGCCCATGTTTGTGCTTGTAGTTGGGCGGCAATTAAATCAGGCGTGTAATCCTGAGTGGCCCCAATCGTAAAATCCACGACAACACTTCCACCGCGCTCCATAAGCTCTAGCAAAACCGCCGGAATCGGCAGAATGAGCCAGGGGTCCTCGCCAGTCAAATACAAAGAGGAGCCGGACTGTCCTTCGATATCTTTGATAGCGAAAACCTGAGCGGATTTAATGGTTTCCCAGGACGAAAGCTCTCCGCTCCAACTCCAAACAGTTTCATCGCGAAAGTTCAGGAGCGAGACCCGGTGAAGCAAAAAGAAACCGGATTGCGCCGAGAGATCCAGTCGCAATTCATGCAGCGGTTTCCGGCTTTGTCCGGGGAAGTACAAGCGGAGAAGCTGCCGTTTCTTGCCCAGAGGAGCAGCCGTGACACTGTTGTTTTCTGAAAAGCTCTCTTCGGACGCGCGCCAAAACAGTTGCAAATGTCTTTCCCAAACAGGCGCCGGCGGCCTGGGACCATCGAAGTAGCGCTCGGGAGAATACTGGACCGGGATCAGCTTTGCATAGTCACGAACCATGTCTTCGGCTGATCGCGGCGAAAGAGCTTGAAGCCTCTGATGAACGCCCTCCAGCCGACCCTTATCATGAGCAAGACTTTGTAGAGTTTTGATGATCTCCCTGGGCTCTGGAGCGCAAAGAAAACCGGTGACGCCATCCTCGATCCAATCGCCGAAACTTCCAAGGCGAGTGGCGAGCGACGGCACTCCCATGCTTTGCATCTCCCGCAGCGTATAACTAAAGGTCTCGGGAACGACCGACAGCAGTAAATTTATTTCCGGCTCCAGTTCCTTTACCAGCCCCGGCAGTTCCTCAAGCTCATACCTGGGAATCACGCGAATGCGCGCATTTTCAATAAACGTGTCCGCAAAGTCGTAGCAGCCCAGCAAAGTGACATCAGCAAACTGCAAAATTTCGGGCAGCACTGATTCCAACAGGAGGCGGCCTTTGTGTACGCCCAAACTGCCGATTATCAATACACGCAGCGGGCGCTCCGGCAGAAACCGGAGCGGCAGAAACTGCCGCGACCCGTTGCCGGTTCCGTGCGGAATCACAATAAATGAAGAAGCCAGTTCAGGCAGCAATTGAGAATAATTGTCCTGAACCGAAGGAGACGGAGCCACGAACGTCATCCCGCTTTCCCTGACCGCACGCAGAAACTCAGCCCGAAGCACCAGCCACTCCTCCGCGCCGACGTTCGGGAAAAACCGGTTATGTACGTTTTCCTCAAGGCAAGCCTGCAAGCGCGGTTTCTCACAGGACCGGCACACTTCCCCAAACGTGATGTTGATCGCCGAACAGAAGGGATAGTAATCGTGGCAGATGAAGACGGTCGGCAGTTTCAGCCGCAAAGACTCCAGCGCGTGACCGATGAGCGAGGAAACGAAAACTTGTCCGAATTGAAACTCGCGGTGGATCTGAATCAGGATCTCGCAGTAAGCCTTGTGAAAGGCAACTGTCGCCGCAATGGCAGGCTCTAGCGGCCAGGCGCGAAGCAGTTCCGGCGGGTTGCTGCCATATCGGTAAAGCCGCAATTCCTCGCCATAGGCTCCCCGTTGCCCGAAAGATTTCAGAACTAAATTTTCATGCTCGCAGTCCGCTTCGCTGTAATCATTTAGCCATTGCTCAACACCTCCGCCCCAACTATGCATGATATGCAGAGTAGGCGCGGTCATGATCCTGGAAACAACCGGCACGGTCTTAGGCCGCGGAAGAAGCGCGTAATTTCGGATCGCGTCGCGTAACGCTCGCGTGGAGTGAACGGTTGCGGTCTCCTCCGTCCGGAGCGGAGGACGCCACGCGCAGCACACATGCGTTGCTAAACGATGGGAGTAGCGGAACCGCGCAGCCCCGGCACTTAAATCAAATGGTCTGAGCGGCTCTTGCCCATTGGTTATCTCCCGCAAGGCCGCAGCGCGAAGGTAGACGCAATCCGCCAGAAAGGAGGCAGTTTCCGGGTCATTCCCTTGGCGCAGCCAATAACACAACTGGTCCAGCTTTTCGTCACTGAGATCGCTGAAGATTCCAGCGGGGTCCAGCGCCCGCCGGTCCAGAGGCGATACTGTCAGCACGCCCGGACTTCGAGCAGCGCTCCAGGCCAAGCGCAAATCCCAATTTGCCGGAGGCAAAACGCCCGCCCGGACGATAAGGATATCCGTCTCGCTGTAACTTCCCACAACCGCGGCAAACAGATCCTCGTAGCGTGCGCTATCAAAACGCAGAACCTCCCAGTGTTCCGGCAAGGAGAAACGGATCTCAAAGTCCCGGCTCACGACCAGGAAAAGCCGCGAATTTTGAAAGCTGGCCGCCGCCAGCCGGGAAAGGGAGTCAGGAATATACTCCGCATCGCCAGGGGCGCCAATAAGAAAAGTTCGGTAGGACGGAGCAGCGGCACGGGAAGGAAAGCTCGCAGGCTCGCGAAAAGCAATTCTGTTTTCGCTGTGCAGCTCAAACCAATGCAGGTAGGACTTGTCCACGGGGTTCGTAGCATACGGATTCGGAAAACGCGCCGCCAGCTCCGGCTGTTCACGGTACCGCTTGCGATGAGCGGAGAGAATCGGCGCGCCGTTATCGAAGAAGCCAAAGCCCCAGGGCGCTTGCGAGAGTTGCTGCTGTCCCTGACGTTTGCAAGCCTCCAGATACCATTCGCGCAGTTCGAACAGCGCCGGCATCGTGCCGCCGTATTTGTGGAGCATTCGCTGTTGCGAGCCGCTGTCAAAACCGGAAAAGTGATAGAAGACAAGCGGCTGTCCGTTCACCAGCAAGCCGTCGCGCAGCGATCCGGTAACAGCCCGGTGCGTCAAGTTCCAAGTAGCAACGTTGTAACCCGGATCGCGTAGTATTTTGTGATCGGTGAAGTAAGCGGGAATTAGGTCCGCCCAACGCTGGTCGGTAAAAAGGCCGCTGGCAATTTCGTCGTAACAAAATGCTTGCAAGCGATCACACCACCAGGAAGCAAACCGCCTACCTTCCTCCGAGTTTTTGACTCCGGCAAAACCAAGGTTGTAGACGCCATGTTGCAGCGCCGAGAACTCATTATCAACAATTGCCTCCTCCCTGCTCTCCGGTTCCGTCAAATGAGGAGTCAGCAGAATGGACGCGTTTTCAAATTCCTGCGTGAGAGGAGAAAGAGAGGAAAGAACAACAATGTCCGGATCGAAGTAGAAGACCTCGGCGCAACCCGGCAAATCGAGAATCTTTCGCAGCGCAAAGCCCTTAACAGCCGTGCTCAGTTCCACCAGATCATGCTTGAACTTCCAGGAGGGAAGATCGGGAATATCCAGTTCTTCCAGGCTCAGAAAAGAGTTGAACGGCTCGCCTTCGAGAGAAAACCATTGCGGCCTCGTGTCACAAAGAACGAGATGGATAACCCAATCGGGATGAAACTTCTTGACGCTCTCGGCGAGCACTCGCGCTTTCGGCAGGTAATTGACGGTAGCGCTGGTATAGAGGTGAGTCGCCATACAAAAAAGGCGCGCTCGTGAAAGCGCGCCCCAACAACAGAGAGATAAACTTACCCTTATTCGACGGGAGCGCCCGTCTTCAATTTCTCACGCTGCTCTTTCAGAATGGCTTTGCGGCTCAATTTGATTTTGTTGCCTTCGAGCGCCAGCACCTTCACCAGGATTTGATCGCCTTCTTTCAGCTCGTCCCGCACATTCTTAATCCGGCTCTCGGAAATTTCGCTGATGTGCAGCAATCCATCCGTGCCGGGGAAGATCTCGACAAATGCGCCGAAATCCGCCAAGCGGACCACCTTGCCCAGATAAGTTTTGCCCACCTCGGCCACGGCCGCGATATCGCTGACCATCTGCAAGGCCCGGTTGGCGGAGTTTCCATCAGAGGCAAAGATATTCACCGTGCCGTCATCCTGCACGTCGATCTTCACTCCCGTTTGATCAATAATGCCCTTGATTACCTTGCCGCCAGGACCAATCAACTCGCGAATCTTGTCGGTCGGAATCTTGGTCGTATAGATGCGCGGCGCATACTGCGAAAGCTCGGTACGCGGAGAGGAGATCGCGGCATTCATCGTTTCGAGAATTTGGAGCCGTCCGCGACGCGCCTGTTCCAGAGCTTCCGACATGATTTTGGTGGTCACGTTCTGGACTTTAATGTCCATCTGCAGGGCGGTAATCCCGTTTTGAGTGCCCGCGACTTTGAAATCCATATCGCCGTAGTGATCTTCCGCGCCGGCAATGTCGGTCAGCACCGCATAAGCGTCGCCTTCCATCACCAAGCCCATAGCGATACCAGCCACAGGCTTCGCCAGGGGAACACCCGCGTCCATCAGAGCCAGCGTCCCGCCGCACACACTCGCCATGGAGCTGGACCCGTTTGATTCCAGAATGTCGCTCACCACGCGCAGCGTATACGGAAAACTCTTTTCGTCCGGAATCATGGGTGAGAGCGAACGTTCCGCCAACGCGCCATGCCCAATTTCGCGCCGTCCGGGACCGCGCATAAAGCCCACTTCACCCACGCTGAACGGCGGGAAATTGTAGTGGAGCATGAAGCGCTTCGAAGTTTCGGTCGGATCAAACAATTCAATCCGCTGCTCGTCATCCTTGGTGCCGAGCGTCGTCGTGACTAAGGCCTGCGTTTCTCCGCGAGTAAAGATCGCCGATCCGTGAGTCCGGGGCAGTACGCCCACCTCGCACGTAATGGGACGAATCTGATCAAAGGCGCGGCCATCCGGTCGGCGGCGTTCCTTCAACATCTCATCACGGAAGATCCGTTCTTTTAAGGCATCAAAAGCCTTGCCCGCTTCCGCCTGCTCCAAATCCTCGGTGAAGAGCGCCAATGTCTTTTGTTTTGCCTCGTCAATACGGCTGTAGCTTTCCAGCTTGGTGTACTTCTCCGTATTCATGGCATCGCTCAAATCATGGCGAATGGAGTCGGAGATGCGGTTCATGACTGATTGACTCGTGGGTGCAGGCGTAAATTCGCGCTTTGGCTTGCCTACCGTTTGAACAAGCTCCTGAATCGCAGCGACAATTTTTTTGCAGCAATCATGCCCAAACTCGATGGCTTCCACCACTTCGGCTTCGGACGCTTCGTTCGCCGCCGCTTCCACCATGACAATGCCCTGCTCGGTGCCCGCGACGACAATACTCAGCTTGGCGTCTTTGGTCTCGTCATAGCTGGGATTGGCGTGGTAAGAGCCGCTCATCAAGCCGACGCGCACGCCAGCCAGCACATGATAAAACGGAATATCGGAAATGGCGAGCGCCGCGCCCGCTCCGATGATCGCCAGCACGCCCGGATCATGCTGCGGATCGGCGGACAGCACCATGGCGATAATCTGCGTCTCATGCGCAAATCCTTCCGGAAACAGCGGCCGCACCGGACGGTCAATCAAACGGCTGGTGAGAATCTCCTTCTCAGAAGGACGCCCTTCGCGCTTGATAAATCCTCCCGGAAACTTGCCGGCGGCGTACATATACTCGCGGTAATCTACCGTCAAGGGAAAGAAGGAAGCTCCCGGCTTCGGCTTCTCGGCGGAGCAGGCGGTGACCAGCACCACCGAATCTCCTGAGCGAACAACGACAGAGCCATTGGCCTGTTTGGCAATTCTGCCAGTCTCCAATGAGACTACCGACCCGTAAAGGTCAATTTCAACTGTATGCGACATGAAAAACTTCCCGATGTGTAATCGATATTTGTTTGAAGTACACGTCGCCGAAATCATTTCGGCGTGTGGACCACTTCGGGATTAAGTGAGGGCTGAGAGCAGAAGGGAGAACGGACGCAAAAAACCTACATGGGCTATTATTCAAGTATTCCGCAGGCAACATTCTAAGCGGCCTTGGCGCGAATGATGAAGAGAAACAAGCTTACAAACAACCCGCGCCTCTCCCGCGCCTTCTTTTGAACACCGTTTCTAGCGGCGGATGCCAAGGCTCTGAATCAGGGTCTGGTACCGTTCCGGACTGCGATCTTTCAGATACTTGATCAGTTTGCGACGCCTTGCCACCATCGTCAGCAAACCGCGCCGTGAATGGTGATCTTTTTGATGCGTCTTCAGATGTTCCGTGAGCTGAGAAATACTCTGACTCAGAAGAGCAATCTGGACCTCTGGCGACCCAGAATCCGATTTGTGGACTCTGTACTTATTAATAATTTCTGACTTTAGTTCTACCGCCAGGGCCATGCTAGAAAACGATACTCCTCGTCTTTTCCTTAATCTCGATGTATACCCTTACAGAGTAACACAATGGAAACTATTGAGAGGCGAGAAGATAGGAGTGAGTGATAGTTTTTGTTTCGGATTCCTATCATCAGTGTTCAGGCGGACTTACTTCAAAAATTGCTATTCCCACCTTTTGCGCTGCATTCCGCAACTTCCTGTCAAGTGTGGCGAGCGGCACATTCTGCCGAATAGAGAGTTCCAAATAAGCAGCGTCATAGGCCGAAAGGCCGTACTCTCTCGCAAGGGGAAGGAGGTCTTTTATACATTGACTTGCTGGCGTTGTGTCTTGCGTAACAGAAAGACTCGCAAGCAACGTAGTAAACGCTGAATCTCGATCTGACCCAAACGTTTTTGTCGTTCGCCCACTAAAATCGCATTGGCGATCTCTAAACCCCAGACAGCCGGAACCAGGATTTGTCTTCCTTCAAGCGCTACCAAAACTCCATCCGCATAATCACTGGCTTCATCAGGAAAGCACCAGGCGAGTGCCACTGAAGCGTCAACGACCGCAGATTTCAAAAGCGTCTTCCCTCATTGACCATTTCGCGAGTACTCATCTTGCCGGGTTTTACTTGCTGACGCAGCGCACGCATTCCTTCCACAATTTCCTTGTGCGACAGCTTTTCATCTGTTTGTGTAACTGGCACCAGCATGGCAGTGGGAATCCCGTGCCTTGTAATGGTAATCTTTTCCCCTTTAGCGACCCGGTCAAGCAAGGCCGCCAAATGAGTTTTTGCTTCAAAAGATCCTATAGTTTCCATGTTGGCAATTAAACTAGTTTGA
>CAXUBB010000197.1:6244-9505 GCA_964249105.1 uncultured Bryobacteraceae bacterium | reverse complement strand
GTATAGAGAAAAAATGGTTTGTCGCCCGGAGTGCGCGAGATGAAACCGGATGCTTCCTGTCCAATGCGTTCGGTGAGATACTGACCATCCTCAAAAATTTCGTCGCGGTTGCGCCACAGGTCGTGAAAGTTAGCAACCTTCGGCTCCCCCCAGTAGTAGCGGTGAGAGAAGTAATCGACGCAGCCTTCGTGGAAACCATAGAAATAATCGAAGCCGTGCGCGTTGGGAACTGTCTCCGGCGTGCTGCCTAAATGCCACTTGCCGGTGAGGCCGGTTGCGTACCCTGCCCCTCGCAGCGCGGCAGCCAACGTGATCTCTGAGGGACGCAACGGGATGCCGTTATTCGGCACGCCGGCGCGTAGCGGGCAACGTCCAGTCATGAGCGCAGAGCGAGCCGGAGCGCACACAGGAGCATTTGAATACCAGTTACGGCAAACCGTCCCGCCCGCAGCAAGACGATCAATATTGGGAGTCTTGAGATCGGTAGCCCCGAGATACCCCTGGTCATGAACGCCGAGATCGTCAAACAAAATGACGAGGACATTGGGTTTTTCGGCTTGAGTGGGCGCGGCTTTGAGCGGAATTTGCGTGGCGGCGAGAGCGCCGCCCAAAAGTGAACGCCGAGTGAGAGAATGCTCCATATTTAGTTTCCTGCTCAAAATTGGACGTGGATGGCGAATTGTAGTTGACGATTATTGGTGGACGTCGCGGTAATGACACCGTAGGTAGATGTGTTGCCGACAGTTGCGCCGGGCGTCGCAAACTGAGGGTGGTTAACGGCGTTATAACCTTCGGCGCGGAAAGTCAGAACCGTGGCATGTTCGATGGGTAAGCGGAAGTCGCGCTGGACGCTGACGTCGAGATTATTTAAGCCCGGTCCACGGAGCACGTTGCGACCGGTGTTGCCGAAGGCATACGACGGCCCGGCGACGAAACAGGATGTATTGAACCACTGCTGAAGAGTTGGATTGGGAAGGCTGCCGCTGCAGACAGTGTCGGGCCGAGTAACCGTGCCAGCGTTCGCCGCATCGTAGGAGAGGCCAGGCGTGAACGGCAAACCGGTTTGCGCCTGATAGATGGGAACGACTCGCCAACCGCCTAACACCATGGAGCCAGCGCGAGAGTTGCTGAGATATGGCTTGCCTTTGCCGAACGGGAGTTCAAAGGAACCGGCCAGCACGAATCGCAACCGCACATCGTTGTCGGAAGATGCCCGATTCGCGTCGCGGTTGTAATTGTTCTGGATCGTGTCGCCACTGCCGCAATTGTCACACAGATCGAGCGCCGGGTTCTGGAGATCGACGGCATGGCCGTAGGTGAAGGTGGACAGGAAGGAAACGCCGCCGGCAAAGCGCTTTTCGAGCCGCGCGGACAGGCCGTCGTAGTAGGTCATGTTCCAGTTGCCGATTTGTTTCACTGAAGCGTCAGTAAAAGCAATCAAAGGGCGGCGGGAGTTGACAGTGGTAGCAGCAAGAATCATGGGTTGATTGCCTTCTCCCAGGCCCAGGAACTGAACTCCGTGATTGCCCACGTAATCGATTTCGGCGAGGGTGCTCCAGGGCAGCGTCTTCTGCACGCTGAAATTCCATTGCTGAACATAAGGAGTTTTGAAGTGAAGAGGCCAACTGACCAATTGGGCCGTGGCTGAGGGCAGGAGCACGAACGATGCAGGATTAATGGGCGACGGACGCGGAATGGCAGCGCCGGAGTTCAGGACGAAGCCGGTGGAGGGATTGAGCTGGTCGCTGCTGATGGTTTGGGCGCCATAGCCATAGAAGGGCGGGTTGCTGGTCATGCGATTCGTAATGCCGGTGCCTTCATCCTGGGCATAAAAAATGCCGAAGGACGAACGGAGGACCAGATCACCCGCATGAGGAACGCGCCAAGCCAGGCCGACGCGGGGCGCGACGTTGTTGTGGTTGCCGTAGATCAGAGAGCGGGGCAGGCGCTTGTCTCCGGCCAGAATGTACTGCCCGTACAAGGAGCTGCCTGAATCGAGAACTAAGTCGGCCATGCGATTCTGCGTCTCGATGTACGGCGCGGAATATTCATAACGCGCGCCCAGATTGACGGTGAGCCGGCTGTTGACGGTCCATTGATCCTGGAAGTAACCGCCCGCGAACCAACCGCGCTCCACCGCTTGGGCGGTGGTCCCCGTGGTGAGCGAGTTCGCATCACCGAGCAGTAAATCGGCGAGAGCGTTGCCGGAATTGGAACGGGATTGAGGATTTTGCGTAAATACGCCGGTGAAGCCAAAAGAACCACGACCGTTGCTGGTGGCGAAGGTGGAAGGACGAATCAACAGAAATTCGCCGCCGAACTTCAAAACGTGCGCGCCGAGCGATTTCGAAAGATTGTCGGACCAATCCCAGACGCCGGATGATTTGCGGAGAGGGCTATTAGTGCAGCAACTCGCCTGAGCGCCGTAGGCCGCGTAGTTCGAAACGTTAAAGGCGGGCGTGCCGCTATCCACCGCCGGATCCAGGCTGCCCGGAATGATTTCATTGCGGGCGACAGTCGAATCCTGGGCCATCGTGATAGTGGTCCAGGTAAAACGGAATTCATTGATGAACGTGGGACTCAGGGTTCGAGTGTAGCCCAGGCCGGCGCTGGTCGAATCCGTTTGACGAGCGATGGGCTCTCCGGTCGGCGCGGGAAGCGCGGCGCTGGAATTCAGTGAGCCGCTGGTGCGTGAGTAACGAGCGAAGACGGAATCCTTGCTGCTGATCTGAACATCGCCGCGCACGACGCCATTCTTTGTGTTCTGCCGTTGAGCCGCATTTGTCGTGAACAGGTTGGCTGATCCGAGGGCATTCGGCAAAGGGTAACTGTTCGCGATCGCCAGACCGATTGGGTTCAATTGACTAGCGGGAATGGTATTGCCTGGGAATTGCGTGCGGATATAGCCGGAGCCGCGTGGGTTGGGGCGGGTCGTGGACGGATCAAACAAGGCAGTAGAACCGAAGATGCCGGCCCGCTGAGCCGCCGTGGGAACGTTGGATGTGCTGGTAACTTCGTTGCGATTATCAAAGCCTTCATAAGCGCCAAAAAGCCATGCCCGATCCTTCTTCAGGGGACCGCCTAGGGAAGCGCCGTACTGATTTTGAACCAGTAACGGGCGAGTTCGCGCGAAGAAGTTAATGGCGTCCAGATGGTCGTTGCGGATGAATTCGTAGACCGAGCCATGTATCTCGTTGGTGCCGTTTTTAGTGATGGCGTTGACAACGCCTCCCGCGGCGGCGCCGAACTCAGCCGAGTAGT
>CAXUBB010000197.1:409-6234 GCA_964249105.1 uncultured Bryobacteraceae bacterium | reverse complement strand
GGTTTGTACGGTGAATTCGTTCAGAGCATCGAGGGGCGGCCGAACCATGTCGCGAGTACGATTGTCCAGACCACGCAGATAGTTTTCGTTTCGCGCGCCATCGAGAAGAAAGGCGTTCTGGAGGCCGGTGTTGCCGTAAGCGGAGAAACTCTGGTCGCGACTGCCGTTAGAGGGAATCGCGCCGGCGGTCAGGTTAGCGGCGGTCAGATAGTTGCGGCCGTTCAGCGGAAGGTCAATCAATTGGCGCGACGTGATGACCTGCGCCAAAGTGGCCGACTTATCTTCAACGAGCGGCGCCTGTCCAATTACCGTGATTTCCTGGGTAGCGCTGCCGGTCTCGAGCGTGACCCGGATGTCCTGGACGGAGCCGACCGTTACGGGAATGCGTTGACGTACGGTGGTTCTAAAACCGGGAGCAGCGACAGAAATGTCGTAATTACCCGGCGGGATCAGGGGCACATCGGCAAGGCCCCGGTCGTTGCTCGCCAGCGTGCGAAGGACGTTGCCTGTTTCCGATCCGGTGATCGTGACGGCGGCATTTGCAACAATTGCGCCGCTTGTGTCCAAAACCGTAACCGACAACTCGCCAGTGGAGGTTTGGGCTTGGGCAAGCGAAGACAAACCGGCGCTCACGACGAGCCGGAAGCTGAGCCAAATAACAGAGGAGGCAAGAGATCTGCGAAATAACATATGCGTTCGCCGGGAACGGTTCCTCTCAACTCTAGCGGTAAGCCACGGTGACTGCAACCTGAGTTAACGATGGAATCTGAACCAATCAGCGATGACCTAAACTGCTACCATCGATGGTTGATGAAAGGCATTGTACTGGCGGGCGGAACGGGCAGCCGTTTGTTTCCGCTTACGAAAATCACCAACAAACACCTGCTTCCGATCTATGACAAGCCCATGATCTATTACCCGATCCAGACGCTTGTGGAGGCAGGCATTCGCGACCTGCTGGTGGTGACGGGCGGCCGCAACTCGGGTGATTTTTTGCGCCTTCTGGCAAACGGCAAGGAGTTTGGCCTGAAGCACATCAACTACACCTACCAGGAAGGCGAAGGCGGCATCGCCGAAGCGCTGGCCTTGGCGGAACACTTCGCCGAAGACAGCCGCATCTGCGTCATCCTGGGCGACAATATTATCGAAGGATCTATCGCGCAAGCTGTCAGCGACTTTGAGGGGCAGGAACGAGGCGCTAAAATCCTGCTCAAACAAGTTCACGATGCCGACCGCTTCGGCGTCGCCGAAATTCAAGGCGACCACATCGTCGGCATTGAAGAAAAACCGGCTCGCCCGAAATCAAATTACGCGGTAACGGGCATTTACCTGTACGACGAAACGGTTTTTGATAAAACGCGCACGCTGACTCCCTCCGCTCGCGGCGAACTCGAAATTACGGACGTAAACAACGCTTATATTCAGGAAGGCACGATGACATTTAATTACCTGGAAGGCTGGTGGACCGATGCCGGCACCTTCGATTCGCTGCTCAGAGCGGCAAATCTGGTCAGCGAAACCAGATCAAAAGCGGCTGGAACAGGAGCATCAGGCGAATGAGCATCGCCGCCCTCGGCATTCTCCAATCCGGCGTCGAAATTGCCGTTCCCACCTGCGAAAGCGGGATCGGAAAGGTCATTCTTTCGCCCACCACTAGTGATCTCATCGCGGACGTCCAGATTAAACCTTTCCCGCTGTGGCCCGATGACCGCGGTTACTTCCTGGAGATCGCCCGATTGCAGCAGGGACTGGTGGCCGAATTCCCTTCCGCTTCCACGCAAGTCTCCGCCGCTTTCAACTATCCCGGCATCATCAAAGCATTTCATTACCACAAACTGCAAACTGATTACTGGGTACCCGCCGCCGGTCTGCTGCAAGTAGTCCTGGTGGATTTGCGTCTTAACTCCAAGAGCTATGGAATCAAAAACACTCTGTATGTGGGTGCGCTCCGTCCCTGGCAGATTTTGATTCCGCCCGGCGTGGCGCATGGCTATAAAGTCATCGGCGAACAGCCCTCCACGCTCGTTTACATTACTAATCGCACCTACGATCCGAGCGACGAAGGCCGTATTCCCTATAATGACACCGGCATCGCCTACGATTGGGAGTTGCAGCACAAATGAAACTGATCGTTACGGGCGGCGACGGTTTTATCGGCTCCTCTTTCGTGCGCATGGCGCTGCGCGAGGGTTGGGCGGAGAAGGTCATCAACCTCGACAAGCTCACCTACGCCGGTAATCTTGAAAACCTCGCGCCCATTGCTCATCATCCCGGCTACCAGTTTGTCGAGGCCGACATCTGCGACGCGGACGCCGTGCAAAGCCTGTTTGAAGGGGAAGCGCCCGATGCCGTGATTCACTTTGCCGCCGAATCGCACGTGGACCGCAGCATTCATTCGCCCGCGCCCGTCATCCAGACCAACTTCAACGGGACTTTCACGCTGTTGGAAGCGGCTCGCCGCATCAAGCTGGCCCGCTTTGTCCATGTCTCCACCGACGAGGTTTACGGCAGCATTCCACCACCTCATGATGCCGATGAAAACTATCCGCTTCGCGCCAGCAGCCCCTATTCCGCCTCGAAAGCCGGGTCGGACCTCTTAGCCCTTTCGTATTTCACCACCTACAAGCTCAACGTCTCCGTTACCCGGGCTTCCAACAACTACGGCCCTTATCAGTTCCCCGAAAAGCTGATTCCGCTCATGATCTCGAACGCGCTCGAAGACAAGCCGCTTCCCGTCTATGGCGATGGCCAGCAGATACGCGACTGGCTGTACGTGGAAGACCACTGCCGCGCGATTAAAACGGTGCTCGAAAAGGGAGAAGCAGGAGAAATTTATAACATCGGGGGCAACTGCTCGCTCCCCAACCTAGAAGTCGTGCGCCGCATTCTCAAAGCGACCGGCAAGCCCGAATCCTTAATCACCTGGGTTACCGACCGCCCCGGACACGACCGCCGCTACGCTCTCACGAATGAAAAACTCACGCGCCACACCGGTTGGGAGCCGCAAATGGATTTTGATCGCGGACTGGCCGCAACTGTTGCCTGGTATCGGACCAACAAAGAGTGGATTTCCCACGTAAAAAGCGGAGAATATCGCAAATTCTACGACTTAAATTACGCCGGACGCGAAGCGTAGAGATTTAATCTCGTTATAATCCACTAGAGAAGCACGCATATTCGGTGGACCGGTCTCAACACACATATTCCGATTCTGCTCTCGACGAGTTGAGACAGATTCAGTATGAAGCGCGTCAGACAGACTCGCTCGAATACCTCCGCCACTACTACGAGCGCGTGCAGCATATCCGGCGCACGCATCCTGACGACTTCGACTTACAGCTAGTCATCGCGCAAGTACAAGAAGAGATCATTGACCACGCCCGGCGTTTGCGCGAACAGCCCCTGCCCGTCCATCACCACGAACAACCGTCCGCGACACAGCAGCAAACGGCACCGGTATCTCCGGAGCAGCCGCTCGATGAAGTTTCAGACGCAAACGTACAAAAGCTGGATGCAAAGACCTGGCAGCGCGCCACCTATCTGGCGCTGTTTTTTGCGGTAATCTTGTTTGCTGCTTTCTTTTATCTGGTGCAGACGGCTCGCCGATTGAATCTGACTCCCAATGAAGTTGCCAATCAGCAGGCGGCAAAGCCGGGGACGCAGCAAGCTCCCGCCAATGGAGCACCGCTTGGGAATGCCGCGAACACCCCGGCGCCATCCGCCAACACTCCTACCTTGCGCCTCTATACCGACCTCATTCCCGGCACTTACAGCATCGACGATAAAGAGCCGCAGGATTTGAAGGATGGTGAAATCGTTCTCGACAAGCTGGAGCCGGGAAGGCACTCGATCAAAGTAACAGGCCGGAACGGGAATGCCGCCCTCAGCTTCGATGTGGCGGAGAAAAGCGTCCCTCGCCTCGTCGGTCAGCCGACTGCCTCTAACGTAATGGCTGTGGCCGTATCAACCGAGGGCGGCAAAGGCCAGCTTGTTACTAATGCGGACCATCCGGTTGTTCTCCTCGACGGCAAACCAACTGACGAGGCAAACCCGGACGGAATCACTCTGGACGATCTCGGAACCACTGATCATGACTTGCAGGTTACAGAGGATAAAGATCGCCAGCGTTTCGTTCTGACCTACACACCGGCTCCTACCCTGACCGTCTACGTCAAATCCGACCCGAATGCCGGAACCGTTATTGTGATGACCGGCCAGGATGGAGCCGATGTTTATATCGGCAACACACTTTACCGCCGTAAAACAGAGCACGGCCAAGTCCGCATTCCGCTCAAGGTGGGCGAGTATGCCATCCGTGTACACAAGGCAGGTTTCATCGATCCGCCCCCGGAAACGGTTTCCGTCAAAAAAGCCGAAGAATCAGCGATTGAGTTCAAACTGGAGCCTGCTCCGGAAATCGCCACTTTAGAAATCAAGGGTGCGCTGCCGGGAACCATGGTCTATCTTGATAAGGATCTGGCAGCGGTTATTGGCAGCGATGGAAACGCCAATATCTCCACCGTAAAGCCGGGAGAGCACACCGTTGAATTGCGCCGCGAACAGGCGCTGCCCAAGAAATTCGATCGCACTTTCCGCACGGGCGATACGGTTGTCCTGTCCGGGCCTGACGTAACCCTGGACAAAGTTGTCGTTGATAACAAGCCCGCGCCGCCTCCCGTGGCGCCGCCTCCCGCAACAACCGCCCCGGCTGCCTCGAACACCGGCATGGAGATCGCGGGCCAGCAAGTCCGCAAAGGCGGCGGCTTTGTCCCGTATCATGTACCCAAGGCCCCCGGCCACTACACCTTCCAGGCGCAAGCCCGCAAGAGCGGAATCTTTAAGCATGGAAAACTGCAATGGTATGCCGGTTATCAGAACAGCGAAAACTATGTTCTGTTTACCTTGGACGGTAAGCGCGCCACCATCCGCGAGTACCGCGACGGTAAATCAACAGAGCTAAGCCGCATGCCCTTTGATGTCGATAACAACGAGTGGGTGCAAGTCGATCTCTCCGTACGCGCCGACACCATCATCGCACGCGTAAAAACCCCGAATGGCGGTTGGAAGGAAATGGATGCCGTTCCCAGTCCGGGCCGTGACTTTACTCAGGATAAAGTCGGGTTTTATATTCCAGGCAATGACGAAGTAGCCGTTTCCGGTTTCCGCTTCTCTAATCACTAAGATGGACGAGCGCGCTTTCTACCGGGAATCGCAGGCGACAAAACCCGCCACTCTCAATTGCCCTTTCTGCAAGGCTGCTGACACTTACGAACTGCGCTGGCTGGTGCGGCGCAAAGTAGACCGGCTGCCCCGCCAAGCCGACGAGCGCGACCGCGCCAAGTTCGCCAAAGCGGCCAGCTACATGGTGCTGCTCGACGATAAGACCGCCTGCAAGAATCCACGCTGCCGCCGCAGTTTCGAAATTTCCGGCATTAAAACCACGGCGTTTTTAACGGATTAGCAACCTATAGCACTCTTTATTCCATGCGCAATGCACGCATGGGATCAAGAGACGCAGCGCGCCGCGCCGGCAGGAGTGAAGCCCCTAGCGTGACGGTTGTAATACCGGCAAACGCGAGAAAAAGAGCAAGCGGGTCGCCAGCCGTCAAGCCGTATAACATCGAACGCAAAAGGAGTCCCGTCCCAAGCGCCAAAGGAACACCAATTGACAGCCCAATAGTAGCCAGCAACATGCTTTCCCGCAGAACCATCCAAAGAACTTCTCTCCGCTCTGCGCCAAGCGCCATGCGAACACCAATCTCCATGGTTCGCCGGTTAATGCTGTAGGCAACCGTTCCGTACAGCCCGACGGCAACAAGAAATGC
>CAXUBB010000197.1:0-399 GCA_964249105.1 uncultured Bryobacteraceae bacterium | reverse complement strand
TGTGAAACAGTCTGGGCGAATTGCTCCTGCTGAGTGGCCGGTTTTTCCAACGGCAGATTAGGATCAATTTTGTGAATCAGCTTGGCCGCTTCCGGTGTCAGCATTTTTGGATTGCCAAGCGTATGCAGTTCATATTGCATTCCTAAGATTCCGGGCACCTGCGTGTAGGGGAAGTAAGCCATAGGGCGGTCCGCTTCGCTGATTTTTGTGTAACGGCTGTTTCGCGCGACGCCGACAATTGTGTAATTGGTTTTAACTTGGAAAAATGAGATTTGATGCCCGAGCGGATTCACACGGGGAAGGTAACGGTCAGCGAAAGTTTGGTTAACAATGGCGACTTTGCGTGAGGTAGCGGTATCTGAACTTTCAAAGTCGCGGCCCAGGTGAAGGGGAATTCCG
>CAXUBB010000196.1:0-9565 GCA_964249105.1 uncultured Bryobacteraceae bacterium | reverse complement strand
TCTGGAGGCCGAGTACAAGGCGTTAGGAACTCAAACGTTCAACACCATTCCCGCGATTGCCCAACGGGCTTTCAAGGGAACTGTCACGGTGCGCGAGGGCGAGTGGGCCGTCCTGGCTGGCTTGGACGCGAATTCAGTGAGTGCAACCAGAAATGGACTGCCGGGCTTATCCCAAATTGCTGGTCTGAATCAGCTCTTCAGTGAAAATACTCACGACACGCAGACCAGTAACACGTTGATTGTCATCAAACCCACGGTGACTCGCCTTCCCATGTCCGCCTCGGTGAGTCCACAATACTTGGTGGGGCCCGTCCGTGGTGAGCGCGTGCTGCTCTAGCCCGCTGCCTTTGTTATCGTTACTGGCATGTCAACCATGTGCGAGGAAATCCGCCAACAACCGGAGGCGATTGAACGTACGTTAATTGCCGAATGGGGCCGCGCCGAGCAGCTTCGGCAATACTTTAGGGAGCACTCCGTTCGCGCCATTGTTCTTGTCGCCCGCGGAACCTCGGATAATGCCGCTCAGTTCGGGCGGTATCTCCTTGAGATCACGACCGGCATACCCGTTTCGCTCGCCGCGCCCTCGGTCACCACTCTTTACCGCGCGCCCTTGCAATGGAAGGATACGGCGGTAGTGGCCATCTCGCAATCCGGCGAATCCACCGACACCAATCTTGTGCTGGAAGAAGCCAAAGGAAAAGGCGCCTTCACGATCGGAATCACGAATGAGGCCCACAGCACGCTTTCCCAGTTAGCCGAACATGTATTCCTGGTTCGAGCGGGAAAAGAGAAAAGCGTCGCCGCTACCAAAACCTACACCGGGCAACTTGCCTGCCTATACCTGCTGGCCTGCGCCTTGGGAGCGCCTCTATGCCAGGAAGACTTGCAGCACCTTCCGGATGACGCCGCCGCCGCGCTTGAGACCGAGAGCGAGATCCGAAGCCGGGCCGAACGCTACTGCTTCATGGAACACGCCGTTTGTATTGGCCGCGGCCTGAATTATTCAAACTCGTTTGAATTCGCTCTAAAGCTGATGGAAACCTGCTATGTCGTGGCCGAACGTTTCTCGTCAGCCGACCTGCTTCACGGCCCTATTGCGATGCTGGAAGCGTCCTTCCCGGCCTTTTTGTTCTGTCCCTCGGGCGTTACCTGGAAGCCGATGTCAGAGATGCTTCAGAAGCTCAAAGCCATTCGCGCTGAAACGCTCGTTATTACGGACCTCAGCAACGCCGGCGCGATCGAGAAGGAAAAGCTGTCGCAAAGACCAATTGTTATTCCGGCCATGCTGAGCAAGCATGATGTCCTGCCGGAAGATGTCTTCACGCCGATTCCCTTCATTATTCCTGGACAATTATTCGCCGCCAGTCTTGCTGAGGTAAAAGGGTTGAATCCCGACCAGCCGCGTACGCTGAGCAAGGTCACGCAAACAATTTAACTACTTGCGAGCGCCGCGCGTGGTGCCCTTCAAGGCGGATTGCCGGCGTTTGCGGGACTGACGTTTCGGCTTTACGATTTGAAAGGTGCCGCTGCCCAGATACTCGGCTTGATAAATATTTTCCTTCTGCTTAATGTTTGGGGAAGCTGCGTGCGCGAACTTGTCTGAGTGGTTTTGAGTTTCTTCTGCCATAAAAATATCCTGTGATTATAAGTTCCCAGTTTAGCGAAACTGACAAAAAGATACTGAGTAACAGAACAAGAACAACAAATACGCGCACCTATCAGGAACAATCTTCAAATCACGCGCATAGCATCAATTTGAGCGAATTGACATCAATAAATGCTTAATGACATCATCAAGGCATGAGGACGACTTTATCGATTGAAGATGATGCCATGCAGGCAATCAAGACCTACGCTGAGACTCATGATCTTTCTCTTGGCAAAGCTGCATCAGAGTTAATTCGTCGGGGCGTGCATTATCAAATTCCTATTGTTAAGCGCAATGGTCTTTCTGTATTTCAAGTTCCGGACGATTTTCCAATCATCACGTCCGAACGTGCGTATCAATTACTGGATGAAGAATGAAGCGTCAATTACCTGACGTTAATGTTCTATTTGCTCTTACCTGGTCACTGCATCAGCATTATGGGGCAGCACATTCTTGGTTCAAAAATTTAGGCCACCGAGCATGGGCGACTAATGCCATAACGCAAGTAGGGGTGCTTCGTTTGCTGACAAATGCTGCTATAACACGCAATGCGATTAGTGCAGCCAGGGCGCTGCTAATGCTGAATGAGAATACGCTGCACAACGCACACGAGTTCTGGCCATTGGAGCGCACGGTTGTAACCAGCTTAGAACCGGTTATTGGAAGAATAAGAGGTCATCGGCAGTGGAATAATGCTGTATTGCTATGTCAGGTTGCGGAGCGTGACGGTGTTTTGGTGACCTTTGATGCCGGCATTAAAGAACTAGCGCCGAATGCGTTAAAGAACCGGGTTTTGCTGTTAAACTCAGAGGAAAATCAGGAAAACGGAACAGGTTAATCGAGAAATTGAGACAGAGCGCTACACTAATTTTGCAATGCCATCTTTAATCGGCACGAATCATGTCAGTTCAAAATCCGCGCTGTATCAACGGATCTGTGAAGAGTTAGGCGAACTGCTCCGCAGTGAAACAGATTTCATCGCCAACGCTGCGAACACGGCGGCGCATCTGTTTCAGGGGGTACCTGATATCAACTGGGTTGGTTTTTATCTGGTCAAAGGCGATGAGCTGGTCCTCGGTCCCTTTCAAGGGAAACCCGCCTGCGCGCGCATCCCGGTCGGAAAGGGTGTCTGCGGTATGGCGGCGCAACAACGGAAAACCATGGTGGTTCCGGATGTTGACGCCTTTCCCGGCCACATCGCCTGCGATACGGCCTCGCGGTCCGAAATTGTTGTCCCCCTGCTGAACTGGGGTAAGCTGCTGGGCGTTTTGGACGTGGACAGCGCAAGCCTCGACCGCTTCAATGAGGAGGCTCGGGAAGGCTTCGAGTCCATTGTTTCCGTCTTTCTCTCATCGCCGGTGACGGACGACATGCCGGATCTCAGCGAAGAAGCCGGCGAACGCTGATTTCAATCCTCCTACACTGAAATTTGGCAGCATTTACAAATCCGCAAGGGAATTATTGCTCGAACTGCGGCGCGTCTTTGGACGCCGGAGCGCTGGCGTGTTCGGGTTGCCGCAAATTCACGCATTCACAGGAGCTGGGAGAGTTAGCCGGACGCGCTCGCCAATTAGCGGCGGCAGGACAGTTGCAAATGGCGAGGGATCACTGGGCGGCGGCGCTGAAACTTTTGCCGCCTGGATCTTCGGAGTATGCGGGCGTGGGGCGTGAAATACAAAGGCTCGATGCGCGCCTTTCTCCTCAACCGGCAAAGGATTGGAAAAAACGGCTGGGCCCTCTCGGAGTTGCGCTGGCCGCGCTCGCTAAATATAAAACAGCGGCGCTGATCCTACTGACAAAGGGCAAGTTCATCCTCAGCATCCTGGCGTTTCTCGGGGTGTACTGGTCACTATTCGGCTGGTGGTTCGCTTTGGGACTGACCGGCTCGGTATTTCTCCACGAAATGGGGCATTATGTGATGGCCCGCCGCTTTGGATTTACAGCCGAACTTCCCATGTTCCTGCCGGGTTTCGGCGCATTTGTAAAGTGGAACGGCGCGGGCGTCGAGCCGGGGATTCGGGCGCAAATCTCGCTGGCAGGTCCACTTTTCGGACTTCTTTCCGGCTTGATTGCCTATGGGATCTTTCTTTCGACGGGTCAGGCCGTTTGGCTGGCCGTGGCGCAGTTTGCGGGCTGGATTAATTTGCTGAATTTGATTCCGGTCTTCATTTTTGACGGCGCGGCGGCCATGAACGCCCTGGGAGCGCAGGCGCGCATGGCAATTGTGCTGGTGAGCGTCGTTATGTTCTTCACCACCCATGAGTTTCTGTTTCTATTTATGGCGATTGCCGCCGGTTACCGGCTGTACCGGCGCGATTTCCCGGCCGAAGCAAAACAAGGAATCGCATACGCCTTCATTGGCCTCATCCTCGGCAATGGATTCTTAAGCTGGTTTGCGCTGAATCAGGCAAGATTGTTATTTGGACGCTAAACGTCCTTCCAAAATAGCTCTGCGTCGGAGCGGCGGACGTAATTGGCGTCCAGCGCTGCCGGGTCGCCTCCAGCGCCGTTCTGTAGATCCATCTCGGCGCATTGCGCGATCATTGATGCCAGGCTGCGTGGCGCTTCAATCATTGACACCTCGGCAAACGGCGTGGTTGCAAGCGCCGGACGAAGCCAGTCCGCCGCTTGTGTAATAAATTCGGTGGGCGGACGGGATAAACTCTCAAGAAACGCAGTCAATTTGCCGACCGTTTCAGGAGTCACTAAGCGGAGATCGGCATCGTAAATCGCCGAAAACACATCATCACGGCGAGCATCCAGAACCACAGCGCGCAAGGGCGAAGAACCGCACCCGGCCAGCGCCCGAAGATTGGAAATGCCGATCGCTTTCCTGCCCAGCGCTTCAGCCAGTCCCTTGACTGCTGAGAGTCCCACACGAACGCCCGTGAAAGCGCCAGGACCACTTGCGGAGGCAAAGCAGTCCATCTCAGTCAAAGCGACTCCCGCCCGGTTCAAGATTTCATCAATCGCATCAAAAACCAGGTGAGCAAAGCCGTCCGATGAACGAATGTTGTGCTCAATCAGGGTGTGAGCGTCACGGCGAACGGCAAGGCTGCCGTACTCAGAAGTTAGATCAAGCGCAAGGATCGTCACAGAGCAGTTATCTAAGGAACCAGGCGGTAGACCTTATCAATTTCGTAAGCCTTGCCGTTCGCATTCATGGCCTGGATGCGAAGGCTCAGATTCGCGCCGGGAGTTTTCGATAGTTCTTTCGGGATCACGAGATTACCGGATGCTCCTACCCCTAGAAGACGAGCGCCTTCCCCGCCTGCCACCACTTCACCCCACCATAAATACTGCATGAAGCGGCTGGCGCGGTTAGCGCGAGTAATTTTAACCTGGAACGGAACGGGAATTTGAGAGTTCATCTCATCGCCCGACGGATCTACAACAATAAACGGGGCTTTCGCGGGATCAGTTTCAACCTCCTGCACCGGAGCATCAACGGATTCAAAGCGATAAGACCGCAGCATGGACTCCTTATGACCCTCGCGCGGAACTTGCAAAATCCAATCGTGGCTGTTATCCGGCGTCTGACGGCTGAATGTTTCACCCCGATAGTCTTTCAGCGGCAGTTCCTCGCCCGTGGCCGGATTGATCCAAAGCGGATTGTATTTGTGCTTGGAGAAGGTGATCTCGACAATGCCCGGCGTCTGCGCATAGGCGAGATACTCGACTTCCTCCAGCCCCACCGCGCGAGCGCCGGAAATATCGAAGTACGGCTCTAACTCCCAATGCCGGGTGTCGGTAACGATTTTCGCCCAGATTCGCACAGCTCGCACATTTGTCTCATTCCGCAGCGAAGCGTAGGAGACAGCCGGGTACTCGCCATTGGTTGTGCAATTCCAAAGCTCATGGCGAAACGCGTCGGCATCGGTAGCAGTGATGAAATGAATTTGCGGCTGATGCGTAAACTGGTGCTCCACCGCGCCCACTTCCGGATGCGGTGAAGCTTCCAGCAAATAATCCATCCAGCCGTCCGGAAGGAGCGGAGAAGAAGAAACGCGGGCATCCGATGACCGTGGATGCCCGTAAGCGTCGTATTTCGCCAGAGTTGAACCAATTTCCTTCAGCAGGTCCCGCGAACCGGGGTGATCTTCAAAATGCGATAGGCCCTGCCAAGTAATATTCAAACCGTCATACCGGGCAATGAGATAACGAAGCAGCGGATCACGGCTTTGCCACTCCTCAAAAGCCCCGGATTTCATGAACGAATCATCGGCGATGATCAGATCCAAAACGAAGCCTTGCTGAATAGCCGTCAGAATGCGGTCGTCGAGCGCGTCGAAATACGCCGGATTCGGCTCTCCGCTCGAAAGCAGGGGCTTCACGGAAGCGGCGGAAGTGAGCAGCGGTCCCCGCACATGGGTAAACCCATCGCGTTTCCGTGCCTGCAGCCAAGCGGCGAACCCTTGCGCATCCACTGCGAGAAACGGAAGATCCGCCGAAAACCAGAGATGCGGTTGTTTGTTGGTCGTGCGCCAGTGCCGGACATTCGCCACGCCCACAAACCCCGGCAGTCCGCTATCAGCCACGCTGAAAGTAGACTCCTGGCCGTCCAGCTCGCGAATCGAACTGGAAACTCGGTACGTCCATGTGCCGGCTTCCACCGGAGTAAAGCGAACCCGAAGAGTGTTGCCGCCGGATGGAAAAGCGCGCAGCCGGTATGTGGTGGCGCGCGGCGCGCGGAATTCCACGCTGAGCAATTCTTCACGGTAAGCGGATACTCCAGCCGGTTTATAGGGGTATGTCAGTTCGCAAGGCAGGAAACTCTTCGCGCCTTGCGCGCAGGAAACAGGCGCGTCGGCCAGGACAGGTGGTACTAAAACCAAAAATGCGAGGGCCACAAAGAGAAGGCCCGAAATACACATACGTCCCAAGAATAACCCGCGGTTGCCGTAGCAGCGGGCAAGGGTAGCGGACAGGTGTCCGGTTCTCACGAAAAGCGCTTGAAACATTTCACGCTGATTTGTTACTACTAAACTAATAGATCTACGGGCGGGCAACTTTTGAGATGAGCGGCTCGTCTTACAGATAAAGGGAGTCGACCTGGTTGTCGATAGAAGTTAGTGAGGGTGCTAATGGATATCGTCGGTGATCGGAAGTTTGTGGAAGTGCCGGGCGGTAAGACGCATGAGTTGCCGCCGCTACTCGTGAAAACCGTGCCCGATGTCAAACGGCTGGACAGAATGATGGGAGTGGCCGCTGAAATCATCGAGCAGGAAGATATGGTGCCTTCCTTCGCGCTGGATGCAATAGCGGACGAGGAAACGGTTGAGCGCCGGAAGATGGATCTGGCGTTGAATCTGGTGGATCAGTACTTAGGTCTGTTGAGCCACTGGCATTGGGGTGACGCCGTAGTCGAATGGATCAGGCAATGCGAGATCACCTTCGGCGCGCGTGTCGAGCTGCGCAATCTGCTTCGGAACGATGTGTGGCCGCATGCCGGACGTAGCAGTTTTGTTCAGTTACTCGAAGACAAATCCGTCAAGACTAAAGGCGTGATGCTGGCGAAAGCGGTAGGGTTGCGGCTGGCGTTCCGGCAAATGCCTCCCATTCGTTGCTGCTCGGATCAGTTCCTGTTTTATCTGAATAACAGCGTGGCGCAGTCGGCATATCGGACCTGGTTCGATATGACGCCGAGCCCGATTTCCTCCCTGCCGCCGGAGCGCTTCGAATTTAAGGTCGTCAACATGTCCCTCGACATACACTGATGGGAGCTTGAGCGAACAATATCACCTGGGCGAATGGGAAGTGGCGCAAGATCCGTCGCATCCCTCGCACATTCTTCCGCCTTCGCTTCCCGCCGGCAGCCGCGTTCTTGATGTCGGGTGCGGAGCGGGGCAGACGCTGACGGCGGCTTACCGTCATCGGTTGACATTCGGTATTGATATTGATTTGTCTGCTTTGCGCCTGGGACAAACTTTGACAAAGGACATTGCTTTCGCTTGTTCCCAAGCGGAAGCGCTTCCTTTTCGTCCGGGAGAATTTGATTTTGTGGCAGCGCGCGTCTCGCTCGCTTACACCGATATCGGTCGTAGCCTGAAAGAAATTCGCCGCGTGCTGAAGCCGGGCGGCTCGTTATGGATGACGCTGCACCCGTTCACCATACCCTGGGAGCAAGTGAAAACGAGCGGCTGGAAAGGAAAGCTGCTTTTCGCCTATATTGTTTTGAACAGCGCTCTTTTCCACTTGACGCAACGGCAGTTTCCGCTTTTTGGCAAGTATGAATCATTTCAAACCGGAGGCGGTATCCGGCGAGCTTTGCAACGCTGCGGATTCAGTGACATTGTTATCGAGCAAGGCCGACATTTTCTGGTAACGGCACGTGCTGTTTAAGGTTTTTGTAAAGCTTTGGGCGCTTTCCGCCGAAAAGATGCGTGATGACTTGCACACGCTGCGGCGGCGCCGATATCCATCGTTCCCGAAGAAAAGGGGTTTGCGACCGGATTCAAATGTGGTTTGGGCGCTGGCCTTATCGATGTGAACACTGCCATCTGCGGTTTTGGGCTAAAGGACGCTTTGCGCCGCGTTCTCAGGGGCAATCACAAACCGGAAGGGTGGGACATACATCAACCAACACTACCCAGAAAGGGCCTGAAATGGCGTTCCGAACGCATAACCAGAAGCCGCAGGCAAAAATTGTCGTGCAAGCCGAATCACACGAGCAACTGAATCACATCCTGCTCGCGCTGGACCGGGCGGTCCAAACTTATCAGCAAACATCCAAAAAGCAGGAACAGACTGCTTCCAGCTTTCAGTAGATCAGCGCACTGTTCATTTTTGACCAGAGGCAGGCTTCTCCGGTGCGGGTTGCTCCGCCGCGCTCCCGTCCTTGCCCGGATGTTGCTGCTCCTCTTCGTTCATTTCTCGGACGAACTCTAGAATGTCGAAGTGCGTTGCTGCGGCGGCAAAGCTCCTGATACCTTCTTCCTCATCATTGAAATTGGGGAAAAGAGGAGCAAGCCGCGACAGTATTATTACATCAGTATGGCGCTGAGCGGCATTGACGAGTTTGATTTCGCCCTTCGCTGCCGCCACTTTCGAGTGCGCTTCGACCAAAGCGCTCAGCCCGGCATCATCGATATCGATCAATTCTCTTAAATTCAGAAGAATGTGCTTCTTCTCGATCGCAAGGAGTTGATCGATAATTACCAGCAGGTAGGCACTGTCCGTTTCCCCCTTAAAAGATTTACTCATGAAGCGGAGGACTGTGACCTCTCCGTACTGGCTTTGCTCTAATTGAAGCGGCATAATGCTCTTTACCACTACGAGGATACCTGGTAGTATAGCGATCTCAAATTTTACGGTAGTGCTGGAATTTTTCCGGTTAAACTAGAAAGTAAGCCCTGGAGGTTACATAAATTGAACATGTTTTGGTTGTCGGCCTTCTTGCAGATGCAGGCTGCAAACTTGCCAGAGCACAAAATTGCGAACATGTTTAAGCCCCTGGCATCTCCTGGGGAATCGGAAAAGCAGGTTGCGTTACTGACTTTTGCCATTACGGGCGCAATCTTTGTCGTAGTTGGCGGCCTCATTGTTTACACTATTGCGCGTTTCCGGAGCAGACCGGGAGACAACATGCACCAGGAGCCGCCGCAGGTGTATGGAAGTAATCAAATTGAAGTTGCCTGGACCATTATTCCGATCCTAATCGTCTTTGTGCTGATTGGCGTGACAGCGCGTGTTGTCGCGGGAGTGCAGAACGCCAGCCCGCCGAAAATGACTACGCACATCACCGTGGTGGGCCATCAGTGGTGGTGGGAAGTGCACTATCCCGATTACGGCATCACGACGGCCAACGAGATCCACGTACCCTTTTCATCGGATGGAGGGCACGCAACATACTTCGTGCTGCAGAGTATGGACGTGGCCCATAGCTTTTGGATTCCCCAGCTTTCCGGCAAAACCGAC
>CAXUBB010000195.1:4334-9569 GCA_964249105.1 uncultured Bryobacteraceae bacterium | reverse complement strand
GACGTATTTCGCATGGTGCTGTGGCAAGGCGCGCGTCTTACCGGGCTCGGCATCCTCATTGGTTTGGCTGCCGCGCTTGCCTTAACACGTCTGATGACGACCTTTCTCTACAACACGCAAGCAGCCGACCCGTTAACCTTCGCTTCCGTATCTTTCGTGCTGGCCGCGGTCGCACTCGCGGCTTGTTACCTTCCGGCGCTACGCGCCACTCGCGTTGACCCAATGATCTCGTTGCGTAATGAATGAGCGCCGGCGGTGCTGGTTAAGCCCGCACCCTTAAGGCAGATCAAATCTGCCCACTCCGGCAAGGGACCCTGCCTGTGTCGAACTGACATTACGATAATTGAGGGAGAGGACCTTTTGCTTGGTCATTGGCGTACCGAAAGAAATCAAAGATCACGAAACTCGTGTCGGCTGCGTGCCGAGCGCTGTTACGGCTTTACGAGAGAACGGACATGAAGTGCTGGTGGAAACACGGGCAGGCCTGGGAAGTTCCATCACGGATGAGGAGTACGCCGAGGCAGGCGCGATCATCCTTGAAAGCGCTTCCGAGGTTTGGAATAAATCCGACTTGGTGGTGAAAGTAAAGGAGCCGCAAGCGTCTGAATATCCTCTTTTTCGGCCGGGCCTGATCCTGTTCACCTATCTGCACCTTGCGCCGCTGCCGGAATTAACCGAAGCGCTGCTGCGAGCGCGCGTCAATGCCGTGGCCTATGAAACGATTCGGGAACGCGATGGCTCCCTGCCGCTGCTCACGCCGATGAGCGAAGTGGCGGGCCGGATGGCGGTACAGATCGGCGCGCAATATCTTGAACAGCCGAATGGCGGCAGGGGCATTTTGCTGGGCGGCATTCCGGGCGTGGCACCCGCGAACGTGGTGGTCCTCGGCGGCGGGATTGTGGGGCATAATGCCGCCAAAATAGCCTGTGGCTTGGGGGCAAACGTCACGATCATTGATCGCAATCTCAATCGTCTGCGCGAACTTGACGATATTTACTTTAACTCCATTCGAACCCTGGCATCGAATAGCCATACCATTCGTGAGAGTGTCCGGCAAGCGGATTTGGTCATCGGCGCGGTGCTGATTCCGGGAGCAGCCGCTCCCAAGCTGGTTCGCCGCGACATGATTTCCCAGATGAAGCCCGGCGCGGTCGTCGTGGATGTCGCTATCGACCAGGGGGGATGCGTGGAAACGGCTCATGCGACCACGCACACGGATCCCGTCTACTACGTTGATGGCGTGCTGCACTATTGCGTATCCAATATGCCCGCCGCTGTTCCGCACACTTCCACGTTCGGGCTAACCAACGCAACAGTGCCTTATCTGCTGACTCTTGCCAACCACGGGCTGGAGGAAGCTTGTGAAATAAGTCCCGCCATCAAGGAAGGCGTAAACACGTATGGCGGCGAGATCACCTATGCCGCTGTTGCCCAATCTCAAGGCCGGGCGTGGCGTGAAATGACGGCAGTGATGTGATCTGTTGTTCATGCGCTTTCTTCACTCGGCAATACACGTAACGGATCAGGTAAAACGAACAGCCGATCGCCACGGCCAAGACAGCATTGACCACCAGGACGGCCGTCGCGGTGGACAGAAACGCGAGAGCATCCGTCCGGCGCATCCGGTGCAACCTGCGCCAGGTGCTCCATTCCAATAGGCAGATACCGATATAGGCGGTGACGCCAGCCAGCGCCGGAATCGGAATATGCGATATATAGTCCGCGCCCAAGCCGATAAACGCAAGGATAAAGGCAGCGTGGAAAAGATTGGACATCCTGGTGGAGCCGCCACAGCGCACGCTGGCGAGACTGCGGGCGGGAATGCCAACGCTCATGGGAGCGGCAAAGACTCCCGCCACCATGTTGGCAATGCCGTAAGCGCCGAGTTCAGCATCCGCATCGGCGCGTTTCAGGTGCTTGTGACGTCCCCGGAAGTGCTCGACCACGCGGGATGTAATCAAAATGTTGACGGAAGAGACAAAGGCAAGGCCGAACGCGGCGGGGACGACATTCAACACGTCGGTAGGCGTCCAGGAAAAGCCCGCGAATTTAGGGATCTCTAGAGGCAGCCGGCCCACTGTTCCCTGATGAAGGCCGAAAACGCCGGCGATCGCCACTGACGCCAGCACGCCAATCAGCGGCGCAGGCGCTTTGGGAAAGTAATAATGGCAGATCAGGGCGGCGGCAATCACGACGGCGCTGATGATGACGGCGCTCCATTGCGTTTGCGCGATGTGCGACAGCACCTGCCAGCTTTGGTAGAGCATGTTGTTGGAAGTGCGGTCCACAACGGCTTTTACGCCCAGCATGACGCCGAGCTGCGAAAGAAACATCATGGCTCCAATGCCGCAGGAGAAGCCGGTTACGACGGGTTGCGGAACAAGCTGAATGTAGCGGCCCAGGCGCATCACGCAAAAGACCAGCATGAACACGGAAGCGGCCATGCAGACCTTCGCGGCTCCTCCCACGCCTTGGGAGTGAACCGCTTGGGCAATAAAGGGCACCGTAGCACTGGCGGTGCCGCCAATAAGCACGGGATTGCGTCCGAGCAGCGCGGTAATCGGCGCGGTGGCAATCGAAGTAACAAGCCCTAAAACGGGCGGCAAGCCCATTAAATTGGCCATTGCCAGACCGTAAGGAAGGGCAATGAGAGCTGCAATCATTCCGCCGGAGAGATCTCCGCCGAAAATGCGCCAGTTATATCGAAATTTAGGGAAATTCACGGGTTCTACCTTGGGCGGCGGGTAGAACGGACGAGGTTTTCCGCCTATGATAAAAGGGATGGGTGCCGACGGAGCCGGCACCCTGAATGCTCACTCAGCTACAGAACTAGGCGTTATAGACTTTTACAAAAGCCTCCTTGAATTTAGCCATTTCGTCCCTGGTGCCGATGGAGACACGAACCCAGTCCTTCCATACCGGCCATGCGCGGCCGATATAAACTTTCTGCGCGGCCATGTCCTTAGCAAAGGCGGTACCGGGCCGCTTCACGTTCATCATGAAACAGTTGCTTTCGGAGGGAATAAACTCCACGTTTTTGGCTGTCAAGAAGTTGAAGGTGTCTTCGCGGTTATCGCCCATGATCTTGCGGCGTTCCGCCACCAGATTCTTGACTTTCAGACTGGCCGTTGCGCCTACCATTCCGGTAATCGGCATGGCTCCGGCGCTATAAGGTTTAATTTTCTCGAGAAGATCTGGGCGGGCAATAGCGGCGCCGGCGCGCAGACCCGCCATCCCATAAAGCTTCGAGAAGGTGCGGAGAACCACGACATCCTGATCTTTGGCGACCAAATCCGTGCAAGGCACGGCATTGGGCGATATGTGAATATAAGCTTCGTCCACGAGAACAATCGCATCTTTTGGCTTGTTTGCGACCAGCCATTCAATGTCGGCGCGCTTGGTGAGAGTGCCGGTTGGATTGTTCGGATTGCAAACGTAGTAGAGACCTCCATCCGGCGCGGCAGCCAGCATGGCTTTCACGTCGTGGTCCCAGGTTCCTTTCTTAAGCGGAACATTGACGGTCTTTGCGCCGATAAATTTAGCGGCTCGTTCACCCGCTTCGTAGCCGGGATCGGCTTTGACGAAGGGACGATCCTTCGAGCAGAAAGCCAGGACCGCCTGATGAAGCGGGGCGCTCGATCCGGCGTAAACATCAACATAGGTCTCGTCCGCCTTGTAGTTGAACTTCACGCCTTCCACGTTAGCCAGGGTTTCCGCCAAATCGTATGTATCTTCGTACATATAACGGCCACCTTTCTTGATGACGTTATAGATCGCATCGGCGGCCTCCGGACAGGGGCCAAGCGGGTTCTCGTTAGCGTTAATTTTTACCGCGTCGGCGGGCATATTGCGCACCATCGATAGCTGAGCTAAGGCAGGCTCGTTATAGAACGGCAGCGCCGCACCGGCGGTCAAGACTGTTGCAATTCGCCCAAAACTACGGCGGGAAAACCCGCGCCGGAGAAAATCGGCGCGCAGTTCGTTGTTTAAAGTAGCAGACATTTCCTCTCCTGAGTCACTGATTCCTGGTTGGTCCTATACCAAAACGGAGACGAACATGGTCCCGTCCATCATATCTAAAAAAAGAAGCGCACGCCAAGTTGCAGCAGTCGGGAGAAGTTCACCTGGTTCGTGATAGTCCCGAAACTGGAGCTTCCAAACTTTGTATTGGGGTTTGGAAATTGCGGCGAGTTGAAAGCGTTTAACGCTTCGGCGCGAAATTCCGCGTTAAAGCGCTCCGTAATAGCGAAATTCTTGAATAGCGAAATATCCCAGTTTTTCATGCCGGGACCGCGATAAGGAACCGTTCGCGCCAGATTGCCGTACGTGTATGAGGCAGCGGACGTAAAGGCAGCCGGATTAATGTAATCGTTCAGCCGGGATTCCACGCTGCCGGAAACGTTCGGCGAAACTCCCGTGGCATTCGGACGCTGCACGCCGGTTCCCAGAATCGAATTATTATTAGTGCTCTGGTAGATCGCCAGCGGGAAGCCGGTTTGATACACGTTGGTAAAGTTCACCTGCCAACCGCCTATGGCTAAGTCAGTCAGCTTATTCGCGTTCGTGAGCAACATCTTGCCTTTGCCGAACGGCAGATAGTAGGACACGGTATTGGTCCAGCGTAAAGGCGTGTCGGTCAGCGCCAAGCCATACTCCGCAGCCAAGTTATAGGCATCCTGCGGAGAACTGGAACTGCCGCTGAAGAAGTTCCCGCTGGCAAACTCGTTATCCGTATTTTTGGACCAGGTAAAAGCGGACAGGAAGGTAAAACCCGCCGAGAGCCTTTTTTGCGCTTTGGCGATCATGGAGTTGTAGCGGGCGGAGCTTGGGTTGGTCAGGATTCCGATGCTGCTGTATTCCGAGAAGGGCTTCAATAATTGCGCGGCAGCAACAGTCTTCGAGCCAAAAAAGCCGGGGCCGCCGGAAACGTAATAAGGATTCGGGACAGAGTTGCCTAACTGCGAACCCAGCGAAAGGTATTGGTCCGGCGCCTGGTTGATATTAAAGGAGCCAGCCGCCGTCGAGCTGGTTTGCAGGTGAGTGGAGCGGGAACCAATGTAGCCGAGTTCCACGACCACGCCCTTATAAATGTCGCGCTGGACATCCAACGAGTACTGATAGACCACACCGGAACTTCGGTTCTGGTCGAGAAAGTTGAAGCTGTTGCCGAGTCCCGTGAACGCTCCCTGACTCTTTCCGACAGGTTGCAGGATTCCAGTGGGAAAAGGATTGCTG
>CAXUBB010000195.1:1178-4324 GCA_964249105.1 uncultured Bryobacteraceae bacterium | reverse complement strand
TTGCTGGCCACATAGCTTGTGGTTTGCGTGTAACCCAGCGCGAGGCTGGCATCGTCCGCGAAACGGGTAGGAGCATAGAAGATGCCGCTGCCTCCGCGCAGCGTGGTTTTCGCGTCAAGCTGATAAGCAAAGCCAATGCGCGGTCCAAATTTGGTGACGGAGGGATTACAGCACATGCTGCCGTTCCCGTTTGTCCGGGCGTATTGGATGACTCCTTTAGGCGTGATGCCGGTAACGCTTGACGCAATCGGATTGGTTGTGAGACGGTCAAAGCCGACCACCCAATTATCGTTGTCCTCGTAAATTCCGGTCTCAAATTCGTAGCGCAGTCCCAGGTTCAGAGTCAGCTTATCGGTAACCCGATAGTCATCCTGAATGTAACCGGCCCAGTAGTTCACATGTGTGTAAAGCTTGGTTGACGTGTTAACGCTACCCGAGGCGGGATAGCCGAGCAGGGCATCCGCGAAATCGATCCCTGTGCCGTTCGTCTTGGTTGGATACTGCTGCGTGAAGATGCCGTTAAAGGCAAAATCGCCCGCTGCATTGCTGAGATTTAGAAAATCCGTGTGAATGGCCCGGTAATCAAAGCCGAAGGTGAAATTATGGCGACCGACGAACTTCGACAGGCTCGCCAGAAAATTTCGTGAGTAGAAGGCCGTGTTGCTGGGCGAGACATTGCTGAAATTGTTGCTGTTGCTGCTGAAGTCAAATTCCGGCAGGTACTGCGACTGGAGCGCATTCACGTAGTTGGCCGGGAAGCCAAGAGTAGCGGGGCTCACTCCGAGGCTGTACGGATCCGTGATGTTCGGGAAACGGTTGAAGCCGAAACGCAGGCTGAGGACCGTGGTGGGATTCGGCGTCATGATACTGTTGACCTGCGTCGCATCCACCTTACGGTAAAGCAAATAAGGCGATCCATTACTGGCGGCCAGGACCGACCCCAGCGTGTTGCCGCCCGGTTCGCGGCTCTTGTAGTGAAGATAAGAAGCGTTCATCTTCCACCAGGAGAAGAGTTCGTGATCGAGCTTCGCCATATACTCATCGGCGCGGTCAGTCAGCGTGTCAACGCCGGTAAAGTTGACGCCATCAACGACGCCGGTTTGGGGAGCAGGCAGATCCCGCAGAACATTCTGTCCGACAGGGTTGATTCGCGTGGAAGGAATCATATTGCCGGCAAACGGGGAGCGTACAACCGACACGTTAGCGGGGCAATTATCAGCGGCGGTGCAGGGTCGCGTGGTGGATGGGTCGTAAATGATGTTCTTGCTCGCGGAGAAATTACCGGCCTTTTCGGCCGCCGTGGGAAGGACATAGCCGTCGGTGAGCGGCGATTTTTGACGGTAACTCTCGGTTGTTAAGTAGAAAAATGTCTTGTTCTTGCCGTTGTACACCTTCGGGATCACAATCGGCCCGCCGACGGAAGCGCCCCAATTGTAAAAGGGCTGGTCTGGTTTTGCCTTGCCGGAAGCGTTATAAAAGAAGCCATTCGCCAGCCAATCGGTTTGACGGGTGTAGCCCAGCAGCGAACCGTGAACTTGGTTCGAGCCGGAGCGCAGGAGAGTGTTGAAGACGCCGCCGCCGGTGCGTCCCATCGTCGCGTCATAGGTGTTTTCCTGAAGTTTCATCTCCTGGGTGCCCTCAATAGAAGGGATAATCACGGCCCGGTTCTCGGAATCGGTAACGGGAACACCGTCGATCAGGTAGTTATTGCCGCGCACAGGGCCGCCCGCAATGGAGATTTGCGAAGAGCCGCTTTGGTCCTGAAAGCGATTGAAGCGCGGATCGCCGACCGGCACCACATTGGTGGAAAGCTTGGAAAGCAGAAACGGGTTGCGGCCCAGATTCGGCAAGTCAGTCATTTTCTGCGAATCGAGCACCTGGCCATTGGAAGCGTTGCCGTTCTCGATCAGCGGAACTTCTTCCTTAACTTCCACAGTTTGTGTGGTCGAGCCGAGTTCAAGAGCAACATCGGCGGTTACCGTCTGCTGTGTGGGCACGATCAGGTCGCGCCGCACAAATTTCTTAAAGTTGGGGCTTTCGACCGTTAACGAGTACGTCGCGGGATCAACGGCGGAGAACACATACTCGCCCGCGCCGCTGGTCACGGTGCTGCGCGCCTCGTTGGTGGACTGATCCGTCAGCTTTACCACCACATTCGTGATGGAAGCGCCTTGCGCATCCGTGACGGTGCCGCGGACGCTGCCCTGGTAAGACTGCGCGTAAAGCGAAGCAGCCAAAAAGAATGACAAGAAACCGTAATGATGCAGTTTGGTTGAAGACACCCCTGAACTCCTTGAAGCGATGGTTTAGCAGGACGTGGCGCGCAGCCGCAAAGGGCCGCAAAACTTCAACAGGGAACAGATGTCAACGGAGAAGACACCTCAAGGAGCATGTGGTTCACCTGGGTAGGCAAACACTCAGAGGTGATGGATTTACTTTAGATAGAGTGTAGCTGATCGCGGATTGGGATAGCAAGGGAGATTGAGCAATTGTGAGAGAGGCTGCTATATGCTGTTGAAATCATGAAGCGGAAGCTGCGTCTTGCTTGCGTCCTCCTTGCCGTCCTCACCCCCGTCGCCCGGTCATTTGCTCAGCAGGCCGGTACAGAGCTGGCCGCGCAGCCTGCACGACGGTCCCCGGCTTGGCTGAAGTCGGGCGTTATCTATGAAGTTTTTGAACGCTCCTTTTCACCGGAAGGAAATTTTCAGGGCGTTACCAAGCGGTTGGATGACCTGCAAAGCCTCGGCGTGAACGTCCTCTGGCTCATGCCCATCCACCCTATTGGACAGGTGAAGAAAAAGGGGACAATCGGCAGCCCCTATGCGGTTCGTGACTATTACGCCATCAATCCGGCATACGGAACGAAAGAAGATTTACGGCAACTTGTGCAGGAGGCTCATCGGCGGCAGATGAAAGTAATTATCGATATTGTCGCCAATCACACGGCCTGGGATAGCGTGATGATGTCTCATCCCGAGTTCTATAAGCACGACAAGAACGGTCATATCACTTACCCCCACGATTGGACCGACGTGGCGGCCCTTGACTACTCCAATCCAAAACTGCGCCGCTACATGACCGATATGCTCGTTTACTGGATCAAGAATTTTGATCTGGACGGTTACCGGTGTGATGTAGCGGGGGAG
>CAXUBB010000195.1:0-1127 GCA_964249105.1 uncultured Bryobacteraceae bacterium | reverse complement strand
AATGGAGCGTATCAAGCCGGACATCATGATGCTGGCGGAAGCCTCAAAACCCGAACTGCTTCGGAGTGCGTTCGACATCGATTACTCCTGGCCGCTAATGACAACTCTGAACCACGTGTTTATGAACGGCGAACCCGCAAGCGCCGTACGCACCACGATCGAGCAGCAGAAATTAATGTTTCCAAAGGGCGCTTTGCACATGCGCATCTCCGACGATCATGATGAACTGCGCGCCGTGACGCGGTATGGATTGCCGGGAGCGCTTGCCGCCTCGACGCTGATGTTCACGCTTGACGGCGTACCGCTGCTTTATAACGGCATGGAGACCGGTGATTCCACGGAATCTCGCGCGCCCGCCTTGTTTGAGTCGCTCAAAATTTTCTGGCAAATGGCGGAGGAGCGTCCGCAATTTGCCAAGTTCTACGCCGCCATGATTCCACTCCGGAAGCAACACCCGGCGCTGGCGGACGGACAATTAGCGTGGGTGCATAATTCGGATGAGCAACACGTGCTTACTTACATACGCCGTTCGGGCGCGGAAGAATTTTTAATCGCCATCAATGTTTCCAACACGCCTTTTCGGGGCACAGCCGAAGCGTCGGCGGGACACTGGAAAGAAATTCAGCTTTCGAATTTTCCAGTGGGAGAAATAAGTGTGCCCGCCCTTGCATTGGAAGCCTTCCAGTGCCGAATTTTTCAGAAGCAAGGCCAATAATGGACCAGAATGTTTTATCTGACCCGGATGCGCCTGCTCTGGTTGGTTTGCGCCGACGCGGACAGTTCCTGATCTCCGGTTTGCTGTGGGCCGCTGCCGCCGGAGCGCTGATATTGTTTTCCGGTTATGCGCTATTTCTTTACCACTATGCTTTGGCTTTTGCCGAACGTTTGCGCCTGAGCTTTGGTATTGTTCCGCCCGTACGAGGCCCGGATTGGTTTATGTTGTGCGTCATCGCGGCGGGGCCGGCTCTATGCCTGCTCTGCCTGACGGCGGCCTACGGATGGTACCGGCGTGTGTGGTTCCGTCGGCTGCAACGGGCTTGGCCGGACAGGCGTGACCGCTCGCGGTATTCGCGCTGGCTGGCTTTACCTCTCCGTGCCGGCGTTTCGCGGAGGGAGCAGCACAATGA
>CAXUBB010000194.1:0-9577 GCA_964249105.1 uncultured Bryobacteraceae bacterium | reverse complement strand
AAAGTGTTTCGTTAATTCACTAATTTTTTCCACTCGAAGCAGCCGTGGATGAGCGTTTGGAACCGTTTCATGCTCCAGCCGCCAGGTTCTGGGGTGCGGCACAAAGACGGCCCGCCATCCCGCCGCCAGCGCCGGATTGATATCCGATTTCGGCGAGTTGCCGATCATCCATGTGCGCTCCGGGTGAAACCCGCGCTCTTCCGCCAGCAGCCGGTAAGCGCCTTCGTTCTTCTCTTTCACCACCGCCGCATGCACGAAGTAACCGGCCAGGCCGGAACGATCAATTTTAAGACGCTGCTCCTCGGGATCTCCTTTGGTGAAGATGGTTAACTGATGCCGCGAGGACAGTTCCGCCACGGTTTCCAGCACTCCCGGCAGCAGCTCCACGGGTCTTTCGAGAATGGCATGAGCAAACTCCTTCACTGTCGCGAGATCCGAGGGGGAGATGTGGCGCTGCGATAATTTTTGGTAGCACTCCGCCAGGTTGCGGGCGAAGTTCCGCGAGCCGTAGCCGCGCATTTTGGCGTTAGCGATTTCGATCTCATCCAGCACCCCGCGCACTTCTTCCGCCGATAGGGAAGAGTGCTGAAGGTAATCGCAAAACTGCTCAAAGGCCGCTTCGAAATAGATGTTATTTTCCCAAAGCGTGTCGTCAGCGTCAAAAATGAGATGTTGCTGTCCCAAATCGTAGTCCTTGAAAGATTAACCGCGAATCGCGACGTGTTTGGCGTGGCCGTTTAAGGGCGCTACCCGTTGAGCAAGCGCCATCTGTTCGCGTTGAAAGACGTAATCAGGCACAATCTTAACCACGTGCTCAAGGCGTTCGACTTCCGAGCGCAGCGTCAGCAGTGTTTGCCGCTTATCGACATCCAGAATATATTGCGCCAGTTGAAAGCTAAGCCGGGGACCTTCAAAGTCCGGTTCCATCGCGAAGTCGGGTTTTTCAAGGGTCAACAGCTTCTGATAAGCGGTTCGCGCCTTTAGCAGAAGCTCGCGTGAGGGGGCTTGCTCTTCCTCATCATCGAAAAAGCCGACCGTAGCGCGCAGATACGACTTGTCCTCATCGAGCGATTCAATTTCGAAGCGCCGCAATCCAAGGGCAATCAGGTCGAGCCTGCCGTCCGGATACCGCTGCAACACCTTTTGCACGAGCGCCGTGCAGCCGACGTTCACAATCCCCTCATCCTTGGCCAGCACAATCCCAAACTCGTTTTCTTCCGGTATCACATCGGTCATCATCTCCTTGTATCGTTCCTCAAAGATATGCAAGGGAAGCGGCATACCGGGAAGCAACACAAGCGAAAGCGGAAAGATCGGCAAAAGCTTCGCAGCCATAAAGATATTATGAATGCGCCTGTTGAAGAGCCGTTCCAAAGTCGAAGTTCGTTAGTATACAAAAGATGTATCTCAAGCTCAAGCGTACTCCCGGCCTTTATCTGGCTGGCTTTATGGCAAGCGGAAAAACGACCGCCGGGCGAGTGCTGGCTCAGGAGTTGGGATGGCGATTCTCTGACATTGACAGTGAAATTGAGCAACACGAAGGCATGCCAATATCGCAGATCTTTCTTGAACGCGGCGAGAGCGTATTTCGTGACCTGGAAGCAGCCATCATCCGCAAGCACGTCCTTCAGGTTCAATCGGGCCATCCCTCGGTGATCGCGCTGGGAGGAGGGGCCTTGATCCAGCCCAACAACTGGCAGGCGCTGGAGAATAATGGAGTCACGATTTGGCTTGATTGTTCATTGGAGCGGGTGCGACAGCGTCTCGGCAATGATACAACGCGACCTCTGGCCGCCGACCCGCAAAAGCTGGCGCAGTTATTCGAGGACCGCCGACCGTTTTACTCGCGCGCGGATTTCCGGATTGAAGCGGATTGCGACAATGTCAATGAGATTGTCGGCAGAATACTAAAGCTTCCCCTTTTCTAAGCAGGCGTGACAGCGACAGAGCGTAAATTAAGGCGGGACGCAAAAAAGATCTTTGCAGCCGCTTTATTGGCCGCGGATGCCGGACATGCGGTAAGGTCCGCCCTGACTGACAGAAAGCTTCCGCTCCAGAACTTCGATCGGATATTTCTCCTCGCGGTCGGCAAGGCCAGCGTTGCCATGGCTGCCGCCGTTGAGGGGATCTTGGGGGCGCGGCTCACGGGCGGAATGGTCGTGACCAAACACGGACACGTTACGGCCCAGTTGAAAAAATCAGACATCCTGGAGTCCGGACATCCCGTGCCGGATGAGGCCGGGCTTGCCGCTTCCGCGCAGGTGATCAGCCTTTTGCGGGAACTAAACGCCCGTGATCTGCTGATCTTCGCCGTTTCGGGCGGAGCCTCCGCGCTGCTGCCATCCCCGGCGGAGCCCATCACCCTGCAAGAGAAAAGAATCCTGACTGACTTGCTTCTGCGGGCCGGAGCGGATATTCACGAACTGAATACCGTACGGAAGCATATCTCATCGTTAAAGGGCGGCCAGCTTGCCGCATGGGCCTATCCGGCAACGGTGATTAGCTTATTGCTTTCCGATGTTATCGGCGACAGCATCGAAGTGATTGGTTCAGGACCGACCGCGCCGGACCCGTCCACCTTTGCCGATGCGCTGCGAATCCTGAAGCATTATCAGCTCAACGGTCGCGTGCCGCCGTCTGTTCTCCTGCGCCTAGAGCAAGGCGCGACGGGTTTGCTGCCGGAAACGCCGAAGCCCGGCGATCCGCTTTTTCGGAACGTTCAGAACCTGATCGTCGGGAGCAACCGGCTGGCGTTGGAAGCGGCAGCCTCGCAAGCAAAAAAACTTGGTTATGCGCCGTTCATTCTATCCAGCACCATGCAGGGCGAGACGCGCGAAGTTGCTCGCGTGCATGCCGAAATTTTGAGGGAGGCAAAGCATTCCCAGTCTCCTGTTTGTTTGCTCTCGGGCGGGGAAACGACCGTGACTGTGAAAGGGCAGGGCAAGGGAGGACGCAATCAAGAGTTCGCGCTGGCCGCCGCCATTGCGATAGACGGCTTAAAGGACGTCGCTGTCTTGAGCGCGGGCACGGACGGCACGGATGGGCCGACTGACGCGGCGGGCGCGATTGTTTCGGGCAGCACGGTCCGCCGTGCCGGAGATGCCGGGCTGAGCGCGTACGAACATCTTCAAAACAATAATGCCTATCCTTTTTTCGACATCTTAGGCGATCTGATCAAGACTGGCCCGACAGGGACGAATGTGATGGATATTCATTTGCTGCTTCATAGAAGCTGAGCGAGTTGTCGCCTTGCCGGAGGACGCGTGTTCTGTGCAGCCGTCCATATTGCGGTTCGAGCGTCAACCGCGAAGCGTGCTGCGCAACCGCTAAACGGCAATTGGTCCGCGAGACGGCCAGCAAGGAGTCCGTGTATTCCTGCACCTGATCGTAAGGCGGATCAAGGAAAACGATGTCGGCCTGATGATTGGCTAACAGCAAGGGCGCTTTGCCGCGAACCACGGTTACGCTCGATTCAATCGCCAAGGCTTGCAGGTTTTCCCGAATGATCGCCAGCGCTTGCGGATTGCGCTCGATCAGAATGGCGCGGCTCGCGCCCCGGCTCACGGCTTCAATGCCGACGGCTCCGCTGCCCGCGTAGGCATCGATGAAGATTGCGCCTTCAATCCAGGGGGTCAGCACGTTAAACAAGGCTTCGCGCAGCCTGTCGGGAGTGGGCCGCACCGCCAGGCCGGGAACGCTTTTGAGTTGACGGCTTCGTAAAGTACCGGCAATAACTCGCATCGCTAACCGACTTGCACCAATCCGTAGCGGCGTTGCCAATTCTCCTGGATATATTGGGCGACGGCGCGAACTTCCTGCGCATCTTCTCTCCGCAATAATGCCTGAGCCTCCGCGCGCGCCTGTTCCAGAATTTCGAAGTCACGAAACAGGTCCGCCAAACGCAATCCGGGAATGCCGGATTGCTTGGTGCCGAAGAACTCTCCCGGCCCTCGCAGTTTCATATCCATTTCGGCGATATAAAAGCCGTCGCTTGAATCAATCAGGGTGCGAATGCGCTCCCTGGCAATCTCGTTCAGTTTGCCGGTGACCAGCACGCAGTAGCTTTGGTGCGATCCCCGGCCCACGCGCCCGCGCAATTGATGGATCTGGGCCAGGCCGAAGCGTTCCGCCTGTTCGATGACCATGACGGAGGCATTCGGCACGTCAACGCCCACCTCGATGACGGTGGTAGAGACAAGAATCTTGATTTCTCCCGCTCCGAAGCTCGCCATCACGGATTCTTTCTCGGCGGCGGGCAAACGTCCATGCAGCAGCCCGACGCGCACATGGGGGAACACAACTTTTGACAGGTGTTGATACATGCCCTCGGCTGCTTTCACCGCGGCTGTTTCCGACTCTTCCACGACCGGATAGACAACATACGCTTGTTGGCCTTTTTCAATCTCCCCCGCGACGAAGCTATACACGCTTTCAATGGCCGATTCCTGCACGTGCTCCGTCAGGATCGGCTTGCGCCCCGGCGGTAGTTCGTCAATGACGGATACATCGAGATCGCCGTAGAGCGTCAGGGCCAGCGTGCGGGGAATCGGCGTGGCTGTCATGACCAGCACATCCGCCTGTTCGCTCTTGTTTTTCTTGAACAGTTCCCAGCGCTGACGCACCCCGAAGCGGTGCTGCTCATCCACAATCGCCAGCCCTAGATTGGCGAACTCGACATCTTCCTGAATCAACGCATGCGTGCCGACCATCACGTTGACGAAACCGCTCGCGATTGCTTGCTTGGCTTGCTGTTTCTCGCGGCCCGTCATGGAGCCGGTCAACAGCGCGACCACGTAGCCGAGCTTTTCGAGCAAGCGCCTGAAATATCCATAATGCTGCGTGGCTAGAATTTCGGTCGGGGCCAGCACGGCGACCTGGTATCCGTTCTCGACGGCGATGATGGCGGCTTCGGCGGCTACCACCGTTTTGCCGCTGCCCACGTCGCCTTGCAGGAGACGATTCATGGGATTCGGCTGCTTCATGTCATTGGCGATTTCCTGAATGACCCGGCGCTGCGCGCCCGTGGGCTTGAACGGGAGCATTTGCTTGATCCGTTCGCGCACTCCGTCGGTAAGTTGAAAAGCGATGCCGGAAGCTGCCTTGGCTTTGGTCTTTTTGAAAGCCAAGCCGCATTCAAGCCAGAAGAACTCGTCAAAGATCAGGCGGTACTGCGCGGGCGAGCGGAATTCGTTTAAGAGTTGAAGTGCCGTATCTGGCGGAGGATCGTGCAAGTGTTGAATCGCGGTGGGAAGATCCGGCAATCCGATGCGCGCACGAACGCTCGCGGGCAGGGCATCTTCCGGCAAAGCGACTTCTTTCAAAACACGATGGATCAGATTGCGGAAAATGCGCGTGGAGATTTTCCCTGTCGCTTCGTAAACGGGGACGATACGCCCAATATGAAGGCAACTATCGTCCTCGTCTTCGCTTGACAGGATCTCAATATCCGGCTGAATCATCAAGCGATCTCCGCCGAAGCGATCCAGTTCGACCTTTCCGAATAATGCCACGCGGGTATCGGGGACCAGTGTTTTGGCATACCGTTCGCCATGAAACCAGCGAGCCTGCAGGATCCCTCCCGTGCCGTCCCACAGACTGGCTTCAAACAGCCCTTGCATCTTGCGTCCCACCCGCGACAGCTTCGATCCCCGAACGATCCCCAGCACCGCCGCTTTCTCGCCTGGAGCGAGCTGCGCAATGGTTTTCATGTTGCGGCGGTCCTCGTACCGGAAGGGCGCGTAATAGAGCAGGTCCGCCACGGTCAGCAGGCCCTTTGCCGCCAAGACCTTGGCGCGTACGGGGCCGATCCCTTTCACATATTGGAGTGGCGTGGAAAGATCCAACTCCTAGCCTAACGTCAGAGTTTTCTGAAAGCTATCACCTAAGCATTAGCTGAAATTCCTAAATCAACTGAAGGAAGTTTAACGACTGTTTCAGTCAACAAAACTGCCCTTTTTGCCGTTTAGGAAAGTGAAGCCGCTGAGACGACTCAGGGCTGAAGGAGGGGAAATGAAAAAGTTACTTGGGACTTCGATGCTGATTGGAATGCTGGCCGTGACGGGCTTTGGGCAAGTCAACGCCCGGAAAGAAAATCAGCAGGACCGTGTCGCGCAAGGCGTGCGCTCCGGACAGTTAACGCCCGGCGAAACGACCCATCTGGAAAACAAGGAACACGCCGTGAACGGCGAGGTCCGGGCCGACAGGCAGGCAAACGGAGGAAAGTTGACTTCCGCCGAACGGACCCAGATTAAAGGGCAGCAGAATGGCCTGAGCAAGCAAATCTATGCCGACAAGCACAATACGGCTTCCGATCATTTCGGCAACGGCAAAGTCGGGCAACGCAAGGAAAATCAGCAGGACCGCATTGCGCAGGGTGTTCAATCCGGGCGCCTCAATGCCGGGCAGACCGCCAAGCTGGAAAACCGGGAGGCCAACATTAATAGTCAGACTCGCGCCGACCGCGCCGCGAACGGCGGAAAACTGACGAATGCCGAGCGGAAGAACATCAACCGCCAGCAGAACGGCGCGAGCCGCGCAATTTACCGCGATAAGCAGTAAGCGGTTGGCATTCGAACAGGATCTTTTAACCGGTCACTTTGTTCCCGGCTTCCTTAAGAGTGGGGTCAGAGCCGAGAACGAAGTGATTGGATTCCGTATTTGTAAATTCGAACCCAACAGAGGCGGTGAGGCTTTTGGGGGCGGCGGTTTTCCGGGCCTGTTCCTGTTCTTCTTGCTCTTTCTTGCGCTGGACCTGGAGTTCTTTCAGCTCCTGGGCATCCTGCCGGTATTGACGGCGCAAACGGCTCTCCTGCAAGTGTAGGTTCTTGAAGTGCTTGGCTTCAGTCATCAGGATGTGAGCGTCAAGCAGATGCGGATCTTCGAAGAGTTCGGCATGGCGTAGGCGACCCAGGGCGAAAATGCCGTTTTCCAGGCTCGGGATGCGGTCCAAGCGCCATTGGGTGTCAGCTAAATTCTGCACTAATTGAGTTTCACGGATGCCGACGGGCTGGAACTCTTCCAAGTACTGGAGCAGATGCGTTTCGTAGGCCTCGGCGTCTTCGCTCGGCAGGAGCACCGTGCGCCCGGTCAAGCCGGTTTTGACGGCGTTCAGAGACGATTTGGTTTTTCCCGCCGCGCTGGTGGGTCCAGTGGACAATTGGGCGTTGGCTCGGTTGGCAGCGAGACGCTGGGGGCTGATCGCTGGGGCAGCAGACATAAAGAGGAAAGCGCACTGTAGCACGCCCAAGAGCGCGGTTGGACTCTTCGGCACGGCATCCAAATCCATAACCGGCCTTAGATCAATCAGTTAACTTGCTTGAAAAAATTTGCGAAAGCTGTGACCGGGTTGCCTCGGACGCTACAATCAAGTTTTCATGACACGCCGTAGTGTCGAGATCACGCCCCATCACCCGGTTATCCGGGAATATCAGCGCTCCTTAGCCGCCATTCGTTCGCAAGGCGTCGAGCATGAGCTGGGTCTGCGACGCGCCTTTGAAACCTTGCTTTCCGACTCCGCTCGCCTGCATAACTGGACGCTCATCTCGGAGTTAGGAACACGCACCTCCGCCGGAGACACCATCCGCCCGGATGCCACTCTTCGCGATAACCTGACGCTTCCCCGCGGTTATTGGGAAGCGAAAGACTCACGCGACGATCTTGACCGTGAAATCGAGCGCAAGATCCGGCGCGGCTATCCGCTCAGCAACATCATCTTCGAGGACACCCGCCGCGCTGTCCTCTACCAGAACCGCGACCGCGTTCTCGAAGCCAATCTCGGCGACCCGCGCGAACTTGCTGATCTGCTCTACCGCTTTTACTCCCATACGGAACCCGCCATCGCGGAATTCAACGAGGCCGTCAATACTTTTGCCCAACGCGTCCCGGAACTCGCCCGAGGTCTCGCGGAAAAGATCAAGGAAGCGCACAAGAACAATCGCCGCTTCGAGGAAGCTTTTGGGAAATTCTTTGAACTCTGCCAGGGATCGCTCAACCCGAACATCCGTCCCGAAGCCGTGGACGAAATGCTTATCCAGCACCTGCTGACCGAGCGCCTGTTCAATACGGTTATTGGTAATAAAGAGTTCACGCGTCGTAATGTCATTGCTATTGAAGTCGAGCACGTTATTGAGGAGTTGATACACCAGAGCTGCAGTCGTGACGAATACCTACGCGGTTTGGACCCCTTCTATGCCGCCATTGAAGCCGCCGCCCGCACCATCACCGATTTCAGTGAGAAGCAGCAGTTCCTGAACAACATCTACGAACGCTTCTTTCGCGGCTACTCGGTGAAGGTGGCCGACACGCACGGTATCGTCTACACCCCACCCGCCATTGTCGAGTACATGTGCGACACGGTAGAAACCGCGCTGAAGGAAGAGTTCGGCCTATCGCTTTCCTCGCCCGAAGTGCAAATTCTCGATCCCTGCACCGGCACCGGCAACTTCATCGTCCACCTGATGCGCCGCATGCCCAAGCGCGACCTGCCCCGCATGTACCGCGAGCAGCTATTCGCCAATGAAGTCATGCTCATGCCGTATTACATCGCGGCCCTGAATATCGAGCACGCCTATCTTGAACTGACCGGGCAATACGAGCCGTTTGAAGGCATCTGCTTCGTTGACACATTGGACCTTGCCGAAGCACGCCAGCCCTCCCTGTTTTCCGAGCGCAACACTGAACGCGTCGAGCGCGAGCAAAAGGCCAAGATCAACGTCATTATTGGAAATCCACCCTACAACGTCGGCCAGTTAAACGAAAATGACAACAACAAGAACCGTAAATATCCAGAGATCGACAAAAGAGTTAGTGAGACTTATGCCCGTGACTCTTCTGCGACGCTGAAAAACAAGTTAAGCGACTCATATGTAAAATTCTTTCGCTGGGCTACTGACCGCCTGGAAAATGATGACGGAATTGTCTGTTTCGTATCAAACAATAGCTTTATCGATCAGATCGCGTTTGACGGCATGCGTAAGCATTTAGTGCAAGCTTTTAATCGGATCGATCATCTCGATTTACATGGCAACGTTCGAAAAAATCCCAAATTGAGTGGCACAACTCATAATGTCTTTGGGATTCAAATCGGTGTTGGAATTACGCTGGCTATTCGTAGCAAGAGTTCGGAGCAAATCCGATATCATCGCGTTCCTGAGTTCTGGCGAAAAGAAGAAAAGCTTACATGGCTCCGAAGTCGCCAAATTGAATGGAACACAATTAGCCCCAAACCCAACGGCGAATGGATAGAAGCCCAAAACACAAGTGAGTTCAAAGAGCTTCTATCCATAAAGAAAATTTTCACGCTAAGTTCTTTAGGTATTGGAACGAACCGTGATGAGTGGGTATACGACTTTAACTGTGAGGGAGTTTCGACAAAGATTCAGCGATTCATAAATAATTACAACTTTGAGCTGTTTAGATTCCAACAACAAGTCCCAAAGCCGAAAGACATTGATTCCTTTGTCAACAACTCACCCGCCTTCCTAAAGTGGACGGATAGGTTAAAAACGGCACTTCAAAACGGCGTCAAACCGCAGTTCAACTCTGACGCAGTCCGCAAATCTCTATATAGACCATTTAC
>CAXUBB010000193.1:0-9598 GCA_964249105.1 uncultured Bryobacteraceae bacterium | reverse complement strand
TTAAAGAGATTCCACAGTTCGGGCCGCTGATTGCGCGGGTCCCACTGGCCGCGACCGTCGCGGAAGGAGAAAACGCGCTCCTTGGCTCGTGAGCGCTCCTCATCCCGGCGAGCGCCGCCAATGGCCGCATCGAAACCGCCCTGGCGCAGGCCATCGAGCAGCGCTGTAGTCTTGAGCGCCCCACAGCAGCGCTGCGTGCCCCAAGCAAAAGGAGTCGCGCCTTCGTTCAGCGCGGCCTGGTTCGTGTGAACCAGAAGCTTCAAACCAAGCTCCGCCGTATATCGGTCCCGGAACTCGATCATCTCCCGGAATTTGTAGCCGGTATCAATATGTAGCAGCGGAAATGGAATTTGGCCTGGGTAGAACGCTTTCTGAGCTAGTCGCAACAGCACCGAAGAATCTTTTCCGATGGAGTACAGCAGCACCGGACGCTGGCACTCCGCCGCGACTTCGCGGAGAATGTGGATGCTTTCGGCCTCCAGCAGTTTGAGGTGACTCAGCGGGTTCACACTCGCAGGGTACCACGAAAAACACAATCTCTATAGATTTAAGGGTGATACAAAATCGGTAGAAACTTGCGTTCTATAAGTTCTGTCACAATTACGAGGTGAAATTCGGCGTATTCCGAGTTCTGTCATCCCTAAATTGCTGATCTCATGTCAAGCTCCCCTGTAGCTCCCATCCGAAGTACTGTTTTAGGTGTTAACCATGTAACGAAAGAAAACGGAACGTACTTCCGCGTTTGGGCACCAGAAAGAAAGTCGATCCACGTTGTGTTTGAAGACGGGCGCGCCCCGGTCAGGATGAACCGGGACTCGAACGGTTATTTTGAAGCCTTTGCTTCCGGAGCGGCTCCTGGCGATCTTTATAAATATGAAGTAGACGGAGGCGAGGCTTACCCCGATCCGGCTTCACGCTTCCAACCAAACGGCCCGCACGGTCCTTCACAGATCGTCGATCCCGAGTCATTTTCATGGACGGACCAGGATTGGCCCGGCTTAAAACTGGAAGGCCAGGTGCTTTACGAAATGCACTTAGGCACATTTACGCCCGGCGGAACCTGGACGTCAGCAGCCAAAAAATTGGAGTATTTGCGGGACACTGGCATTACGGCGCTGGAGATCATGCCGGTGGCGGATTTTCCCGGCAAGTTCGGCTGGGGATACGACGGAGTTCAGCCTTATGCGCCGGCCTCGATTTACGGCACTCCTCAGGACATGCGCTCCTTTGTGGATCGGGCGCACGCTCTGGGGATCGGAGTCATTCTTGACGTGGTTTATAACCACCTGGGTCCCGATGGGAACTACTTGACCAAATATTCGCCTTACTACTTTTCGGAAAAGCACACCACGGATTGGGGACAGGGAATTAACTTCGACGGTGAAAACAGCGGACCCGTGCGCGAGTACTTTCGCGAGAATGCCGCCTATTGGATTCGCGATTTTCATCTGGACGGCCTGCGCGTTGACGCCACGCAGGACATCCATGATGAATCCGAGCCCCACATTCTGCGTGAAATCGGCGAAGCGGCGCGGAGAGCGGCTTCGCCGCTCTCCATTCTTCTGATTGGCGAAAATGAGCCGCAGAACACCCGTTTACTGCGCCCCGTCGCGCAAGGAGGGTACGGCTTCGATGCCTTGTGGAATGACGATTACCATCACACCGCGATTGTTGCCCTAACGGGAAAAGCGGACGCTTATTACACGGATTACCGGGGCACCCCGCAAGAGTTTATCTCCTCGGCAAAGTACGGGTATCTTTATCAAGGGCAGTGGTATCGCTGGCAGAAGAAACGGAGAGGCGCGTCCACTTTGGGGCTGCCCCGGCCCGCCATGATTAATTTCATACAGAATCACGATCAAGTGGCTAATTCAGCGCGTGGGCAGCGGGTTCACGATCTGTCATCTCCGGGCGCTTACAAGGCGATCACTACGCTGACGTTATTGATGCCGGGCACGCCCATGCTTTTTCAAGGGCAGGAATTCGCGGCCTCCAGCCGCTTTTTGTTTTTTGCCGATCATAAGCCGGAGCTGGCGGAAAAAATCCGCGAAGGGCGCACCGAATTTCTCGGGCAATGGCGTTCCTTAGTTTTACCGGAAATGAGGAAGTGCTTCGATGATCCGGCGTCGCCGCAGAGTTTTGAACGGTCGAAATTGGATTTTTCGGAAGCGGAAAAGCATGCGGAGATTTACGCTCTGCACCGCGATCTGCTGCGCTTAAGGCGCGGAGATCCTGTTTTCTCTCTGCAAGGTGAAAAGGGCATCGATGGGGCAGTTCTGTCAGCGGATTGCTTTGTTCTCCGCTTTTTCTCTAAGAATTTTGAACATGATCGTCTCTTATTGGTTAACCTGGGGGTAGATCTTGACTTGAACCCGGCGCCGGAGCCCCTGTTGGCTCCTCCGTTTGCTTCGCTCTGGGCAAAGCTCTGGTCTTCGGATGACCCCCAGTATGGAGGGTGCGGAACAGCAGTGCTGGATTCGAAAGAGAACTGGAAGATCCCTGGACGGGCCGCCGTTGTCCTGCATCCAATTGCCATTAAGTAGCGACTCCCCCGTAAGGCGCTGACACACAACTGGAATGAACGAAATCTATACACGCACACCAGGCACACCTTTAACGCCAGAAGAAAAACAGTATTTAACAAAAACCGAGTGGTTGGTTACGAACGGTTTAGGCGGGTACGCGACCGGAACCGTGGGCGGAACTCCGACGCGAGTTTTTCACGGATACCTGATCTCGGCGCTCCCTTCCCCGAAGGGACGCACGATGATGCTGAACAACCTGCTGGAGACGGTAGTGTTCCCGGATGGCCGTACCGTGGCACTGAACGGCTTCACAACAGAACAATCAGAGTTTGACGGCTCTCCTTATCTGGCATCGTTCCGGCTCCATCGCGGACTTCCTGTTTGGACGTTTGAGGTGGAAGGGTTAACGATTGAGAAGCGTGTCTACGTTCCGCATCGGCAAAACACGACCTTTCTGAATTACCGTATGGGGGAAGGCTCCGGTTCGGTCAAGCTGCAACTGCGCCCGGCCATCAACTTCCGAGGGCACGAGACGCCGGTGAATACTTCCCTAGCGCCGTACGACGTAACTTTTCACGATAGCCGCTTCGAGATCAAAACCGGGGATGAGCCGCCTTTACGCATCATCCATATGGGGGAAGGCGCGAGTTTCTCCATCGAGAAATGTGATATCCGGGACATTGTTTATGACATCGAGCGCAGCCGCGGCTACATCTGGCGCGGTGATCTTTGGAGCCCAGGCTATTTCTGCGCCGAACTCGCTCCGGGACGCGAAGTGTCCCTGGTTGCGTCAACGGAAAGCTGGGAGATTATGTCGGCCCTGACTCCGCGGCATGCATGGGACGCGGAGCGCGATCGTAAGCGGCGGCTCACTCTGGAAGCGCAGCCGGAAGCCTGCACCGATCTTTGCCGAGATCTTGTTTGGGCCGCGGATCAGTTTATCTTCGTGCCAGTGGGACGGCAGCAAGACACCGCGCGAGCGCGGGCAGCCGGAGATGAAATTCGCAGCATCATTGCCGGCTACCACTGGTTTACCGATTGGGGCCGCGACACCATGATCAGCCTGGAAGGCCTCACTCTGACAACGGGACGGCAGGTCGAGGCAAGCTACATTCTGCGGACCTTTGCTCATTACATCCGTGACGGCCTGATTCCCAACATGTTCCCGGAAGGCAAAACCGACGGGCTGTACCATACCGCCGATGCGACGCTCTGGTTCTTTCATGCCCTGCACCGTTATCTGCAGCACACCAATGATGAGCACTTGCTGAGACAGTTGATTCCAAAACTGCTGGATGTTGTCGGCTGCCATCTGCGCGGCACGAATTTCAACATTCATGTGGACGGCAGCGACGGCTTGCTGGTGCAAGGACAAGAGGGCTACCAGCTCACTTGGATGGACGCGAAAGTAGGCGACTGGGTGGTAACACCCCGGCGCGGCAAGGCTGTCGAAATTAATGCGCTCTGGTATAACGCCTTGCGCCTGCTGGAAGGATGGCTGCGGCTGGTTCACCGGCCAGGTGAGGCGGACGGCTTGAAAGCGCACGCCGAAAAGGCCAAGAAATCATTTAACGAGCGTTTCTGGAATGAGAAAAGCGGTTTTCTTTACGACGTGATTGATGGACCGGACGGCAAAGACGATCCGTCATGCAGGCCGAATCAGCTTTTCGCCATTTCGTTGGACCATCCGGTGCTTGAAGAATCCCGCTGGGAAGCTGTTGTTAGCGTGGCTCAGGAGAAGCTTTTGACCCCGGTTGGACTGCGTTCTCTTGCTCCCGGCGAACCGGATTACAAGCCTACCTACGACGGCGATCTTCGATCCAGAGATGCCGCTTATCATCAGGGCACGGTTTGGGCTTGGCTGATCGGGCCGTTTATCGACGCCTGGTTGAAGGTTCACCCAGGCGACAACGAAACGGCTCGTGGTTTTCTGAAAGCCTTTGAGACAGGCCGGCGGAGCGCCTGCGTCAATTCCATTGCTGAAGTATTTGATGCCGAAGCGCCGTTCAAACCGCGCGGCTGTTGCGCGCAGGCCTGGAGCGTCGCGGAAGTGCTGCGCTGCCTGGTAAAGACAAGCGGCAGTTCCGAAATGGCGCAGGAGAATTTCGAGCTGGCTATCACTGTTTAAGACTGATATCTTCTCACCACGGATGTCCGGAGCCGCCGCAACGGGGCGCACTTAAGAAGCCTGTGGAGTAGTATTCATCGTTGTACTGAACGGAGGAGCCGCTGACCGGCGTGTAGGTATAGATGCCGATAGGGTCCGTGCCGCTGCCGATCAAAGCCGCGCAGTTTCCGTCAGTTGGCGTGAAGTTAAAGACAGGGGGATTACCGTCGGTGAACGGCGCCTGCACATCGGTGCTTCCGGCGGGAAGGCTGAAGCTCTTCTGCAGGGCGCCGGAAGTAACGGTAAGCGTTCCGGGTTGAGCGAGGTTGGCCGTTACATAAATCTCATCCGCGATGGGACCGTTTAGCGTTCCCAGAGTTGGAATGCCGGCTGCCTGGTCGTTGACGGATTGAGTGCGGTAGGCCCAGAAGATGGAGTTCTTATCGATATCCGGCTGGGTGCCGGTCTTATACCATTCGATGAAATACGGCAGCAGCGCCCAAGCTCCGACATGGCTGTGGAAATAACCTAATGGACCCGGCTGCGTGGGCAGTCCGCTTTGCACAAGATAGGACGCGTAGGGGTACTTGTTCGGGTCGTCGATGGGACTGACATAGGTACCCTCGATAAAGTCATTCCAGGTGATGATCTCGACCCATTCCGGATGAGTGACGTTGATGGCGTCCATCCACATTTTCCGCATGCCTTCGTATCCGCTGTACTCGAAATAGCGGGCCGCATTGGAGCCCCAAAATTGGAGAGCGATAGGTGCCATATAGAGCTTGCCGCCGTCGTGGACGACGGAAGCGTATGCTTCGCTGCTCGGAATCTGGTCGAGCGGTCCGCCAGAACCCGGCACGCCTGCGATACCCCAGTAGAACAAACCGTCAACGGTCGAGTTCCAGGTGTTGAACCCGTTTTGTATTTGGGACTGCGCCGGAAGTTCTCCGCCGAAAGCGCCGAAGAAGGCGGGAACCAGGAAGATGTTGACCGGAGCGTTGCCCGGCGCGCCCGCTACGCCAATAGTCGCCGAGGCCCAGGAAGGATCAACCGTTCCCGTCGAGGGGTTTGCGCCGGTGGCCAGGTCTGATCTGATCTTCTGCCATGTCGCCGTACCGAGCGCGTCGCCGGAGAAGGTCGTCAGGACGTATTTCCCGTGCTGCCGGAAATAAACATGGGCGAACCGGGGATAGTTCACGAAGCGGCGCATCATGTCTTCGGCGTCGCCCGCCTGGTTGCCGCAACAAAAATCCGCCGAGAACATGAGCTTGAATCCGCTATTCAGCCGCGCCGCCGCTTCAAACATCTGCGATGAGTAGGTAATGTAATATTCGGCCCCGACGCCGGAACTCAACCAGCTTCCCACGTTCAGCGCAAAACCGTCGATGCCGATGGCCTGCGCCTGCTGGATTTCCTTCATGTAAGCCCGGACTTTCACCTCACCGGTGGGGTCCGTGTTGCCCTGGTAATCCTGATTGGTAACCATATAATGGGCAAACACCATCCTCCTGGATTGCGCTTGCGCGGGGAGTGACGGCAGCCCGCATGCAATAGTCAAAAGCAAAGCGGTACTAAAGCTGTTTTTGAGACTCGTTCTTATCTTTCTCACTGGACTCTCCTCATTTCGTCTTAGCAACGGGACCGCTAAGGAAGTTCATCCCGAAAATGCAGAGTCCTTTCCGGGAGACCTCAGTGTTGCCTTCCGAACGTAGTCTAGCTCTTTTAAGCCTTTAATGTTTGGCTTAACGAGGAGTGCTGATAAACCTTCAGTCATCTGCCGCGATTGTCTGCAAGTTGATATGTCATCGCTGAAGTACTATTAGTACTAAAATACTTGTATAAAGGCGACAAATGAGTAAGGCACCTTATAAATACTTCATGGCCTTCTTGGCGGTAATCGCCATAAGCTGGGGCCAAGCGACCGCGCCCAGTATTACAGTCGATGCGTCACAGGGGCGGCATGCGATTAATCCCGATGTTTACGGGATTGTGAATTATGGGCTGGATTCGGCGTTTGCCAAAGAGATTCGCCTGCCCAATACGCGCTGGGGCGGTGACGGGACGACCCGCTACAACTGGCAAGTGGACAGCTCGAACGCCGGTTTTGACTGGTACTTCATGGGCGGCAGCGGCGCCGCTAATCCTACGCCAAGCGCGGGTCCTGATGCGATGATCCAAACCTACGGCGCGGCCGGGGCCAAGGCATTGATCACGATCCCGATTATTCCGTACGTCAACAAGTCGGCGGCCTGGAGTTGCAGCTTTCCGGTTTCGGTGTATGGTCCGCAGCAATCGACGAATCCGTACGTGCATCCTAATGGGGACAATTGCGGGAACAGCATTTCAAGCAGCGGAACGCAGTTGAAGGACACAAACATCTACGCGAACCATGTGGATAATACTCCGGCATTTCAGCAGAGTTGGATGCAGCATCTCATCGCGGCGTTCGGCAAGGCTTCGGCGGGCGGCGTACTGTATTACCAGTTGGATAATGAGCCGGGCGGCTGGAGCAACACGCACCGGGACGTGTTGCCAAACGGGGCAACTTATGACACCATCTTCAACTTGGGCACGGAATATGCGTCAGTAATCAAAAGCACCGATCCGACGGCGCAGGTGCTGGGACCTTCGGATTTCACGCTCGGCGGCTGGATCGGAACGAGCGCGGACATGCAGGAGCATGGCGGATTGTACGCCGGGCAATGGTATCTGCAAGAGATGCAGGCGTATGGAAATCAGCACGGAAGCCGCGTGCTCGATTACTTTGATGAACACGTGTATGGCGGCAGCGAAAGCGACAACAACTATGAGCTGCAATCGACGCGGTCCCTTTGGGACCCGAATTATAATTCGGGAACCTGGGTGGAGCAATATTACTTCGGCAACATGCAGTTAATCCCGCGCTTCAAGGGTTGGATCAATCAATACTATCCGGGTACGAAGATGGCGTTTTCCGAGTACAGTTGGGGGCAGCACGGGACTTTGTACGGCGCTTTGGCGGAAGCCGATATTCTCGGCATTTTCGGACAGCAGGGATTGGATTTCGCCAATATGTGGGACCCTCCCAAATCTACGGACCCGACGGCCTATGCCTTCCGGCTTTACCGCAACTATGACGGACAGGGCGGAAGTTTCGGCGAAACATCGGTAAGCGCAAGTAGTAACGATGTTTCGCAAGTGACCGTATATGGTTCCCAACGGGCGAGCGATGGCGCTTTAACTCTAGTGGTTATTAACAAGACAGCCAATGCCTTGACGCCGACGGTAAGCTTGAAGAACTTCAATGCCCAGCCTTCGGCGAAACTGTTCACTTATTCCAGCGCCAACCTGCAAGGGATTGCGCAGCAGCCGAATGTGACCGTATCCAATGGAACTGTGAACGTGCCTGCGCCAGCGCAATCGGCAAGCGTGGTAGTGATTCCGCAAGCGACAGGGCCGTTGTCGCGGGTCGGGTGGAAGGCGACGGCCAGCAGCACGGCGGGCGGCACATACTCGGGCGCAAACCAGCAGCCAGGACAGGCGCTGGACGGCAATGCGAATACGCGGTGGTCTGCCGGCGCATCGCAAAAAAGCGGCCAATGGTTTCAGGTTGACATGGGCGCAGCGCAGAGCTTCAGCGGATTGACGCTGAACTCGGCTGGATCGACAAACGATTATCCACACGGTTACCAAGTCTTTGCTTCCAACGATGGGATAAACTGGGGGGCGGCTGTTGCAAGCGGACAGGGAACGAATGCGCTGCTCAACATTCAATTCGCGCGGCAGAATGCGCGGTATATCAAAATCGTGCAGACGGGTAGCGCTAGCTGGTGGTGGTCGATTGCGGAGCTGAACGTGATTCAGTAACGCGAAAACCTAATCGAAGGCGTCCTGTTACTTTCCTTTCATGCCATTGGTCTAATCCATGTAGCCGCATGGGGGCACAAAGCGAATGGAACAGGACGATCGACAAAAAACAGGCTCATCAGCCGGAGTAAGCCGCCGGGAATTTGTGGGCACGACGCTTGCCGGCGGTGTTGCAACGGCTTTACCCGCTTTAGCGGAGACGGGCGCATTGCCTGGAAATGCTGTGCAATGCACGCTCACGATCAATGGGGATGCGAAGCAATTGCAGATTGACCCGCGTGTGACGCTGCTGGATTTGTTGCGTGATCACTTGGGGATGACGGGCACGAAAAAGGGCTGCGACCACGGGCAGTGCGGCGCTTGCACAGTGCTGATTAATGGCAAACGCATCAACTCGTGTCTGGCGCTGGCCGTCATGCACGATGGAGATGGGATCACAACCATTGAGGGCTTGGCGCGGGACGCAAAGCTTCACCCCATGCAGACGGCCTTTATTGAACATGACGGATTTCAGTGCGGCTATTGCACGCCTGGACAGATCTGCTCCGCTGTGGCAATGCTCGATGAAGTGAAAGCGGGCGCTCCCAGCATGGTGACGCAGCAACTTTCCAGTGTCGGACCAATTGAATTGACTGATGATGAAATTCGTGAGCGCATGAGCGGTAATCTCTGCCGCTGCGGAGCCTACGTGGGCATAGTGGCTGCTGTTCGCGCCGTGCATGAGGGGAAAATCGCATGAAACCGTTTACCTATACTCGCGCGACGGATGTGAATGAAGCGGTAAAGGTCTTCGCGCAAAATTCTGACACGCGCTTTATTGGCGGCGGAACCAATCTGCTCGATTTGATGAAGATGGGGGTGGAACGGCCATCGCATCTGGTGGATATTACCCGCTTGCCGCTGACAGGGATCGAGGAGCATGAAGGCGGCGTGCGCCTGGGGGCGTTGGCGCGGAATACGGATGCCGCGAATCACGAACTGGTTCGATCCCGATACCCTGTACTAAGCCAGGCGATTCTGTCGGGCGCTTCGCAGCAGTTGCGGAATGCGGCCACTAACGGCGGCAATCTGCTGCAACGAACGCGTTGTTATTACTTCTACGATCCTAGTTATCAAGAGT
>CAXUBB010000192.1:0-9649 GCA_964249105.1 uncultured Bryobacteraceae bacterium | reverse complement strand
TGGCGAACTTCAGATCCCTCGCTTGTTAATCGCGTGATCTCAGCCCGCAAGTGGTCTTCTGTACTCTGTCGCACCGCTGCCGCTTCTCCATTCGCCCGGACGACTTGCGCCTGAAGTTTTTGTCCTTCCGCCGTTAAGATTTCGATTCGCTGCCGGAGGTTTTCTTCGGCTTCATGCAAGATCTTGACATCACGTTCCAGATTGCGCACATACTCATCGTTATTCAATACCAATTGTTCCCGGAATAGCGCCCGGTCAATTGGTGAGTGACTCGCGACAGCCACAAAGTAATCTGCCTGCCCCAATTCAAATTGCGGGTGTATCGCGTAAATTGATTCGATACTTGCGGGATGCGTTCCCGCCACGAGGGAAGCAAAATGGTTGTTCTCGAAAAACCATTCCACATAGGGAAAGTGGCAGGTCAGGAGATTTGAGAAGTCATGAAAGCTGAGCTCCCGTTCATGAAAGGCCGACCTGCGCTGATCTAAGGGCCGGGGAGTTGAAATGATCAGGAGACCATCTGGTTTGAGGGCCGCCGCCATCCGTTCAATGGCTTTGTGTTGCTGCCGCAGGTGCTCGATAATTTCGAAAGCGGTAATGAGGTCGAACTGACGGGCAAAGCCGAACTCTTCGGCTGAACTGACAAAAGAGGAGAGATTCCGGTGAGGATAAAATTCGCTCGCATGTCTGACCGCCTCAAGGGACACATCAAAGGCCGTTACCTGCTTCGCGCCGCTCTTGGCGAGCATTTGCGCTCCGTACCCCACGCCACAGCCGACATCGAGGACCGTTTTGCCGGCCGCCGCTTGGGAGGCGAACAGATATCTTGCGATATGCTCCTGATACATCTTCAAGGCAAACCTTGGTTCACAGTTGTCTGCTTCAGGGACAATGCGCTCTCCGCTAAAAGTCAACATCATTTTGCAAAATCCAGTATTAGCGCTCAAAGTAGCGAGCGCTAATAAAGGCAAATTATACCGTCTTTAGCGGTATGTCTTCTAATTCTGCCTTCTGTTGTTAAATATTGGTTACAGTTCAGGGCCTGCTTTGTTGCAGGCAGCTTCGTGCCTCCGTTGCCGCCCATAGTCTTGCTTTGAAAGGATCTCAATGTATAAACGCCTTACTCTCTGGTTGCTTCTTGCTTTTTTAACAGCCTCATCCCTGAGCGCGGATGGTGATTCAACAAGCGCCTTAGCGCAAATTCTGGCCGAAAAGGGTGTCATCACCAGCGCCGCCCTCCTGCGTATCGGGAATGCCTCTCCCGCTGATAAACTTAGGGTTCTTGCTTCCATTTTGCAGGAAAAAGGCGTTCTGACCGGCACGGACATGGCCCGTCTTTCTCCTCCAGTAACAGCGCCCACTCCGCAGACTGCCCCGGCGCAGGGCGCGCTGGCGGAAGCCAAAGGATCGGAACCTCCCGTGACGCGCCCGGCGCCCGCCCCTACCCTGGATGCTTCCTTCAAAACTGGTCGAAAGCTGCCGGTCAGCCTATATGGAACCCTCCTCTTCAATGCCGGATACAACACGGCCGGCGCAAATATTGAAGACGTTCCGCTCTTTCTGAATAAGCAAAACTCCGATCCCACCGGCGGCGACAAAAATTTCTATGAAACCGTGCGTCAGACCCGCATCGGCTTGGCTTTTACTCCGGTCAAGGCTTTCGACGGCAAGCTCAGCGGCGCCTTTGAATTCGACATGTTCGGCGGCCAGACGGCGCTTCCCACCGGCATTTCCATGAATCTCTTCCGGATGCGCCACGCTTACGGACGCCTGGAATGGGATCATGTGGCGGTGGAAGCCGGGCAGGACTGGTCTATATTCGCTCCCTTGAACCCCATCAGCTTTTCCGAATACGGCATTCCCTCCTTCACCGGATCAGGCAACGCCTGGGGCCGGGTTCCGCAAGTTCGTGTGGAACTGAAGAACTCATCGGGCAGCGCCCATCAATTTCTCTGGCAATTGGCCGCCTCCGATCCCAACATGGGGGATTACTCGACCACGCTTTTCTCCGCCTCGCGCGCTCCCGGCATCGGCGAGCGCGGAAGAATGCCGTCAATGCAGACCCGGTTGGCTTATTCCCGGCTGCATAACGACCGCCGGTTTACGGTGGGGCTGAGCGGTCATTACGGGCGCGGCAAGAATGCGGGAGCGATTGGCTCTCTCAATGTGCAATCGCCGGTCGATTCCTGGGGCGTCGCGCTTGATTATCTGTTGCCGCTTACCAGCCGCTTCACGCTAACCGGCGAAGCTTATGAAGGCCGCGCTCTGGGGCCCTATAGTTCCGCCATCGGCGAAGCGGTCGGCGCGGTGGGCACCGTCGGCGCGCACGGTGTGGAAAGTCGCGGAGGTTGGTCGCAGGCGCAATGGAGCTTCAGCAAACAGTGGCAGCTTAATCTTGGCTACGGCATCGATGCGCCCAATGCTTCGCAGCTTCCGGTGGGTAATCGCTCACGCAATCAGACTTATATGGGAAATCTGATTTACAAGCTCAACTTGAACGTGAACCTCGCGTTGGAGTACCGCCGCCTGCTTTCCGATTTCCGCAACCAAAATTTAGCGAATGAACGCGGAGATCACATCGACCTTGCGGTCGCATACCTGTTCTGACCGAACCTGCTTGACCGGATTAAGCGCGTCTGATGCGGGCAAAGCCCAGGACGCGCTGAACCCACTGCCGCAAAGACTCGCCCCCCTGTGATCGCTTGGCAGTCGCATATTGACGTTTGGCGCGCGCTGTTTCGACGGCGCGTACCAGCGTCGCTGCCTCCCGCAGGCTCCCGCTCGCGGTTTGCGTCCATTCGCCATCAACAATAAATGCGATTGAGGCCCGCTGTGAGCAGAAATAAGCGATGGTAAAAGTCAGCCCGATCAAGGCCGCCGGCAACGCCGCACCATCGCCCTGCTTCGAGCAAAAAGCAGCGGCGGCTACCAAAAAAGTTCCGCTGGCAATAACCAGTAATCCTGGATAGGTTGTTTTGATCGTCTTGATTTCAGACAACCTCTCCAGAGAAATCACAATGTGGGACTCGCCTTTGGGGCTTGTGACCGCTACATAATCCGCCGTAACCACGGCCGACAGGCTTGACTGCAATATCTCGTCGCTGGACAGTGCAGCCAAAATCGCGTTTGGCATAAAAACTTGGCTGTTTCAGATAATCACTCTCATTATCCGCAATCGCCAAGCAGCCGATTACTGACAGCGGGTTCCGTTTAGATAGAAAGCCGCCGGATTTGGATTGCTGCCGCTATAACTCGCATTAAAACCAATGCCGCTCACCGATCCGCCCGCCGGGATGCTGCCGTTCCAACTCGCGTTCGTCAGCGCCGCTTGCGGACCGCCTGACTGCAAATCGGCGTTCCAGGCTTGCGTAATCATCTGATTGCCGCTCCAGTTCCACGTCAAAACCCACTGCGTTAGCGCTGTGCCCCCGGTGTTCTGAACCGTGATACTGGTGTTAAAGCCGTTATTCCACTGGCTGTTTATTACATAAGTCACACGGCATGCCGCTCCGCTGGTAGCGCTCTGAGTGGTGGCGGTTGCCTAGTTGGAAGCGCCGGATTCGCCGTTTGCGCCCACGGCTGTCACAACGAAGTAATACGTGCTTGCGGCTGTTAAACCGATGTTCGTGTAACTGACGCCGTTAACTCCTGTTGCGATTCGGGTGCCGGACGACGGAACAAATCCCGAAGCCTGGCTCCGGTACACGTTGTAAGTGACCCCGCTCGTGGTGCTGGCCGTCCAGGTGAGATTAATCTGGGTGGGAGAGACCGCCGCTGCGTTCAAGTTGCTCGGCGGAGCCGTGGCACCTCCTGTATTAGCCTGAGTTCTCGCGCCGGCGGCGGTCGAGTATCCCGATGACCCTGCGGCATCCATTGCCGATACAACGAAATAGTATGTTGTGCCTGCCGCTAGGCCGGTTGCTGAATAACCGGGGGAAGAAAGGCCGTTCGCTACCTGATTAGAGGAGGTCGGCGTAAATCCGGCTGTCTCGCTTTCATAAACGTTATACGCGACGCTGCATCCGGTCGGCGTGGCTGCCGGATTCCAACTCACATTGATTTGGTTTGACGATACGGCGGAAGCCGTTACTCCCGCTGGAACCGCGGGCGCCGATTGGCACGAAGGTGTTCCGCCTCCGCCGCCGAGAGGCGATTGAATGGATGCCAGCAGTTGCTGTTTCTGACTGCTTGCCGGCGCACTGTCGTAATTGCTGTCAAGCAACCCATAGCTGTCTTCGCCATTCAGCGCCCAGTAGGTCCAATCAATAGCGGGATTGCTTCCCAGAAAACTCACGAGCGTCTGAAACCACTGGCCTTGTGATCCGGCGCCTGTGTTTTGAATGTCGCCGGCGTTGTTTGTGGTGCCGAATTCGCCCAGCCACACCGGCGCTGTCCCATTCTGGCTGAGGTACGCCCAATTCTTGACCCAGACCGCTTGTAGGCTCGCCGCTGTTGTGCCGCCGTTAAACCAGCTTTGTTGATATTCATGCGGCCCGTAATCGTGCGCGGAGTAAACTAGCCGGTTCGGTATGTTGAAAGTAACTGGATAGTTTCGCGCCCCTTGGAGATTTCCGCCCCACCAGTCGCAGTCGCCGTTAAAGCAATCTGTGCCCTCAACAAAAATCAGCCAGTTTGAATTGACGCTTAATACATCGTTACCGCCCCGCTCCGCTGCCAGTTGCCAGTCATTAGTTGTTGATCCACAGCCCCAGCACGAACCGCCGCTCGTGGCATTATGGGGCTCGTTCCGCAGGTCAGCGCCAATCACCGTCGTATTTCCTGCGTACCTGCTTGCCAGTGTCTTCCAATCGTTGATCCACGCGCTCTCCGGGTAGGCGCTTGTATACCAAAGCCCGTTTGCTTCCGCGCTGTTGCCCGCCTCCGAGCGGTGATTATCGAGAACGATGCGCATGCCTATCTGCCCTGCATATGCAATGATCTTGTCCATGATCTGCAGCGAATTTAAGCCTTTCAGATCAGTGTTAATCGCGCCGCCGCTGTTGTTGTAGCTGATATTCGAAGGCACGGTCGGCGACTCTACCATCTGGTTGGAGAATGGCAAGCGCACAGTGTTGTATCCGTTAGCCTTTATCGTGTTAAGAATGCTGCGGTAGTCCTGCGCCCACAATCCATGGACCACTTCATCCGTGGTCTCGAATCCGTACCAATTTACTCCGGCAATCCGGACTACCTGATTGTTCGCGTCGAGAATCTGATTGCCGGACGTATGCCAATAGCCAGTGCCCTGGCCGCGTGCCGCGCAAGATAACACTGCGCCTAACACAATCGTCACAACTGTGCGCTGCTTCAAAAATACTCCCCTTCAACTTTTGCGTGTAATAGTAAACAACGAGAAAAGCTTAACAGGATTTATGAAACTATAAAACCTGTTCGATAATCAAAATTATGCTTTTCAGTACCTTTGCTCGATTTTGGCCCTGTATCATGAACACAGTTCTAGAAGTTATGTAGCTGATTCCGGTTCTCCGGTGCGAAATGTTCCTGCAAGCAGCAGTACGTTAATATTGCCGGGCCGTTGTAATCTACGATTGATACTTCTTATGATGCTGATGGATGGCGGCAATCACGGTTCGAAAGGCGACTCGCATTAGCAAGATAAAAGCCGGTGTGGTCAACGTGGCGACGGTACCGCAACGCAGCCCGTTTCGATACCCAGGCGGTAAGACCTGGCTGATTCCTTACATTCGCCAGTGGCTGACCCGAAGAAAGCCGGTCGATCACCTCATTGAACCTTTCGCCGGTGGTGGTATTGTCTCTCTGACCGCCGTATGTGAGAACCTCTCGAAACGAGCAACCCTTGTTGAAAAAGATGCTCACGTCGCTGCCGTTTGGCGGACTCTGCTAAACGGTGGTGCTCATCGGCTTGCTAATCAAATTGCCAATTTTGAGATCTCGCTGAAAATGTGAAATCCGTTTTAACTGCTCCCGGTGAGGATTTTCAGGACCGAGCTTTCGCCACAATTCTCAGAAATCGCGTCCAGCGAGGCGGTATCCTCGCCCCTGGTGCGGGTCTTCTAAAACAGGGAGAAAACGGACGCGGCCTCCGGTCTCGTTGGTATCCTGAAACGCTGAAGAAGCGCATTCTTGCCATCTCTGAAATAAAGGACCGCCTGTCCTTTATTGAGGGCGATGGAATGTTGATCATGCGGGAGCACTCCGCTCAAGAAGGTACTACCTTCTTCATTGACCCGCCCTATACCGTAGCGGGCAAGCGTTTATACGCCCATTCGGTAATCAGCCATAAAGACCTTTTTGAAATCGTCAGCACGTTGGCTGGTGACTTTCTGATGACATACGACCATTCCGAAGAGATTTGTACTCTGGCTCGTCACTTTCAGTTCCAGGCCAAGCTAATACCCATGAAAAGCACTCACCATGAATGCAAATATGAACTGCTTATTGGGAAAGATCTAAGCTGGCTTTCTGGCTTGCACGAACAGCCAGCTTTGTTCGAATACGGTCCTCAAAAATGGGTAAGCTGACTGGCGTTCCGCCAGTCAGCCCCTCTACTGAGCGTTCAAGCGTAGTGACATACATTGGTCCCTCTCGCAACAAATAACCACTTTCGGTTTCTTCATAATTCACCACAAACCAGACGATATCGCCGTTTGAAATGTGCGCCATAGTGTCCATGTGGCCGAGCGCCGAAAAGAATGCCTCATCAACAACAACGGCCATCTTCTTGCCCCATCGTCGTAAGGAAGGGACTTTAATTTGTAGTTGTGGCATCAGGCGCTTCGGTCCGCTACTCCGAAAATCGGGTCGCCGATGACCGGCGGGAAATGGAAGGCCCTGCGATTGATGATGGCGCAAAGTGGTGAAATCAGCGTTCATACTCGCGCCCGAGAAATAAACCGCCTGAATTTCCAGCGCACACCAGCGAATTGGGTCTACCGTCGGGTGTACTAAGACATGATCGATCCGACCGACATCATCCCCCGCTGCTGCTGTCTCGGTATCTGGTGAAGACGGACGCTCTAAAAATCCGATCTCCGAGGCAACCCGAGGATTGTCGGTTTCCAAAACGTTATCTCCAATCCAGTGAAAAATCGTGCGGTTTTGTAGAAACCGATTGGGACAAGTTGTACAAAGCTGCCCCCGTGAGCCTTCCCCTGTCGATACCTCTCCTGTGAAGGACCGCCGGTACAGTCGTAAGGAACATACGCCTCCAGCTTTCGTGCAGGGCACAATCTTATCCGGCATGCTTCGGAAAGGGCAGGGTTGTTCCGGGCGGTCGCGTTTATTCGAGAATTGAATTTCCGCGTATTGCTGCCGTTCCGCAGTCGTTAGGTGAGCAAAGGAGCGGCCATACCACTCGCCAATTCCGTAACGATATTGTGCTCGCGGCGCTTGCGGAGCTTTGCGCGGAGAGGAAGGAGTGTCTTTACGGGGCAAGCATTGCAGTTTACCGCACTGCGGGCAATCTGCTGCCGTCGGCTTGGCTGTTAAACTGGAGTTTCCCGGAGGATTATCCAGTAAATGCCCGCATTGCCGCGCCGGAAGTCGGTTTCTGTCAACATCGGAGGCGTAAAAGTTGGCGGCTCCCATCCGATCGTAGTACAGTCCATGACCAACACCGATACCGCTGACTCCGCCGCAACGGTGAATCAGATCATGGATCTGACGCGCGCCGGCTCCGAACTGGTCCGCGTCACCGTCAACACGGACGAAGCCGCCCAGGCGGTTCCGCGCATTGTTGACACGCTCCGCAATTTCGGCGTGGACGTTCCCATCATCGGTGACTTTCATTACAACGGCCATCTTCTGCTCAAGAAGTATCCCGACTGCGCCCGCGCATTGGCCAAGTACCGCATCAATCCCGGCAACGTCAACATTGGCCGCAAGCAGGACGACAACTTCCGCATCATGATCGAAGCGGCCATTGAGTATGACCGTCCGGTTCGCATCGGCGTCAACTGGGGGTCGCTCGATGGGGCGCTTCTCACGCAGATGATGGATGAAAACTCCCGCTCACCCGAGCCGCTGAACGCCATGGATGTGACCAAGCTCGCTATTGTCGAGAGCGCCATCCGCAGCGCCGAAAACGCCGAGCGCTATGGCTTGGCGCACGACCATATCATTCTCAGCGCTAAGGTCAGCAACGTGCAAGACCTGATTGACGTGTACCGGATGCTGGCTCAACGCTGTGACTACCCGCTGCATCTTGGCCTGACGGAAGCCGGTCTTGGATCGAAAGGAATTGTCGCCACCACCGCCGCTCTATCCGTTTTATTGCAGGGGGGGATCGGTGACACGATTCGCGCCTCGCTGACCCCCTTGCCGAACGGCGACCGCAGCGAAGAGGTTATTGTTTGCCAACAGGTGCTGCAATCGCTGAATCTCCGCAGCTTTACGCCGCAAGTCGCCGCCTGTCCCGGTTGCGGCCGCACCACTAGCACCTTTTTCCAAGATATGGCCGATCAGATCCAAACCTATTTGCGCGAGCAAATGCCGATCTGGCGCGAAAAATACACTGGCGTCGAAGAAATGAAGGTCGCCGTGATGGGCTGCGTCGTGAATGGCCCCGGCGAATCGAAGCACGCCAATATCGGCATCTCGCTGCCGGGAACATTTGAGAAACCGGTTGCTCCCGTGTACGTAGACGGCAAATTAGCAACCACCCTGCGCGGCGACGCCATTGTCGCCGAGTTCCGCGCCCTCCTCGACAATTACGTTGCCCAGCGCTACGGCGTCTTGGAACCCGAACCAGTGGTTTGAGGAAAAGACTACGGAGTGAACTAAAGTGGACCCCGTTGTCAAAACCATTTTTCGCTTTAGATAAGTTAATCTCGACGGGTCGTTTGTATGCTTTCGTCAGGGGCCGTCTGATGTTGTACGGCCCCTGACCGTTCCGGTACCGGAATCGACGCAGGTCAGCCGAAGCTTACGAAATTCATCTGCTCCACTAGTTGGAAGAATTTGCGCCCATCAAACACTTTCAGAACCTGCACCGGCAGGAAAACCGCCCGCGCCGGTACTATCAAAAGGACACCAAAGAACTCAACGAATTACAGGCGCAGCGCAAAGAAGAACAGAAAAAGCAGGAGGGAGACAAGAAAGCCGCCTTGCCCAAAACGTACGCAGCTACCCCCAACGGCTTCGAATTTACAGACGCTTCATTCGACCATAACTGCCGGGACATGGACTTTTCCGCCCTTCCAGCAAAAGCCAAAAAATTCAATGGCAACGAATGAAATTATGGCTCTATCTCTGAATTAGCCGCTGAATTTCATCCAACTCCCGTCCCGCGTCCGCCCATTTGCCTTGGGCACTCAATTCGCGATAACGAGTCAGATGATCGCGAATTTGTTGCAGCTTTTGAGGGGCGTCACTCGAAACCGCAGTCGCCGAATTTGCCTGCGCTGTTTGCTGCTGTGGTTGCTGCGCCGTCTCTGTGGCCGGTCCCTCCCCATTCGAAGCTTGAATTAATTGGGCCAGCGCCTGCTGATAAGTATCGGCATAAGCCAGCAGATTACCCATTGCCAGCGCAACCTTTTTCAACTGCGGCATGCTCCCCTGCGATGCCTGAATATAAATTGGCTCTACATAGAGAAAACTGTTCTCGATCGGCAACACCAGCGTTTGGCCGCGCAGCACTTGCGAGCCTTGCTGATTCCATAGCGACAAG
>CAXUBB010000191.1:0-9700 GCA_964249105.1 uncultured Bryobacteraceae bacterium | reverse complement strand
CCGGAACCGCCTGAAACAGGTTACCGCAACTTCGATCCCGTCCTTTGACTGTAGCTGATTGCAAGGGAGAGCAGTTAAATCGAACGCTAAAATGAGGCTACTCGATGTTCATCCACAAGTTAACACTAGCCGATATCCTCTCATTCCGTTGGGTGACCACCGTAGAACTAAAACAGCTAAACATATTGATTGGGCCAAACGGAGCTGGTAAATCGAATCTAGTTGAATGCATTGCCTTGCTCCAGGCGTTACCAAATAACCTGAATAGTTTTCTCGTAAGAAACGGTGGACCTGCCGGGTGGATTCGAAACAGACCTGAAAAAGCAAAGGGCGCATTGATTGGTTGTGAATTTCGAACTGACCAATATGAATTGCAATACCAATTAGGGTTTTCTGCCGTTAACAACTCATTCGCAATTGAGGCGGAGGATCTTGATCTACTTGAAAGTGGTAAGAAGACCTCATATTTTTTCCGTCATGCTAATAAACTACTCATAGCTCCTAAGCCTGGGGAACCAAGGGCAGAGGTGTCGAACTTTATTGATTCAACTAAATCAATCTTTGAAGCTTACCGTAATCCATTTGAAACCACGCCAATCGTTCAGAGCGCGCGGACGTTCAATATGATACGGATCTACCGCGAGTTTAGGACTGGCGCTAACGACGGCGCAAAAAAAGGCGCTGCCTTAGATATGCCAAAGCATCCTCTTGACGACGGTGGGGCAAATCTCGCGCTAGTACTGCAGGAAATGGATTTCCGTAACTCGCTGCAAAAGGTAAAAAGCTATTTCCGGCGTCTTTCTGGTCGCTATGAAGACATCAAAATTAGGCTTGAAGGTGGGTTTGCTCAGGTTTACATTATGGAGCGAGACATAGGTGCCATACCCGCAACTCGACTATCTGATGGAACGCTCAAATTTCTTTGCTTGATAACAATTCTGTGCGACCATGATCCTCCTCCTCTCATTTGCATTGAAGAACCAGAAATTGGACTTCACCCTGAGGCGCTAAGACTTGTTGCCGAAGCACTGAAGGAGGCGTCCAGCCGCATGCAAATAATTATTACGACACACTCTGATGCTTTGATTGATTATTTTTCCGATGAACCAGAAGCCATTCTCGTTTGCGAAAGGGATGCAAACGAAAGCACGCAGTTTAAGCGTCTCCGACGCGATCAACTTCAGGAGTGGTTGGAAGATTATACTCTCGGTGATCTCTGGAGAAGAGGAGAAGTTGGTGGAACTCTTCGTTAATGGAGATCCGGATTTACTTCGAGGGGAAATCAACCCTAAAACCCGGTTTCGACGACTTCCTTTCTGAACTTCACGAGCTTGCTCGACAAAAAAGTGTCACATTGCGTTTAGTTGCTGCAAAGGACGGGCCTAATGATTTCAAAAAGGCGTTAAGAAGCCATCCCGATTCCGTTAATATCTTACTGAAGGACAGTGAACAGTCTTTAGAAAACCCTGTCATGTTATGTCAAGCAAAAGGGCTTGACCTAAAGCTGATAAATCAGGTGTTCTGGATGGTTGAACTCATGGAATCCTGGTTTTTAGCTGACCCAGATGCCCTCGCCGCTTACTACGGCCAAGATTTCTCACGCAAATCTATCGGCCAGACTGCCGATGTTGAAACAATCTCAAAAGCTGAAGTGTTTAATAGGCTGAAATCCGCAACGGTCAATACTACAAAAGGAGAATACGACAAAGTCAGACACGCTCCTCACCTTCTTGAACGTCTCAATCCAGCACGGGTACAAGAGCGCGCTCCAAACTGCCGTAAACTATTTGAGTACGTGCGAAATATACTCGGTATTTAAACTGGGGCAGCAGAACCTGCTCTCACTTGCTGAAACTATAGGAGCTTTCATCATTACGCCATTCGGCAAGAGCCTGCATTTTTACCTACATCCGCCCCCCGCGCACGCGGAAGTACTCGCGCAGAGCGCCATCCAAAGGCCGGTCGGTTCGCAGAAATTGGTAATCCAATCCCGCTCCTTGCGCTTTGGACCGTAAGGTCTCCAAATGCGCGTTAATCTTCTGCCGGTACTCCGTCCGCGCATACTCCGGTGAAGTTTCCAGCGCATCGCCGGTTTCCATATCGAGCAACAGCGCCGATTCCCCGAAGACCGGCTCAATTTCATGCGGGTCGAGCAAGTGAAACAGGATCAACTCGCTCCCGCGCTGGCGCAGCGGCTCCACGGTCTTCACAATCGTCTCCGGATTCTCGAAAAAATCCGAGATCAGCACCGTAATGCCGCGCCGTTTCTGGAATTGCTGCAACTCAAAAAAAGGGCGCTGAAAATCCGTGCGCTTGCCCAATTCCGCCTGCTCAATGCCATGCAGCAAGCGCATTAATTGCCCTTGCCGCGACGAAGGCTGCACAATGTTCGCCACTGCGTCGGCAAATACAATCAGCCCGGCGCTGTCCCGTTGCAGATGAGCCAAATACACCAGCGCCGCCGCCAGGAACTTCGCATAGTCCACTTTGCGCAGGTTCCCGGACCCGAATCCCATGCTGCCGCTTACATCGAGAAGCACCATGAGCGCCGTATTGGTTTCGCCCCGGTATCGCTTCAGGTATGCCCGATCCGTGCGCGCATACACATTCCAGTCCACATGGCGCAGATCGTCACCCGGCGTATAAGCCCGGTACTCCGCGAACTCCTGGCTAAACCCGAAATCAGGCGAGCGGTGGAGACCCGCGATAAAGCCGTCCACCACCGTTTTCGCCACCAGATCCAAACTTGAGATCTCATGGAGAACGGCAGGATCAAGCAGCCGGTTGGTTGTCGTTTCCTTCGGCAATCCATCAACCCCGAGGCGCGGGCTTCGCGTCCAGCAATCGCCGCAGCACGTCATCGCTCGCGAGATGATCCGATTCCGCATGGAAATTCACGAGCACGCGATGCCGCATCACCGGTATGGCCAGCGCCCGGATATCGTCATACGAAACATGGAACCGCCCTTGCATCAAAGCCCGCGCTTTTCCCGCCAGCACCAGAAATTGCGCCGCCCGCACGCTTGCTCCGAAGTTCACATACTTCTTGACGAAGTCCGGGCTGTCGCCCTGCGAAGGCCGCGTTCCGCGCACCAAGTCTATGGCATAACGCGCCACGGACTCAGCAATCGGCGTCATTCGCACCAATTGTTGAAATCCGCGAATCTCTTCCTTGTTCGTCGCTACCGCGGCTTCGGGAGTAGTGGTTACCGTGGTGAGATCAATCACCTTCAACTCGTCGTCAGCCGACAGGTATTCCAGAACCGTGTTGAATAAGAACCGGTCCAATTGCGCTTCGGGCAGAGGATACGTGCCTTCGAGTTCAATCGGGTTCTGTGTCGCCAGCACAAAAAACGGCGGCTCCAGCCGGTACTGATGGCCCCGCACCGTGCACGACCATTCCTGCATTGCCTCCAAAAGCGCCGATTGCGTCTTCGGCGGAGTACGGTTGATCTCGTCCGCCAGCAGAACGTTGGCGAAAATCGGTCCCGGCACAAACGTCCAGGTCCGATGTCCCGTGGTCGGGTCCTCTTCGATGATGTCCGTGCCTGTGATATCGGAAGGCATCAAATCCGGCGTAAACTGGATGCGGTTGAACTTCAGCCCGAGCGTCTGCGCCAGTGTTCGCACCAGCAGCGTTTTGGCCGTGCCGGGCAATCCTGTCAGCAGGCAATGACCGCCGACAAATAAGGAAATCAGGACGTTTTCAATCACCTCATCCTGGCCGACAATCACTTTGCGCACTTCACGCTTAATCGCGCCGTAGGCATCATGAAACCGTTGAATGCGGCCCTTTAACTCGGATGAGTCAATCGGCGCCGTTGTTGTAATAGTGGACATTATTCCTGGCTCAATTGAAGAAGAAGTTGTTGGGCTGGTTTGAAACTGGGAGCGGATTCAAGCGCCAGCAGTACCTGATCCTTTGCTTCGCCATTGCGCTTGGCGGCGCGCAGCGCTTTTGCCAGATCGTAATGTGCTTCCGCCGAATCGGCTGTTTTTAGATTCAAAACCGTCTGATACTCGCGGATGGCCCCATTCGCGTCATTGTTTTCCAGCAAAAGCCCGCCCAGAAGTCGATGCGTTTCTTCATCTTCAGGGTAAACAAAGATCAATTTCTGCAAAGTGGTGCGCGCCTCCTTCGTCTGGCCGCTCTCCGTCTCCAGTTTGGCAAGCGTTTTCAGAGTTTCGATGCTGGTTCCGCCAATATTCCGATACCGCTCCAACTGCTGTTCGGCGGCGCTTCGATTGTGTTGGGCCAGATCATCAGCCGCTACAACTTCATAGGCGCTGTGCGAACCCACATAATCGGGATATAAGTCGCGCACCGCGGAAGCTTTGCTCGCCGCTTCGCTTTTTTTGCCCGCCTCCTCCGCCGCATAAACGGTCTTCATGCCATTTTTCCACTCATCAAAGTGCTGCACGGTACGGGAAGTCTGGCTATCGAGCCAAGCCGAAAACTCTTTATCAAAAGCTTCGGGCGAGATACGCAAATTCTCTTCAATCGCCTGCGCGGTGGTCTTATGCGCCGCATACGAGTGAACCATTCCGAGGATGGCGTCATCGCCCCACTTCTTGGCGATGAAATCACAAATTTTACCCGCTTCGAAGTACGACACAATGACCTGGCCCGGATACTCAGGCCGGACAAACCCCCGGTCCAGAGCCAGCACCGGCATTAATTTTTTATCGCGCAGCGCCGACACAATTTCAGGAGTCATCCGGTCGCCCCAGTCCGGCGATGCCGCCGTTTCCTCATGCACCGAAACGCCTTCCGTGAACCAGCGCGGCACCAAACTGTGCGTCGCCGTTACCACATACACATGGCTCAATTCATGCCACATCGTGCTCGCCCAATTGAACGAGCCGGGAGGGCGCGCCGACGGGCTATCCATCGCCACCACCAGGCCAAACGTTACGCCCAGCAATCCGCCTTGCCCCGGAAGGCCCAGCACGCGCACAATGAAATCCTCGTGGTTTGGATACACTTCCAGGCGCACCGTGCCCGGCAACTGCATTTTGTACTTGCGCCCATAAGTCGCCACTGCCTTTTGCAATTCCGGCTCGATGTAAGGCCGTAACAGCGCCGCTTCTTTTTTGTTCAAAACCAGTTCAATATTGCCGCTCTTAAACGTCTGGTACTGATTCAGGGTATCCAGAAACTTAAGAGCATTGCGCGTCTGAGCGCTGGAATGATGCGCGTCATAGCACTGCTTTAATTCCCCTCGCGCTTCCGTGTCATTGCCCAGCCGCATTAAATTGATACCCAAATCCGTGCGAGCATCCCAAAGGTTCGGGTCTAATTCCAAAGCCTTCTTGCCGTAAGCAATGGCTTCCTCATACCGCCGATTAATTTCCAGAAAATGCGCCCCGCAAGCATAAGCCGCCCCATAAACCGGATCGATCTTCAAAACCCGATCCATCCAGGGTGATTCGGCTTTGCCGTTGAGCCAATCAATCGAAGCCAGAACCGCCATGCCGTCCAGCGCTTCATTGGAAATTGCCAGCGCCTTTTGCGCTTCTTCCGCCGCCAGCTTCGCGTTGCTATCTTCCAGCGCTAAGTAAGCCAGAAGTTCATGCGCCTCCACCGACTTCGGATCGTGTTCCAGCGCCTTCTGCGTAAACTCAACCGCTTGCTTGCTGTAACCCTCCGCCGCCGCCCGCGCCAGCCCCAAGTATCCAGGCACATAGTTCGGATCTATCTCAAGGGCTTCGGTAAACAGCTTGATCGCCTCATCCGGCTGATGATGATCAAAAAACAAAAAACCCCACTCCCCGCGAACCAGGGCGGATTTCGGCTGCAACTTCACCGCTTCCCGGAATTTTTCATTCGCTTCCGAATACCGGTCCGCCGCCCACAGCCCTTCCGCCTGCAAAAACGGATCAGAACTGCGCAGCAGTCCCGCAAAGCAGCCCTTTGCTTCCTGCACTTTGCCATGCCGCCGCAAAGCCCGGCACCCATCGACGGGAGTGGCTGCGCTCAATGAATACAAAGCAAACAGAAAAACCGCGAACCTCATCTGTCAATCTCCGCCTGCGTGCGCGCCAGTTCCAGCAGTAAACTCGTCAACTGCTGCTTATACTCCTCAGGAGACATGGCCGCCTTTTGGTATTTCAAGCGATCGATCTTCGCCTCCAAATCTTCTTTCTTCGTCAATAGTCTCTGCTTTTCCGGCCCTACGCCTTTCAGCGCACTCGTTGTCTGAGGACGCACCAAGGGGAACACCGCCGCCAAAGCGCCGTAACCGTTGACAGAACTCGGATCGCGAACCCCGGTCGCCTTGCCGGTATCGCTCATAGCGGCGTGCTCGGTAGCCAATAGTTTTTCCGATTCGAAGTAAGCCGTTGTTTTGCGCTGGGCATAATTGAACGCTTCCAGCGCCGACACCGTTCCATTCTTATCCATATCCGCCGCCGGATCGCGTAAAGCATCGACCCAATACCGGGCGAACACCGGCGCATTCTTTTCCGTCCCCGACTTGGTAGCCGTCATCACAATTCGGTCTTTGCGGGCAAACGCCTCCAAAGTCGCCCCGCTGCAACTCGTCATGTTCACCACGAGCTGCCGCCGCGCCGGAACTTTATTAATCAGACCCGCCAGTTCCCGAGCCGTAATATCCGGTCCCGGCAAGTTGAACTTATACACTTCGCCGTCAAACGTGCCATGCCCGATCAGAAACAAAGCAAACGCATCATCCGTCCCTGCCTCATTCGCCACGCGCTGAAGAGTCTCTTCCACGCGCTGCCGCGTCGCTCCTCCTCCGCTCAAAGTCAAAACGTGGTTATCCGACCCGCCCGCCGCCAACTGTTTGTCCAGATCAGCCGCCCACTTCGAAAACTGAGTCTCGTAATCCGGCGCGCCTCCCAGTCCCGCAATCGTTACATAATAGTTTGCGGCTGACAGGGGGATCGCCAGGCAAAATAGAAGAACTGCTTTCCTCACACCACTTTCCTCACACCACGCCCCATCGTCTGCGCAGCATCCACTCCGTCGATTTCAAAAGAAGGATGGTCAGGAAAATCGCTGGCATATTCCAAAGATCCCGCAATTCCCGCGAAGTCACGCCCGCTTCCGAATAAGCGATCTCCCCGGCCACCCGTTTCGCGTCGCCTGGTTTGTAATACTGTCCGCCCGTTTGCTCCGCCAATTGTTTTAAGAGTTCCTTGTTCTGCTCGCGATGATAATTTTCCGCTACCCCATCCTCGCGCCGGAACGGAAGAACGTCCTTCCCGAGTAACTGAGCTCCGCGCCGGGCCGTAATCTCCGCCATATACGAACCCGCCTTCGGAGCGTTCCAGTCCGCCGTGTATACTCCCTGCGTCAAAGGCTCCGGCCGCAAGGAAACTGTTTCAGCGGACCCGTCCGGCAACACAATATGCGCGCGCACCTCCGCATCACTGGCAAGCTGATACGATCCATCCCGGACTTCCGTGCGCAACTGCATATGGCCGTCATCTTCCAGCGTCGCATTTTGCGTCGAGGCAACCACCTCGGAAGGCGTAGCGCCCGCCGTCCAGCGCAACAACTGCCGCCAGAAGGTTTCCTCGCTGGTGTCTCCCACCGGCTGCTGCATTCGCCACCGCCAAGCTCCGCCCGTGGCAAACACCGCCGTCCGCCCCCGCCCGTAATTTTCCGTAATCCGCAAAGGCAAACGGTTCCCGCCGGCATTCACGCGAGCCAGAACCGTAGCTCCCGGTTTCGGCGCGCCGGGGTCCTGGTAATTTGCCAGATACGGCAAAACCTCCCAATGATCGATGCTCTTCTCCCCCTCATCCTCGATCCGGCAAATTAAACTCTTCTTACCCGCATCGGTTAATTCCGCCGCTACAAACGTCCGCTGAAACGTGTTCCGGCGTACCGGCAAATAGACCGGCAGCAATTCAGTAAACGGAGGCACATTGTAGCCGCCATCCGACAGCGAGGCCCGTCCGCCTAAAAACAGCAACCCGCCGCCGCGCCGGTCCACAAAATCCTTGATCGCCGTCTGCTGCGAAACATTAAAAAAGCCGGACTCCACGCTTCCCAAAATCAGCCCGTCATATTTAAAGAGATCTTCCTCTTTAACAGGAAATCCTTCGGCTAATTCACTCTCATTCGCAATCCCCTGCCGGTAAATCTTGTTCTGCGTGGTGCGCAGCATGGAGACAATCTGAATGGCCGGATCATCTTCCACCGCGCGCCGGAGAAATTTGTAATCCCAACGCGGTTCCCCCTCGACATACAAGATACGGCGCTTGGCGTGATCCACGGAAAGCACCCGCGTCTGCCGGTTATTTTCCGTATTCGTCTCCCCCGGCAGCGGATCAATCCGCGCCTCAATGTTCCTTACGCCTGACTTGCCCGCATGAAACTCCACCGTTTGCGTCTGCTCCGCCGCGTCCCGCAGCACTACATCCCGGCTCGCCAACACCGACCCGCCGCTCGTCAGAACGATCCGCGCATGCCTGCCGCCGAACCCGTTCTGGCGAACCGTCACCTGCGCTTCCAATCGAGACCCTTCGAGCGTTTTCGGCGGCAGATCCAGCCCATCCACCTCGATATCGCGCGAAAGTTGTTCGCTGCCGAACCCAATCGTATTCACGGGCAAGCGCCGCCGCCGGAGTTCCGACATCGTGGGGAGATCCACGCCCCCCGAATTATCCGCGCCGTCACTCAGCAGCAGCACCGAGCCGATCGGCAAGGTTCCCGCCTCATCCGCAATCTGCCGCAATCCTCTACCAATCTGCGTGGAAGACTGCGAAGCAGTCAGGCGCGTGGAATCCGCGATCCGCTCGACTCCCGCTCCCAAGCGATACAGCCGTACCTGAAAGCGCCCGCGCAGATCCCGTAACAACTGCGAGTCGAGAATCCGCTTTGCCTGTTCCTCCCGCGATTGCGAACCATCCTTCAACGCCATGCTACGGCTATCGTCCACCAGAACCGCGATCACGTTTTCCTGCGGCTTCAGCGCTGTCACGCTGATCGCCGGTTGCCACAGAACTAACAGCAAAAGACCCAGTAAAGCGCTCTGCAACGCCCACAGCACAAAGGCGCGCGCGCCGCGAAATGACTGCTGCAACGACGAACGCCGCCGCCACATGGCAAAAGCCAGCGCCAAAGCCGCCGCGCCAATCAAAGCCAGCAGAACCGTGCGAGGCCAGGAGCCCAGCAGCACAATCCGGCCCCGCGCAAAAACACTGGCGGGATATTTAAACAAAAACTCAAACATCTTTAACTCACGGCTTTCAGTGCGTCATCGCATACACCAGATAATTCACGCCAATCCGAAACCCGAGAGCCGAATACTGTTCCGGATACTCCGGATTATCGGCATGCTCCCAGGAATCTCCTAAATCCATGTTGTGGCAAATGGCGACCACCACCCGCCCGTGATCGTCATAGATTCCGCGCCAGCGCGCCTGATAGCCGTCTTTCTCATACACCTGCTTCGTATACACGAATTGTTCACCCGGCACCTGATACCGGTCGTCCAAATCATAAACCGAATGAAAAATCGCTTCGCTGTTCGGGAGATCCACAATGGCGCGATCCGGATAAACCTTCTTCATGCTGCTGACGAATGTTTCCCACTCTTGCGTTCCATGAAAGTCATCGCACATGAAGAACCCGCACCGGTCCAGATAATCGCGCAGCTTGGAGGCTTCGTAATCCGTCAGATCCCAGTGACCCACCTCCACGCCCTAGCGCCAAGGATAGTTATAG
>CAXUBB010000190.1:9020-9709 GCA_964249105.1 uncultured Bryobacteraceae bacterium | reverse complement strand
GTGCAGCAGCATGCGCGCCAAAGCATAGCGGTTGCGCTCGCCGCCGGACAGCACGCCAATAGGTTTGAATACGTCATCTTCGCTAAAAAGAAAGCATCCGAGTAGATTACGAAGCTCGGTCTGTGTCGTGCGCGGCGCTGCTTCGCTCAGGTCATCCAGCATACGCGCATGCACATCGAGTTCTTTATATTGATCCTGGGCAAAATAATCCGGCTCGGCATTATGTCCAAGGATGTACTCGCCGCTCGTGAGCGTTTCGGTTCCCGCCAGCAGTTTGATCAGGGTTGATTTACCCGCGCCGTTAACGCCCACCAGCGCAACGCGGTCGCCGCGCTCAATCGTAAAATTCACTCCGTTGAAGACGCATTTGGTTCCATAGCTCTTCGACACGTTCTTAAACTGCGCCACCACGCGCCCGCTCGCCTTCGGCTGCGGAAAGGTGAAATGAATGGTTTTCTCTTCGGGCGGCAGTTCGATCCGCTCGATTTTTTCAAGCTCCTTGATACGGCTCTGAACCTGTTTCGCTTTGGTTGCCTGAGCGCGGAACCGGTTGATGAAAGCTTCTAACTGCTGAATCTTATCCTGCTGATTCTTGTAAGCGGACTCCAGTTGCGCCAGCCGCTCGGCTTTTTGTGAGCGGTACTTCTCATAGTTTCCGGAATAGAAGTAGACTTTTTTGTTCCACAGTT
>CAXUBB010000190.1:0-9010 GCA_964249105.1 uncultured Bryobacteraceae bacterium | reverse complement strand
CCCAGCCAGTCCCGCGCTTCGATATCGAGATGGGTCGTCGGTGCGGCCAGCAGCAATAAATTCGGCTTTTCCAGCAGCAAATTCGCCAGCGCGAGCCGCATCTGCCAGCCGCCGGAAAACTCCTCCGTTTGCCGCGTCCAGTCCTCTTTGCAAAAGCCCAGGCCGACTAGCACCGAGCCCACCTGCGCTTCAATGGCGTAGCCGTCGCGAGCACGGAACTCGCTATCAGCGCGCTCGAAACGATGAGCCACATCGGCATACTCATCGCCGGCGGGGTCCAGTTCGCTCATGCGCGCCGTGAGGTTTTCCAACTCCTGCTCAAGCTCCTTTACGTCCGCGAATACGCTGAGACATTCGGCAAAAACGGTACGGCCGCTGACCTGCAGCCCATCTTGCGGCAGATAACCGATACGGATGCCCTTCATGGCGGAGATAGAGCCGTAGTCAAGCGACTCCATACCGGCAATGACTTTCAGCAGGGTCGATTTGCCCGTGCCGTTCCCGCCCACGAGGCCGGCGCGTTCTTTCGGCGTGATCAGCCAGTCGAGACCGTCAAACAGCAGCTTATGTCCGAACCGCTTTCCGGCTCCGGTGAGTTGCAACATCTATCCACTATTTTCCCTAAGTGAGGAAAAAATTGAGCGCATTGGAAATGTAATCTTTTAATTCCGCTCGCGGCACGACCGCATCCAGGAAGCCATGCTCCAGAAGAAACTCGCTGCGCTGAAAGCCCTCGGGCAGCTTCTGGCGAATGGTTTGCTCGATCACCCGTGGACCGGCAAAGCCGATCAATGCGCCCGGCTCGGCAATATTCAAGTCCCCAAGCATGGCGAAGCTGGCGGTAACGCCGCCGGTGGTCGGGTCGGTCATGACGCTGATATAGGGCAGCGCTGCTTCGTCCAACCGCATCAGAGCCGCGGATAACTTAGCAAGCTGCATCAGGCTGATCGTACCCTCTTGCATACGCGCTCCACCCGATGCCGAGACGATCACCAGCGGCGATTTTTCCTGAAGACAGCGCTCAATAGCGCGCGTGATCTTCTCGCCCACCACAGCTCCCATGCTGCCGCCGATAAACTTTAACTCCAAAGCGCAGATCTGCACGGCCCTGCCGTTTAATAACCCGCTTCCGCAGATTACCGCATCGGGCAATTTCGTGGCAGCCCGCATCTCCTCCAAGCGCTGTGAGTACGGCTTTGAGTCAACAAAGTTCAGCGGATTTGAGGATTGCAGATGGGCATCATGAGCAGCGTAAACGCCATCGTCAAACAGTTGCGCTAAGCGTTCCGCCGCAGAAATTCGAAAATGATGGCCGCACTTCGGACAAATCTGCCCATTCTCCTCCACCGTCTTGCGCCAGATGATCTGCCCGCAGGAGTCGCATTTCTGCCACAAACCTTCCGTGCGGACGCTTTTTTCATCGTCTTTGGCAGGTTCTCCATCGATAGGCGGCTTTTGTCGAGTAAACCAAGCCATGAAGTCAGCAACCAAAGTAACATGCTGGAACGATTGACTCCGAAACGGAGCTTTCGAGCCGGTAACCGGACTGGTTTCCGCAGCGTTTAAAGTAAAATCCGAGTTGTTATAGAGCCTAGCCGCAGTGGCCAAAGTAGCCGCGAGCGTCTTGAGCGGTAGTCTTGCGCGGTAATGGTTTTCAGCGCTGCGCTCACACCTGCCTCGAACGCCTCCTGGCTTCGAGCTTTGTAAGCTCGCAAGTACATTTTCACCTTCGATCAGGCTGGTTCAATCGGATTTAGATCCGGCGAGTAAGGCGGCAAGTAATGTAGTTGACAATCGCGTGTTTCGATCAGCCCGCGCACCCGCTCCTGCTTGTGCGCTGACAAATCATCCATCACAACTACTTGTCCGGCGCGCAATGTCGGCCCTAACACGTGTTCCACAAAGACCTGCAAGACGTCGGCATCGGTGCTGGTACACGAGTACATCAGTCAACAGATAACGGGCAGGGCACCAGGGCAGCCTCATGAGATATTGAGGATTCGTTTGAGGGTAGGATTATCCCATCCTGCTTTTTTCTCAACCGTTTGATGGATTCGCGAGGTTGTTTGGCAGCCTGTAGCGGGTTGAGGGCTACGTGTCGGATGGTGGCGATGGCTAGAGGTGCGTTTTCTTTTCGGATGCGCGCTGCGTCTTCGCCGAAGCTCATATCAAGTGTCCAGTGCAGGGTGTTTTCGATGGCCCAGTGGCTGCGCGTATCGGCCAGGAGGCGTGTGGGGTCGGGGGTATCGTCGGTGATATAGAAGCGTGTTTCCGTGCTGGTTTTGTCGCCGATGAGGCGTGTGACAGTGATGCGGGCGATGCTCTTGAGGTAAGGCCAGTCGTACCTTTGCTGAAGTCAGCCGCTATCCTCGGTGACCTCGCAGCGGCGGATTTCGAGGCGGCAATGGCCCTTATCGGCGTCTTCGTGCGTGGCGAAGTTTGTCTCTTCTGGCGGAGTCTGGAAGAAGAGGCGCACGTCGTCATGCAGCAGGCCCTGATTGCCCTTGAGGCCCAGCAGGTAATGCCCGCCGCCTTCGACAATCTGAGCGGCGATCTCGCGCTGGCAGCCCATGGCATCGATCGACACCGTCGCGCCGCGCAGGTCGAGCAGGTGCAACAGTTCTGGGATGGCGGTGATTTCATTAATCTTCTCGGCAGTCGCGACCTGAGCCAGCACCAGCCGCGCTTCGGTGGCAAAGGCGCTCACCAGATGTAGAGCTTTCGCTGTGCCGTCGTGGCTGCGCCGCTCGCACCTTCTCCGGCGTGATCGCCCGACCCGCCCGCGCGTTGGACAGCAAAACGCGAACGATGCCTGTCGAGCTGGACGTGGCGAATCCACAAGGGCTTTTAGCTCCCGGCATGTATCCCTCTGTGTTGTGGCCTGTGGAACGTTCGAGGACCTCTTTATTGGTGCCGCCCACCAGCATCGTTACGACCACCGAGCGGGTCTTCGTCATTCGCGTCAAGAATGGGCATGCTCAGTGGGTGAATGTTCGTAAGGGCCCCGCCATCGGCCATTGGGTCGAAGTCGAGGGCGACCTGCAGGGGGGCGACGAGGTGGTCGAGCGGGCTACGGACGAGATCCGCGATGGCTCTGAGTTGAATTCCGCCCAACCGTGACAAAGAGTTTCATCAAGTTATTGAGAAGGGAGCACAGTGAAGGCTGGTCCGATCGAACGTGGGTGAACAATGACCTGCTGCAACTGGCGAGTGTGACAATCCGACGCGAATCCTTACCGTGGGGATGAGACCCGTTCCGATGTCCGTGAGTCTCGACGGCATCCAAAGAGCACCAGCGCTCCGCCGCACAGACATAAGAAAATAGTGGCAGGTTCGGGAGTGGTGGGGCTGGCTGTATCCTGAGGGAGCGCACTGGTTCCGAACAGAAAATCGTTAATGAACGGCTGTGATCCTGACGCAACGGAAATTCTCACCCAGGAAACGGAATGCGACAAGGCAACCCCGAAGTTGGTTGAAGTGATCGAGAAAATCTCGCCGTCGGACAGCAGGAGCGTTGTGGGATTGCTGGTCGTTGCGCCGACTCCCAAGAAAAAAGCATTCTCGCCTGCGCCTGGTAAAGCAATGTTGAGGTAAGCGCCCGCATCAGACGCTCCCATCAAAGATTTCCCATACCCGTCGCCGGTTAAGCTATAGCGACCATTATCGACGCCCGTAAAGGCAAAAGGTAGGCTCGAACCGGAGGGCGACAACGTAACTCCCGCAGCTGTATTGTAGAAAGTTGAGTTGATCGGGTAAAAATTCAGTTGTGTTGAGCTGCCTGTGATGTAAAAAGCTTGCCACGCGCTGAAGCTGGTTGTCGTAATCGTCGCTGCGTTTGCGCCGAAGGCTGCAAACAACACAAAACTGCTCAGAATGCCGAATAGGGACCGCGATTTGGAAGCCATGACAATTGTTCCGATGTTATTTCTGTCGCGGTATTCGGCTTTGAGTAGAGAATACTTTAGGTCCGAAATATCTGGCGGACAAATCCCGAAACGGGACGATTCAATGCCCGATGCTCGCCAAAATCCGCTGGCGGTAGTCTTCTGCTTTCCGGTAAATTTCAGGCGCGTCCAGCGTCAGCGCTTTTCGTGAGCTTACAATTGCTTTGCCATTAATAAAAACCTCCTCCACATCTCCCGCCTTTGTGGCATATGCCAATTGCGAATACAGGTTGTAGAGAGGAACAGCGTTCGGGTGAGCCAGCGAGATCGTAATCAGATCCGCGCGTTTCCCCACTTCGAGCGAGCCGATTTCTTTTTCCAGGCCGAGCACCCGCGCCCCGCTCATGGTGGCCATCTCGAAAGCTTGTTCGGCGGGCAATACGGTCGGGTCTTTAGTAGTCACCTTCTGCAACTTGGCTGCGAGATCCATTTCAAGAATCAGATCGGCAGTATCATTGCTTCCGGCAAATCCGTCCGTTCCCAGCCCCACCAGAACTCCGCTCTTCAGCATGTCCGCCACCCTTGCAATGCCGCTGGCGAGCTTCGTGTTACTCGAAGGGCAGTGCGCCACGCCCGTGCCGTGCTGTTTCAAAATGCTGATATCGCTGTCGTCCTCCCAAACGCAGTGAGCGGCCACCACGCGGCCATCCAGCACGCCTAACTTTTCGAGCGCTTGCGTCGGCGTTAAATGGCGCTGAGCCAGCGAATCGTCCCGCTCCTTTTGTGTTTCCGCCAAGTGAATCAGGAGCGGGACATTATACTTGACGGCTAACTTGTGCGCAGCAATCAAGGCTTCATCGGGAGTTGTGTAAATGGCGTGCGGCGCTACTGCCGGAGTAATGAGATCATCGTGTCCGAAGCGCTGCATAAAGCGCTCTGCCGCCGCGATGCTGTCTTGCCAAGTCTTAGCGTCGGGAGCCGGAAAACCAATCACGGTTTGGCCCAGAACGCCTCGCACGCCCGCCTGCTTTGCTGTTTCGGCTTCGACCTCTTCGAAATAGTACATATCGGTGTAGGTCGTGATGCCGGCCATGACCATTTCCAGACAGGCCAGGCGCGTTCCCCAGCGCACAAACTCGGCATTTACGTTTTTCGATTCAGCGGGAAATATGTAGTGATTAAGCCAGTCATCCAGGCGCTTATCGTCCGCGATGGCTCGGAAGAGGGACATCGGCGCATGCGTGTGCGTGTCGATGAGACCGGGGGCTATCAGCGCATCTGGCTTATCAAGCGTGTGCCGCGGTTCAAATCGTTTCGCTATTTCGGCTTGCGTACCTACGCCGACAATGCGAGAACCGCGCAGAGCAACGGCGCCTTGCGGAATAATCCGGTGCTGCTGATCCATGGTGACGACGTACTTGGCACGAATAATCCAGTCCGCGTTTTCAGCGCCACCAGCGGTTGAAATCAGGGTTGCGGTAAGCAGCATGTATCTAAAGAAACGATGCATCAAATGGCCTCGGAAAAATTTTGGCAAGAGTGGTGTGTTCGTGCGCTCCCGTTAGATTAGCCAACAGGAGTTGGGCGTCGCCGCAGAACTCCCAAAGAACTTGTCGGCACGCGCCGCAGGGAGGAGTCAGCCTGTCGGTATCTGTCACTACAGCGATGCGCCGGATGAGCTGTGCTCCTTCTGAAATGGCTTTGAATAGAGCCACGCGTTCCGCGCAGAGCGTTAATCCATATGTCGCGTTTTCCACATTGCAGCCGGTGAAGATTTGTCCCGCCTCATCTTCGAGTGCCGCTCCTACTTTGAAGTTTGAATAGGGAGCGTGAGCGCGCGTACGAACGGCTCGCGCCGCCTGAATCAGTCGGTCAGTTTCCCACGAGTTTGGAGAAGTCACGTGATTTTAATCTCCTTGTTGGTCATTTTATTTCGATATGCGGACGTTAATACAAAGTACTACCGATACTGATTCGATCTGTACCGAGTTGATAGCAACGGCACAGGCAAATCCGGTAGCGCAGGGCAAAATAACGGTCCGATGGAACGAAATGCTACTTAGTCCCTGCGGATCAGTCGGGAATACGGTTTCCAAACAGCTCAGAAGTCCTATGGGTAAGGAATATTTGAAGGCTGCCGCGCAAGCCGTATTCTGCAAATACAAAGATTTTTCGACGCGACAATTCATAGCAATTTAGCTCGATAGATCCGGCACTCGGAGGATTAAATGAACTTACGCAAACTTTCCATGATCGCAGCCGCGCTGATGATGTCGGTCCCGGCTTTCGCCAGCACTTATTACGGCGGTTTTGAAGATCTCAAAAGCGGTGACTATGACTACAATGACATCGTGTTTACGTTAAGCGGCAACGGATTAACGCTTAACACATCGGATGGCCACTGGTACAACAAACCGACGCTCGGCACGGGCGGCACTCCTTTCTGGAACAACGCATCCTGGGACGGCGCCAACAAAAACATCGGTTATTGCGTTTATGGCGGCGGTAATTGCGGCGCAGGCTTGAGCTCGACTGCTCAATACCTGGCAGGCAACAACACCAGTAAAACCGGCTCCGCCAATGATGTGACGTTTTCCCTTGGCCCCAATCAAAACGTCACCGCCAACATTTCGATGACGATTACCGCGGGTGAGGACAAGCTCGGCTATTACAACACCTCTGATCCAAACAATATCCATTGGCTGAATGCGTCCAATCAGACCGGTGTATTCCAGTTCGCGCCAACCGGTACCTTCGGCATTGTGGCTGAAAACGTTTACAACCAGACCTATTATTCACAAAGCAAATTGGATTGCCTGAATGACAGCGTTTCGCACTTTGCATTCTTCGGCGATACCGCTGCCGCTCCCGAGCCCGGCGCTATGGGCTTAATGGCAGGCGGTTTACTTGCGGTCGGCGCTTTGTTCCGCCGCCGGAAAGCGAGGGCCTAATGCTCAAGACTATTTTCTCGATGTAGTTTGTTCCCTGTCTCCTTGCTCCTTTGGCTCTGAGCGGTTAGTCCTCGGACGACCCGCCCAGAGCCTTTTTTTTGGAGTTGGAGTGAGCCAACCGCACATCTTTCAACGACACGCACCATGGTGCGTAACCGCGCTTTCGGCAGTACGAATCATCGTCAATCTGGAACAGCACATCCAATTTAGTTCCGGGCCGCAACAGGGACAGGCGATCACCAAAGTTCCACGCCTTCGCCGAAAGCAAACGCCCTTCATGCTTGAGGGGAACGCTGAAATGCTTGCCTTCCTTGAGAACCCTAGGCCAGTCTGCCACTTCCACATCCGCGGCGCAAAAGAGCGGCACCGGATTGCCGAAACCGAAAGGGCCGAGCGCTAGGACGTACTGCGCCGATTCGTCCGTCAATTCAGCAAACCCGACACAGGCGTCCACGGTGTGTTGCGGACGCATATCGTCAGGAGCGAGGCAGGCCGCCGCAAACTCGCTGAACCGTCGGCGGAACTCGTTCAGTTGAGCGGCAGGCAAGGTCAGGCCGGCGGCTTGCTTGTGGCCGCCGAACTTGCTGAAAAGATCCGGCATGCTTTCGAGGGCTTGCAGCAAATGAAACGCGGGAACGCTGCGGCCCGATCCGGTTAAATACAACTTGTCATCTTCGGCAGGGCGGCCGGCGCTTTGGGCATGACTTAAAACGAATACGGGACGGCAGAACCGTTCCACAAGGCGGCTCGCTACAATGCCGAGAACGCCGGGATGCCAGTCCTCTCCAAAAAACACGAGAGCGGAGAGGCTTAAATCCGTGCCTTCCTCGTCACACTGCTTAAGAATACCTTCGATAATTTCAGTTTCGACCTGCTGGCGCTCACGGTTGAAGAGATCGAGTTGTCCGGCCAACTCCCGCGCGCGGACGGGATCATCCGTGAGAAACAGCTCAATCACATCACGAGCGCTTGCCATTCGCCCTGCGGCATTAATGCGTGGCGCAAGCCGGAACGCAACCTGGTAAGCGGACGGACATTCTCCCTCTTCGAAACCGGCTACTTTCAAAAGAGACCGCAGACCGGCGCTTCGCACATCGCGCAGACCGGAAAGCCCGCGAAGCACGATAATGCGATTCTCTCCCGTGAGCGGAACGATATCGGCGACGGTGGCAATCGCAACCGGCTTCAAGAAGGAATCAAGCAGGGCTGATTGCCGGGACGAAGGGAGATGGCTGCGGCTGAGGAGCGCCTGCACCAGCTTGAACGTGACGCCCGCCCCGCACAAATCCTTGAACGGGTAGGAGCAATCTATCCGATTTGGATTAATCACAGCAAGCGCTGGTGGAAGTTCTGCTTCCGGCAAATGGTGGTCGGTAACAATCACGTCAATTCCGACGGATTGGGCATGCCGGACAACTTCGATGGAGCGGATGCCGGTATCGACGCTCACAATGAGCCGAACGCCACGCGCCGCTGCGTGCTCAAGGACTTCGGTCCGCATGCCGTACCCCTCTTGAAGGCGATGCGGAATGTGGAAATCGGCCATGCCGCCCAGCAGTTCGATGGTCTTTTTCAGAATGACTACGGATGCCGTTCCGTCCACGTCGTAGTCGCCGTAGATCAGAATCGGCTCGCGAAGGCGAATCGCCTCGATCAGGCGACTGACTGCGATCTCCATGTCACGAAGCTCAAAAGGATCATGGAGCGACCCGAGCTTAGGCGACAGAAATTCCGAGGCGGCTGCCGGATCGGAATAGCCGCGCCGAGCCAAAACCGCTGCCACGATGCGCGGCGCCTGAAGACTTTCTTGCAGCCGCATGACCTCTGCTTCCGGCACTGCCGGAAAGATCCAACGGGCGGCAGGGCGCACCCAGCGGGGGGCGAGAATACTGGGAGGCATTAGTTTTTGGAGAAGTAGCCTCCGAGCGTGTCGTCTCCTTCTTCCTCCACGTCAAGGGAGGCGTCAAGCTCGGCGAGAATGTCGTTCATGGCCTGATACCAATCGGTGTACAGCTCATAAAGATAAACCTGACTGTCAAGGCTGAAGGAGAGTTCGAGCGAACAGGTGAAACCCTCATAAGCCTGAAGTTGGCGCAGACGGGCTTCGAAGTTTCTTTTTTCCTCGCGGGTTAGATTGCTGTCTTCCAGTTGGTCCAGCGCTTCATCGATTTGGTC
>CAXUBB010000189.1:1317-9718 GCA_964249105.1 uncultured Bryobacteraceae bacterium | reverse complement strand
GTATTGAGTGATCCCGCTATGTGTTCCGATCCAGAGCGCGCCGTCGCGTCCGCCGGTAATCGAGAGCACGGAATTATCAGCCAGCCCATCTTTCTTTGTCAGTTTCCGCACCTGATTATCACGAAAACGAGCCAATCCGCCCCCGTCTGTCCCGATCCAAAGAGTACCCTGCCTGTCCTCGTACAAAGACATAATGGTGTCGCTCCCCAGATCTTTCTGAAGCGGGAAAAGCTGGAATTGACCGTGACTAAAACGCGTCAGTCCTCCGCCGTGAGTTCCAATCCAAAGAGTTCCATTGCGATCTACCAGTAGGGAAGTGATGGAATTACCTGCGAGGCCAGGAGTCGTGTTCTTTTCAAAAGTCGTGAAATGAACGCCGTCAAAACGAGCTAAACCGCCTTCCGTGCCTAACCATAGATAGCCGTCTCTGGTTTGGGCAATGGCGGTCACAGAGCTTTGCGGCAGCCCCTGCTCGCTTTGCCAGGACTGATGAATGAATTGCGTGATGGACTTTGCGGGGTTAAGGCTTGCTTTCGCTGTGGGAATTAGCAGAGCAGCCAAACTGAGCGCCGATAAAATATCGCGCCCCCCCAAAGCGCATAGGCTTCGCAGCAGCGCTCGCATAAACTGGCCACAATCGAAATGCCGTATGATTGATCCCGGATACATCAGTGTGCAAGTAGGCAAAGCCCTGTAATACCTGTTTAAGCTTGGGGCTAAAACTCTCGTACTGTTTTGCCTGATAGTTGCCCGCGCGGGCGGTACTGACTAGCTACAAAATCGCAGTGTCACGCCAGCCTGGATTCCGCGGCATCCGGTCTTGTAACTGGCAGGCCGGAAATATTGAACTCTCTCAAGAGAATGGAGTCGAACCAGGAAAGCGGCAGCAGGTTGCGCAGTTTTGCCGCAATCTTTGCATCTCTTCCCACCAGGACTCGGGCCGGCGGTCGTTTCGCAAGAATACTGCGCACGATTGCTTTCGCGGCTGCATCGGCGGAAATGGCGCGCGCACTGGTGCGTTTGGCGGCTTTGATTAAGCCGTCGATCTCAGGACCGTATAATTGACGGGCCGGATGCTGGGGGTGGAACTGCTCGGCGGAAACGTCGCCCTTGCCCCAAATTTCTGTTGAAATTGCGCCCGGCTCAATGACCGTCACGCCGATCCCCTGACGGCGTAGTTCCAAGCGGAGGCTGTCGCCTAAAGCCGAAGTGGCAAATTTGCTGGTTGTATACGGCGCCAGGATTGGCTGTGAAACGCGGCCTCCTATGGAACTGATAAACAAGAGCCTCGGAACAAAAACGCCGTGGTTCGCCACGCCTTGCCGCAGCAAGGGCAGAGCGGCCCGCGTGAGTTCAATCATCCCAAAGAAATTCACGTCGAACTGTTGCCGCCACTCTGCGGCGGTCACATATTCAACCGGTCCCGGCACAACAATACCGGCGTTGTTGATCACCACTCGCAAGCCCGAAGATCCCGCCAACTCGCGGGCGCGTCCGGCAGCGGCGGCAATGGAAGAGATGTCCGTGACATCCAGTATCACTGGTATCAATCGGCCCTGCGACTTTGCTGTCAGCTTCGCCCCTTCGCCGCTGAGCGAGTCCGCCGCCGATTGCGAGCGGACTCCCGCCAATACCTGAAAGCCCTGACCGGCAAGCCGGAGAGCCGTGGCGCGGCCAATGCCCGTGGATGCTCCGGAAATCAATGCCCAAGAAGTCTTCGTCATTACTCCTCCTTATGTACAATGTAAATATACAGCGTACATAAAAAATTGTCAACCCGTTATCATCCGAACATGCCGTCCGGACTTCGTAAAGGTCTTACGCCCGCGAAAATTCTTGAAGAAGCCTTTGCCCTAGTCGATGCTGGAGGAGCGTCAGCCCTCACCATGCGCGCGCTCGCGCAAAAACTGAACGTTGCGGCCATGGCGATTTACAATCATTACCGGGATCGCGACGCCATTCTGGATGCGCTGGCCGAGCGCGCCTTCGCGCAGTTGCAGGAGAGCGCTTCCGGTCCATTGTCCGGCACCCATAAAACTAAAGACTGCAAAGCGAAGCTGCGACTAATGTTGATGAATGCAAAGAGCTTGGCTTCCCATCATCCGCATATCTTCCGCCTCGCTATGACGCGGCCCAATAAACCGCCCTCGGCATTGACCCTGACCGTCGAAGCCTATCAATCTTTATGCGAGGCTGGACTTACATCAATCCAAGCGCTGACCGTTTATCACACCTTTGTCATGCTCCTGCAAGGCTTTCCGTTTTGGCAGGAAAGTTTTGAGCATCACTACGTTGAGACGGACTGTCCCGGAATGCTCTTCCCGACCGGCTGGAATGCGGATAAACAGTTTGAAGCCGGTGTTGATTGGCTGCTTGACTCCGTCGATCAGCTAATTTGTCAAAATGCCAAACGAAACGGGCGAAATAGAGAACGGGCATGGAAACCGTAGTTCGAGTTTTGGCCGGTTCTAGGCGACAATGGAAAGAGTATCCACCATGAACGAACAGGCACGAATGGCGCGTCCGCTGCGGGAGGTCGATCCCCAAATTTATGAAGCGATTCACGAGGAAGCCGAGCGGCAGAATACGCGATTGGAGTTGATTGCCAGCGAAAACTTTACGTCGGAGGCCGTGCTGGAAACGGCGGGTTCTGTTTTCACTAACAAATACGCGGAAGGCTATCCGGGCAAACGTTACTATGGCGGTTGCGAGTATGCCGATATCGTTGAGAACCTGGCGCGGGAGCGGGCGAAAAAACTATTTAATGCTGAGTATGCCAATGTGCAGCCGCACTCGGGATCGCAGGCCAATGAAGCGGCGTATGCGTCAGTGTTGCAGCCGGGCGATACGATTCTGGGAATGAATCTGGCGCATGGCGGTCATCTGACGCATGGGCATCCATTGAATTTTTCGGGCAAGTTATACAAGGTGGTTGCCTACGGGGTGCGCCGGGATGATGAGTTGATCGATTATGATGAGTTGGCGCGGCTGGCCCAAGAGCACAAGCCGAAGGTCATTGTGGCGGGAGCCAGCGCTTACTCGCGGGTGATCGATTTCGCGCGCTTCCGGCAGATTGCCGATGCCGTGGGCGCCGTGTTTCTGGTCGATATGGCGCACTATTCGGGGTTGATCGCGGCGGGCGTGTATCCGAATCCTTGCGAACACGCGGATATGGTCACTTCGACGACTCACAAAACTTTGCGCGGACCTCGTTCCGGAATGATTCTGGCGCGGGAGAGGTTCGGGAAAGAAATCGATAAAGCGGTTTTTCCGGGTGCGCAGGGCGGCCCGTTAGTGCATATCATCGCGGCCAAGGCGGTTTGCTATCTCGAAGCTCTTTCGGAAGAATTTCGCGAATATCAGCGGCGCGTATTGGCAAATGCCAGGGCTTTAGCGGCTGCGTTGCAAGGAGAAGGATTTCGCGTGGTCAGCGGCGGAACCGATTCCCATATGTTGTTAATCGACGTGTTCGCAAAAGGCGTGAAGGGAAAAGAGGCGGAGAAAGCGCTGGATGAGGCATACATTACAGCCAATAAGAACGCGATCCCATTTGACACGAATCCGCCGCTGAATCCAAGCGGAATCCGGCTCGGGAGTCCGGCGGTCACGACACGCGGATTCGGCGAGGGCGAGATGCGAACGGTAGCGGGCCTGATTGCGCATGTATTGAACCATGTGCAATCGGCGGAAGCTTTGGCGGAGGCGCGGAAGGGTGTCGGGGCATTAACGGATCGCTTTCCGCTCTACGAGTGGCGGCGGGAACCGGTGGCGGCGCTGACGCGGTAAGGCGTCGCTTGGCGGGAGGGCTCGATGACAATTGAAATCAAGGAACCTGAGCTGGAGAAGCTAATTCAGCAGCGGCTTGAGAGCGGCGCATTTCAAAGCGTTGAAGAGATTCTCTGGCAGGGATTAAAGGCTTTTAAGCCACAAATGGAACAACCTGCACCCGTATCGAAGGCAAAGGATCTTGCCGAGTTGTTTGCTCATTCACCTTTTGCTGGTCTAGATATAGATTTTGAACGTGATAAAGATACAGGCCGTGAGATCGAATTGTGAGAGGTTGTCTTGTTGATACCAACATTCCTTCAGAGCTGACTCGCCCAAAGCCGGAGCCTCGTGTGGCCGCTTTCCTTAAAGAGGCAGGCCGGGAAAGAGTCTATGTGAGCGTGTTAACCATTGGAGAAATCTGCAAAAGTATTTCTGGTCTTCCATTTAGCCACAACCGACGCGGGGTTTTACAGAATTGGCTTGATGTTGTCTTAAGACCATGGTTTGCTGGCCGAATTTTACCAATTACGGTACCCATTGCGGAGCATTGGGGACGGCTTGCCGGAGAAGCAAAACTCCGCAGCACTCCTTTATCCGTAGTAGACGGTTTACTAACGGCAACAGCAATTACGCATGATCTTACAATAGTCACTCGGAACGTGAAAGATTTCAGGGGGGCTGATATGTTGAATCCCTGGAATGAAAGCTTATAACGGCGCGGCGCTACTTGAGCATCAAATTCTCAGTTGTTTACGGAGTTGCGCTATTTACGATGGGATATCCTTACTTCTTTGCGGTGATTTGCGGAAGAATTCGATTACGTTCTTGGGCAGCGGCTTCAGCGGCTCACTTTTCACAGGCGCGGACTTCAGGGCATCCCATAACAGGTCTGTCACCGTTTGGAAAGGTCCGTCGAGCAAACGCTCGGTAATGAGAGCTTCCAGTTCGGGCCTGTGAATTTCAATCACCATAAGCGCTCCCCCTAGCATAGTATCTTCCGCAGGCGACGGCAAGAACTTTATGAGTGGCCAAGAATATGGTGCGGTTTGTATGGCTCTTCCAATTGCTTGATTTCTTCATCGGAAAGTTTGACGGAGAGCGCATTGATGGCTTCTTCCAAATGATGCATCTTGCTTGCTCCGATAATAGGGGCGGTCACTTCCGGTTTCGAAAGCAGCCAGGCAAGGGCAATCTGCATATTGGGAATTCCGCGCTGCTTGGCAATTTGCGAAAGGCGGTCGGCTACAACGAAATCATCATCCTGGTAATAAAGTTGCTTGGCGTAGTCGTCGGTCTTGGCTCGCGTGGTTTCGCCGCCTCCGTCTTTGCTGCGGTTGCCTGCCAAAAAGCCGCGCGCCAATGGAGACCAGGGAATCAACCCAATTTTTTGATCGCGGCACAGCGGGATCATTTCACGCTCTTCTTCGCGATAAATCAGGTTGTAGTGATTTTGCATGGAAACAAAACGGGTCCAGCCATACAGGTCCGCAGTGTAAAGCGACTTGGCAACCTGCCAGGCGAACATGGACGATGCGCCGATATAACGCGCACGACCGGATTTCACCACATCATGCAAAGCTTCCATTGTTTCTTCAATCGGCGTGTCGTAGTCCCAGCGATGAGTTTGGTAAAGATCAACGTAATCGGTGCCAAGACGCTTAAGGCTGTGGTCGATTTCAGTCATGATCGCTTTGCGCGAAAGACCTCGACCGTTCGGATCTTTGCGCATGGGGTTATAAACTTTCGTCGCGAGCACAATTTCATCGCGTCGGGCAAAATCACGCAGAGCGCGTCCGACTACTTCTTCGCTGACGCCATTTGAATACATATTGGCGGTATCGAAGAAGTTGATGCCTGCTTCCAGGGCGCGTTGAATGAAGGGGCGGCTTTCTTCTTCGTTCAGAACCCATTCACGCCATTGACTCGTGCCGTAGGTCATGCAACCCAGGCATAAGCGGGAAACTTTCAGTCCGGTGTTGCCGAGATTTGTATATTCCATTCCTCTTAGGAGATGAAGCACGGAGAAAATTAGAGACGCTTTTGATTACTTGGATTCTTCCTCTTCAAATTGAAGACGAGCATCGCCTAAGTGAATTTCATCTCCGGCCCGGAGTTGAAAACCATGCGTTGCGCCTTTCGGCACGGTAAAGCGCCTGCCCTCCCGGAACACAACCGTGCCGTGCTGGCTCGCGGCATCGTAGAGCCGGAACTTACCGGCTGCCGGATCATAACGCAAATAAGCATGTTCGCGGGATACGGTCGTTTCGGGTTGGGCAAAAGCGATGTCATTGCGACGGCGCAGGCCGTCTTTCGCGCTCACTACTTCTTTTAAGCGCCCCAAGTTGACGCGATCTGAACCAATGGTGTATTCGCCGGGATCAGCTTGCCCCCGCAGCACTGTTAGTTTCGCATGGGGCCGGGTGTGACCGCTTGTAAGGTTGGCTACCGCTTTAATGTGCGAGTAGTTGATGTGAAACGGGCGTTTGGCTGATACTGCCGCAGGATCTTCTGTTACCGAAACAGCGACGCTGAAGGGCGCCGGCATCGGGCAGCCAGCCTCACGGAGAAGCGCCGGAATAGTTTGCTCCAGCTCCTCATCCTGATTGAAGGCCCCTTCCAGCAGCGCCTGTTGCGCGGTATCGGCGGCAGCAATGTTGATTTGAAGTTCGTTATAGGGAAACAGATTTCGGCCTTCTCCCGCCGGCTGAATGTGATCACGAATATCCTGCAGGATTTCACGCCGGATTTCCAGCAGATCCATGCTTTGCGGCGCGCCCACCGCTTCCGAAGACCACGTTTTCAGCTTGGAGGCAATCCACCGATCGAGTTGTTCCAGTGATCTCATATGATGCCCAGTGCGCGAGCGGCTGCGACGATATCTCCCGCAATCGGAGCCGCCGCTGTTCCTCCATATTGTCCATTCTCGACTAGAACAGCGAACGCAATCGGTTTGCCGTTGGTTGCCTTGTAAGGAGCGAATCCAATAAACCAAGCGTGCGACGGCGCTTTCGCCAGTTCAGCCGTTCCGGTTTTACCCGCAATCGCTATCGGTGACGAATTCAACGGGCGAGCTGTTCCGGACACCACAACGCTTCGCATATAAGCGGCAATTTGATTTGCCAGCGAAGCGGAGAGAAGCGCTTGAGGCGGCAGCACGCGTGTATTGGTCTCGTCGCTGATCCAGCGTCCCTCGGGCGCGTTGCCCCCGTTGGCGATTGTCGCGGCGACGCGGGCCATCTGGAAGGGAGAAGCGACGACCTGCCCTTGTCCGTAAGAAGCCTGCGGCAAAAACTGCTGCAATTTTTTTGGCGTATTCGGCACGGCGACGGAGATGCCTAATTTGCTTGCTGTGTCATAAAGCATCGTGGAACCGACATTGTAAGTGCCCAGTTGAGCAAAATAAGCATTGCACGAAACCGCAATGCCCTTCCCCATATCAATGGAACCATGAGGTTGAGTATCCTTGACATCGTCACGAACCTCGCGTTTCCAAACCACGTTCCCGCTTCGTCCATCAGGAAGGCGAATGCAGCTATAACGCTGCTGCGCGAGGGCAGGATCTTTTCGCAAGGCGGCGATCGCGGTCACAATCTTGAAAGAGGAGCCCGGAGGGTACAGGCCGAAGCGCGCGCGATCCAACAAATCCGTCTGCGGAAGCGGAGTATCGGGGCTGGCGTTGAGAGAGGCAAATTGCTGCTGGGAAGGCCACGGGTAACTTACTGCCGCCAGGATATCGCCTGTGGATGGGTCCATCACCACTACCGCGCCTTTCTGTTTGCCGAGCTTTACCAGATGCCTGGCCAGAATATCCGAGACTCGCATCTGGAGCGGCGCGTCAATCGTCATGTGGACATCACGCGGATGCTGAAGAATCTCCTTGACCGCCGGATTATCCGGTTGGTAGCGGTGGTGCAGCAGCGGAATGAGCGCCCGGTAGTCGCGTTTGATTCTAGCCGTGATCCCGCCGGTTTCGCGGTCACGGCTTTCTTCGATCTCAGCCACATCATCATAGCCTTGCAGCCGAATGCGGGATACATTCTCCTGAAATGCCGTGTTGGTTGCGCCTTGTTTCAAGCGGGTGCGAACGTCGCCGAGCAGGTAAAACAGGGGCGCTCCCAGCGGGTACTGACGCCCATTGAGCTTCGAGGTAGTTTGATCGAGCGTAACGCCCAGCTTCTCGTAGTCTGCCCGATGCGCTTCTATCTGCGACCAGTCGCTGGTGGCAAGGGGAATCCCGTTGCGATCAAAGATGGTACCCTTCGGCAAGCTGCGAGCGATCTCCAGCAAACGCGGGTTGTATTGATAGCGTCGGGCGCCGTCAGCCTGCATCACAAGGCTGGGGCGAACGAGCACACTGTCGGCCTTGACAACCTGGACCCAGAAAAAACGCCCGAGCACAATAACGGCAAGCGCGGACAGGCCAATCGTTAACGTCCGCATTCCGGAACCAAAGTTGGCGGCCTGTTGGCTTTCCTTTCCGCTTTTCGCCGATACCGAAAGGACCATGGCAAACAAAATAAAGTTCGCCACCATGGAAGTTTTTCCATAACTCAGAAAAGGCGAAACAACGCCCGATAATGGTATGAGCCCAAGCAGCCCGCCGGTAATCAACAACAATTGAAAAGCGATGATG
>CAXUBB010000189.1:0-1307 GCA_964249105.1 uncultured Bryobacteraceae bacterium | reverse complement strand
GTAGGTTCCGGGAGCGCGCAGGGCTATGCGCAGGCCGCGATAGATCAGGACAGCATAGAGCAAATAAAGCGCGAGAATGCCGAGCGCGCCCGCCTCTTCGCCGAAAGCGGAAACAATCAAGTCCGTGTGGGCGGCGGGCATGGTCTGCGCATCGCCAAGGCCCAAACCTGTACCCGTCGCGCCGCCCGTTGAAAGAGACCATAACGAGTCGGCTAACTGGTCGCCGCCCCGGACGTGGTTATCCCAAGGAGACTTCCACATCTCAACACGCTCGCGTACGGTGTGCGGGAAGTTTGCGGCATAGCCGATAGCGAAGCTGAGAATAATGACCGCCAGCCCTGCCGCTGCCAGCAGCACACGATTTCGCGCGATACTGTACATGGTCAGAAACAGGCAGCCGATCACAAGCGCGGGTCCGAGATCGCTTAACCAGAAAAAGAAGAAGATGGAAACGGCGACACCGACAGCCACCGGCAGCACGTAATCCAGACGCGGAATATTGAAGCGGCGTGAGGCGGTTGCCAGCCTTCCGCCGCCCTGCTTCAGATAACGCAGCGCATCCCAGTTCTGCGCGAAGTATCCCGCTAAAAAGAGGATCAGGAGAATGCGAATCAATTCCACCGGTTGAAAAAAGAAGAGATTGACCTTCGCATCGCTTCCTCCGGGACCGCTGCCGAAAAGGCCAAGCGCCATTGCCAAAGCGAGAGCAGCTAACAAGGGCACGTAGCTCAGCCTGCTAAATTGCCTTTGATAATCGGGAACGCTGAACAGGAACAGCGCAAGGCAACCGGCCATCACGCCGGCGGTAAAGTCCGCGAACATCAGGGTGTCGCGGAGAGGGTCCCGGAGAGTAACCATCAGGATCAAGCCAATGCCGGATAGAGCATGAACGATCGGAAGAATCAGGTTGTCGCCAGCGAAACCTCGCACCCGCCACGCAAGATGCGCCAGGTAAAACGCCGCAAAGAACAAGGCGGTCCATAGGAGAAATCGCTGCCGGTAATGATCAGGATTACGAATTCTGAAGTGTGGCTTCAAGGCGGCAAACTCGGTCGGCGTGAGCAGCGGAATGGATAATTCTCGCCCGTTTCTTTTGGCGTGTTCCCGCGCTGCCGCAAGGCGCTTGGAGAACCCGCTAAGGCCGCGAGTTCGGGCAAGCTCCGTTTCGGTGACGCGCAGTCTGGCGATTGCGCCCACGTTGCTGAATGACTCGCCGTGCCGTTTCAGGGTGTAGATACGGTTCGCGATGAAATATTGGTCCGAGGGAGCCGGAACGACGCTGAGATAAGGAATCAACTGTTGCGGTC
>CAXUBB010000188.1:9493-9732 GCA_964249105.1 uncultured Bryobacteraceae bacterium | reverse complement strand
GCCATTCGGAGCCGCCCCTGACTTTGCTGCTAAATAAGCGTTGACGTTTGGAAAGTTGTACTGGCTATAGGTCGGACTCAACTGCACATCCAGAATCTGTTGAAATCCGCCGCCCACCTTAAAAGTATGGCTGCCTTTCACTACCGTGAAATTGTCATTCACTGAAGGAATCTTTTCAGCAAACACGTCCCCGTAAGCACTCGAACCATTAAAGTAAGCAACGCCCGACACATAGACCC
>CAXUBB010000188.1:4645-9446 GCA_964249105.1 uncultured Bryobacteraceae bacterium | reverse complement strand
ATTGCGCCCCGCCGATATAGGCGCGGTCCCGGAAATCGGATGCGGTATCCAGCGCATATAATCCGCCCACGTTTGTATTGAATGGATACTCATTGCGGAAGTAATTCAGCCGCACAAAGAACTGGTGCTTGTCCGTGATCTTCCAATCCGCTCGCAGATTCACAAACTGGGCATGCTGCACGCTCGGCGCGGTCGCCAGCAGATTTGTCGGAATACCAAGCTGAGCCGCCGAAACCGGATTGATCGTATTCGGCTGCGGCAAGCCCCGCGTCAGGTGCTCATACGCGCCAAAGATAAAAAGCCGGTCTTTGATGATCGCGCCGCCCGCATTGACCGCCACATCGTTGAGCGTCAAATCCGGTTTCGGTTTCGTGCCCAGCAGAATAGGCCGCGCGCTCGCGTCCGTAGGGCGGCCAATGTACAGCACCTCGCCATGAAACTGATTCGTTCCCGACCCGGTAATCACGTTATAGATGTCGCCCGAGGTCATGCCGAACTCCGGCAAAAAGCTATTCGAAACCGTCTGGACTTCCCCCACATAGATGTCGGCGATGGGAAACAGCCGCACTCCGTAACGGTCGCTTTCGGTATCCACCATGCCGTCCATCTGGTAGTTGATGCGGTCCAGCAGTCCATTCGTGTTGACCGTGCGGGGAATTCCCAGCTCCGCGTTGGGATGACCGCTCACGCCCGGCTGAAACAGAATAAAGTTGTACGGATTGCGCGAAGTCAACGGCGCGTTATCCACTTCGGCATGGCTGATCGTACGACCAATGCTCGAACGGGAGGGCTCAATGATCGGAGTGCCGCCGCTTACCTCAATAGAATTTGTGACTGCTCCCACCCGCAAGCTGCTGTCAATCACCGCCTCCGTTCCCGCGTCCAACACCACTCCCGCGCGGCGCTCCGTATCGAAGCCTTGTTTTTGAATTGTGATGGTGTAAGACCCAAGCGGTAGATTCGGAACAAGATAATACCCTTCGTCCGTTGTCTCAACCGATCGCTCAAAGCCAGTCTGCGCGTTTTGAACCTTCACGCCAGCTTGAGCGATGGGCGCGGACGTTTGATCCGCCACGCGCCCCCGAATGCTCCCATTGATTGCCTGCGTCTGCGCGAATACCATGACCGGAGCCGCTAAAATACTGAGCAACAACATCCGCCGAGCGTCAAACATGGAGAACCCCTTCCAACTGATCGATATAGTAGGGATTATAAACGTGCGTGCTATCCGCGCGGCATCGCGCCTCTATATTTCTCAGTCCGCTTATCTATGGTTCGTCACCGCAAAGCCACACTCATCGGGAATCTAATCAGCTTCTCCGCCGCTTTTTCCGCCATTTGCCTGAGCCTCTGGGCCGCGCAAACCGCGCCGGACCCCGATCCCAACGCCCAGGCGATTTACCTCGACCGGGGCGCAGCCGGTTTATCGCGTTGGCTGGCGGCCATTCGCACTCGCGCTAGCGTTTTGATGGTGACTGCTCATCCCGACGATGAGGACGGCGGCATGCTCGCCCTGCAAACCAGGGGCTTAGGCGCGCGCGGAACTCTGCTCACTCTGACAAGAGGCGAAGGCGGCCAAAATGCCATGTCCAGCGATTTGTACGACGAACTGGCCTTGGTCAGAACACAGGAACTCTTAACGGCGGACCGCTACTACGGAGTTGATCAATACTGGGGCCGCGCCATCGACTACGGCTTTTCCAAAACCCGTGAGGAAGCCATTGATAAATGGGGCTACGACCGCACGCTCTCCGATGTCGTGCGCGTGATCCGCATGACACGCCCGCTCGTGATTACTTCCGTTTTCATCGGAGCGCCCACTGACGGCCACGGCAATCATCAGGTTGCCGGGCAGATGGCGCAGGAAGCGTTTCTCGCCGCCGGCGACCCTGACCGGTTCCCCGAACAAATCAAAGAAGGCTTGCGCCCCTGGTCACCGATAAAGATTTATGAGCGGACGCCTTTCTTCACTCCTACTAAGGAAAGGACCATCTACGACTACGCCACCGACAAATATGTCCCTATCCGCTTCCGTGATTACATAAGCAAGACTTGGATTACCGAAAAACCGAAAGTCAACGTCACGGTTCCGGAAGGCACTTGGGACCCGCCTGTCGGCCTGACCTATGCGCAAATGGCCCGTGAGGGTTGGGGTTTTCAAAAAAGCCAGAACGGAGGCGGCACGCTCCCGCAGCCCTCTCTCGCCTCGATCACTTACCACTGTTATAGCTCTCGCATCAAGACCGCCGACGAGGAAAAATCTTTTTACGACGGCATCGACATCTCCCTGGCTGGCGTCGCCACTCTGGCAACAGGCAACACCGGATTTCTAAGGAACGGCCTCACCCAACTCTCCGAACTGGCGGACAGCATCAATCGGCATTACCGCCCGGAAACGCCCGCGCAAATCGCCCCCGATCTCGCCAAAGGTTTAGGAGCCGCCCGTTCCCTGATCGAGCAGGTGAAAGCGAGCGGCTTGGCGGAACCCGGCAAAAGCGACGTCATCTTTGAATTGCAGCAAAAAGAGCGCCAGTATGAAAAGGCCCTCACGCTATCGCTCGGCCTGTCGTTTGATTCCGCTGTTGCGCCCGCTAAAGAGCCTACTGGGCCGTTTGCGGCTTTCGCCGGAGCTTCCCCCACCTTCACAGTCGCCATTCCGGGTCAGTCCTTTCATGTGCAAACTACGCTACTGAATACCGGTCCGGAGGCAGTCAATATCGAGAACGTAAACCTGGATGCAGCCGCCGGTAGGAATTGGAATCTCAAAGCGGAAGGAACGCCTGCTCCCCAACTATCCCCCAATAAAGACCTGCGCCTGAAGTTCGCTGTCACGGTTCCGAATGACGCCGCTCTCACCCGCCCTTACTTCTCGCGCCCTAATCAAGAACAGCCCTACTACGATCTGAATGACGCTCGCTACCGCAACCTTTCCTACTCGCCTTATCCGCTGGGAGCTACCGCTCGCATTACTTATCACGGAGCAGAACTTGTCATTCACAGACTAGTGCAAACCCATACCCGCATCGAGGGCATCGGTCTAGTGGAAAATCCGCTGCTGGTCGGCCCTGCTCTTTCTGTCTCTGTCTCGCCTGCGGCTGGCGCTGTTCCCCTCGAAGCAAAATCTTTTGAGTTCTCCTGCACTCTCCACAACAACGTGAAAGGACCGGCGAAAGGAACGCTCAAACTCCACTTGCCGGACGGTTGGACAGCCGCTCCGGAAGAGTATGCCTTCACTTTCTCGGAAGATGGCGAAAATGAAACCGTTGCCTTCCAGGTCACTCCGCGCTCCGTCAAAACGGAAAACTATCAAATCAAGGCAACTGCCCAATATAATGGCCAGACTTACGAGGAAGGCTACGAAATGGTGGGCTACCCCAGCCTGCGCCCTTATCCGTACTACCGACCCGCGACCTACACGCTTACCGGCGTAAATGTGAAAACCGCGCCGAATTTACGCATTGGCTTTCTGCCCGGTACGGGCGATGATGTTCCGCGCGCGCTTCAGGATCTTGGTCTGTCCGTGCAGGTTCTTTCCGGCGCTGACTTGGAAACCGGCAATCTTTCTGGTTTTGACGCCATCGTGCTCGGCGTTCGCGCCTATGCCGTGCGTCCTGACCTGCGTTCCGCCAATAACCGCTTGTTGAACTACGTGAAAAACGGCGGAACCCTGATTGTGCAATACAACTTGCAAAACTTCGACCGCAATTACGGCCCTTATCCTTTCACGCTCGGCTCCAATCCCGAAAAGGTGGTGGACGAGTTCTCGGCTGTCCAATTCCCGGACCCCGGCAACCCCGCCCTTACCTGGCCCAATAAGATCACCGCCTCCGATTTCGCGGGCTGGCAGGAAGAACGCGGCCACGGCTTCATGAAGAAGTGGGACCCGCAATACAAATCCCTGGTCGAAACCCACGATCCCGATCAAGACCCCCAAGCGGGAGGTTTATTATTAGCCCATTACGGCCGCGGTTTTTACGTTTACGACGCCTTCGCCTTGTATCGGCAACTACCGGCCGGAGTGCCCGGTGCGTACCGGATTTTGGCCAACCTGGTCAGTCTTAATAAGAATCCCGAGTGGAAGTGAATACGTAGCAGATAAGCTACAATCGAAATTCCTGGCAGGGAAATTGGGGAAGCTGCGTTTCTCGTTTTCAGCTATTCAGTTGGGCTGAGAAGGGAAAAGCCGGGATAGCGTCCCGGCTCTCCAATACCACTTCTCCGCTAGGAGGTGGTCTACATGACCATACGAATCAAGATTGTACTGATCTTACTCGGTACAGTTCAGGTTTACATCCACTGGAAACAGCGGAAGTAGACTTGAGAGGGTTGGGAGTAAGCGGCTCCCGGCCCTCCTGATTCAAAATAACACAGATTAAACTCTGCTTGACGTAAATTACATACTGGTGTTCGTGAAGATTATTGCTCTTTTGCTGCCAAGCCTATTGATAGGGGCTGTAGTAAATGCCCAGACAAACCAGTTGACCGCCCGCCAAGTCATCGAGAGGATTCAAAAGCAGATCAAAGTCTCATTACCTGAGAACACCGTGGATACCTTTAAAGCGGGTGATCCCGACAAGCCCGTTACCGGTATTGCCGTCACCATGATGGCGACCTACGATGTACTGGAGCGGGCCGCCGCTGCCGGCAAGAATTTGGTGATTACCCACGAGCCGACATTCTACAGTCACCGCGACACAACGGCAGAGTTAGCCCAGGCAAATGATCCGGTGCTGGCGGCGAAACAGGATTTTATCGAAAAACACGGGCTGGTGGTCTGGCGCTTTCACGACGGCTGGCACAG
>CAXUBB010000188.1:0-4635 GCA_964249105.1 uncultured Bryobacteraceae bacterium | reverse complement strand
TGCCGGGCGCTGCCGGACCCGCGCCGCAGATTCAATTATTGGAACGCAACGACGTCGAAGCCCTGCTCATTGGCGAAGTGCCCGAGTGGGAGACCATTGAATACGTAGCGGACGCGGTCAGTGAAGGGAAACACAAAGCGCTGCTCTTGCTAGGTCATGTGCCATCGGAGCAAGCCGGTATGGATGAATGCACCTTATGGCTTCGCACTTTTATCAAAGAAGTCCCGGTGGAATTTATTCCCGCTAAGGAAATGTTTTGGGGTGTGAAGCCCTAAATTGAAAAGGGTGATTTATCCGGCAGCAGCGGCCGCCTGATAGGTTTTTGCTGCTTCGAGGTCGTCGCGGAAGGCATAGTAACAGGCACCTTCCCAGATAATTCGGACCGTGCGGTCGTCAAATCCTTCGCCGTTGATCTCAACGCGCGCGCCTTCCGGCAATTGCAAAAGCGTTCCCATCCGGATACGATCGTACCCGTCTGGAATAATCTGAATAGCAGACGTATTTTTGGGCAATACACAAAACATCTTAGCGTAATCTGCCGTGAAAATCGGCCTTCGGTACATCAAGAACTGTCTCCAGGTGCTTGAATTGTACCTGTAATTTCCCCTAGCGTCAACCGGAAATATTAAAGCTTTTTATTGAAATTGATTTAGTGTTTTCTGAATATAGGCATAAACAATTAAGCTGTCGGTATTCCCTCTCCATCCCCGTACCGTTATGTATATGCTAGAGGAATTATGAACAAAGCGAGTACACTACTGGCTGCCCTGGCGCTGGGCATGCCCCTGCTTTCGGCGGCGCCCGTGCGGGTCATGATGAAAAACGCCAAGGGCGAGAGCGTGGGGACGGCAACCCTGTCGCCCGTCGGAAAAAGCTCCGGGCATGGAGTCAATATCAAGCTGAATCTCAAAGACCTGCCGCCGGGCGAACATGCCATCCACATTCACCAGAACGCTAAATGCGAAGCGCCCGGCTTTACCTCCGCCGGCCCGCATTTCAATCCGGAGAGCAAAAAACATGGGCTGCAAAATCCGGAAGGGCCGCACGCGGGAGACATGATGAACTTTACCGTTGGCAAGAGCGGAACAGCCAAGACTACCGTCACCGACCCTAACGTCACGCTCGGCGAGGGCGCTAATTCTCTATTCAGCAACGGAGGAACGGCGCTGATGATCCATGAAAAGGCTGACGATATGAAAAGCGATCCGGCGGGAAACGCCGGTGCCCGTATCGCCTGCGGTGTCATCACGAAGTAGCGCGGGAAACGAGTCCGGGGAGTTGTAACCTACAAAAACAAGGTGCGTCTGCAAGCCCAAGCAATTCTTGGATGTCGGGCGGTTTGAGTGATGAAAAGTGTTTCTGTTTCGTGTGTAGCTGCGCTGTTTCTGTCTTGTTTGACGGGTTCAGGTCAAGAGCGTATCCGGCAGGCGATTGATGATGGGCAGCTCCAAACTCTACAAGGCAATGTCCACCCACTGGCCAACCGGCGGTTTGACCAGGGAATGGCTGCGGCGGATTTGCCGATGGAGCGAATGCTGCTGGTCTTGAACCGGAGCGCGGAGCAACAACAGGCGCTTGACAAGCTGATGGATCAGGTGCACAATCCAAACTCCCCGCAATTCCATCAGTGGCTTATGCCGGAACAGTTTGGACAACAATTCGGCGCTGCGCCGCAGGATATTCAGCTAGTAACGGCCTGGCTTCAGTCACACGGCTTTCAAGTGGCGCGAGTGTCAAGGGGCAGGACCATTATCGAGTTTTCCGGTACGGCTGGACAGGTGCAGGAGGCGTTCCACACCTCCATTCACAAATTTCTTGTAAACGGCGTGGAGCATTGGGCAAACGCGAGCAATCCGCAGATACCGGCGGCCTTAGCGCCTGTGGTGGCCGGGGTGGCCACGCTGCACAACTTCAACAAGAAGCCGCAGCTCAAAGCGATGTCTTCGCGTGTGGAAGCCGTGGCGCGGCAGACCGGAGCCGCGCCGGAGTTTACGTCTTCCAGCGGACTTTATGCTCTGGCTCCGGCTGACTATGCCACGATTTATGACATCAATCCGCTGTATCAGGCAGGTATCAACGGGAGCGGAACCAGTATTGCCGTGGTGGGGCGAACCAACATCAGGGTTTCCGATATTACCAGCTTTCGTTCCCTGTTCAGATTAAGCAGCAATGATCCGCAAGTCATCGTAAACGGCGTGGACCCAGGTGACTTGGGCGGCGATGAAGAAGCGGAAGCGGTACTGGATACGTCGTGGGCGGGAGCCGTTGCGCCAGGATCGACGGTTAAACTGGTGGTCTCAAAAAGCACGAACACCGCCGACGGCGTGGACTTGTCGGAAGAGTACATCATTGATAACAATCTTGCCGATGTGATGACGGAAAGCTTTGGCGACTGTGAGGCGAACTATACGCAGGCGCAGGCCGTTTTCTACTCCAATCTGGCGGCGCAGGCGGCGCTGCAAGGAATCACGTACACGGTAGCATCGGGAGATTCCGGCGCGGCTGGATGCGACAGCCCGGATCAGGCAACAGCAGTAGGTCCGGTATCAGTCAGCATTCTGGCATCCAATCCTTATGTGGTAGCCGTGGGAGGCACTCAGCTCAATGAGAATGGCAATTACAGCGCCTACTGGTTTCCATCCAACAGTCCTCAACTCAGTTCGGTATTTTCTTATATTCCAGAGGTTGCGTGGAATGAAAGCTGCAGTGTGGCGCAGTGCGGGAGTTCCAACGCGGCCCTTTGGTCAAGCGGAGGAGGCGCTTCCTCTTACTTTTCCAAACCTTCGTGGCAATCGGGCGTCAGCGGGATTCCGAGCGACGGCGCGCGCGATGTGCCGGATGTGGCTCTCAGCGCTGCGGGACATGACGCATATCTGCTTTGCTTGAACAACTCCTGCACGGCGAACAGTCGCGGCAGAATTTCTTTTGAAGGCTACAGCGGGACATCGGCAGCGACGCCTTCCTTTGCGGGCTTGATGGCCCTGGTAGTGCAGAAAACCGGAGCGCGGCAAGGGCAAGCCGATTACACTTTGTACCGGCTGGCGGCCACTCAGAATCTAGGAAATTGCAACGCTTCGAGCACGGCCATTTTGAGCACGGGCGCCGGGTGCATTTTCAATGACGTCACGGCGGGAAATAATGCCGTTCCGGGAGAGGCCAATTACGGGACGCTGAACGCGCAGTATCAGGCTGGCGTTGGCTATGATCTGGCGACGGGTCTAGGTTCGGTAAACGCCGCTAATCTGGTGAACGGCTGGACGAGCGCTATTGCCGTAACGAACAGTCCGGCCTTAACGCTTTCAGCGACGGGAGTTGACTTTGGAACCTTGAATAGCGGCCAACCGGCCACCCAGACAGTGACGCTGACCAACACGGGAACGGCAACGCTGGTATTTTCAAATGCTCTGGCCGGTTCAAGTTTTGATTTTTCGTGGACAAGCGATTGTTCCTCCAGCCTTACGGCAGGTGCGAGTTGCAGTCTTCAAATTACTTTTACGCCGAGCTCAGTAGGCACATTCAGCGCGACTATTTTTATTAACGACAACGCCCCTTCCTCCCCGCAAACAATCGCTCTGAGCGGGTCGGCGACTACGTCTTCTACTTTAACGGCGTCGCCGGCCGGGTTTAATTTCGGTTCACAAAAAGTATTGAGCCGGAGCGTGGCGCAGACCATTCAAATCTCAAATCCCACGCCGCGAGCCATCAACATCTATGGCGTGACCGTGACGGGGAGCGATGCCGCTGATTTTACAATTGCCACTAATTGCGAAGGCAGCCTTTCCGCAGGCGGCGCATGCTCGGTTTATGTGGTATTCAGCCCTCAGTTGGCGGGTGTGCGCTTCGCCACGATTGCGGCGGCAAACAGCGAGCCAAACTCGCCGCAAGTGACTCCGGTGACCGGCACGGGCGTTTTCACGGGCGCTTTTGAGATTGTAAACGCCGTGACGGGCAAGGTGCTGGAGCCTGAAGATGGCTCAATCGCGAGCGGCGCGCTCGTCCGGCAAAACCCGTTAAACGGACTGGCGCGGCAGCAATGGCAACTGGTTCCAACCGGCGACGGTTATTACGTGATTACCAATGTGCTGACGGGAAAAGTCCTGGACGTGACGGGCCCATCTTTAGCAAACGGAACTCCGATTCAACAGTACGACTATTTGGGGTTCGGTAATCAACAATGGCAGCTCGTTGTTGCTGATGACGCCCATTACCGGATTGTGAGCCGGTACAGCGGCAAAGTGCTGGAGATTCCGGGGGGATCAACAGCGAACCGGACGGTGCTGGAGCAGTGGGACACAAACGGCAACGGGCAACAGTTGTGGGCGCTGGTGCCGGTTCAGTCATACGAGATCGTGAACAGCAATAGCAGTCATGTGCTGGATTTCCAGAATGGGTCGTCGGCCAGCGGCACTGCCATTCAGCAGATTTCACTTACAGGAACGAAAGAGCAGCAATGGCAATTTGTTCCGACAGGCGGCGGCTACTATGCCATTGTGAACCGGCTGACCGGCAAGGTGCTGGATGTGACCGGAGCTTCATCAGCGGACGGCGCGGTGATTCAGGAGTACGATTACCTGGGCTATGGAAATCAGCAGTGGCAGCTTGCCCCTACTGATTCTGGGTATTACCAGATTGTGA